>DASRQX010000474.1:0-10302 GCA_035696165.1 Acetobacteraceae bacterium | reverse complement strand
CCGTCACGGCCGGCTTCGTCGGCCACGCAGATCCGCTCGATCTTGCGACCCGCGGCGATCGCTTCATCCCGCCAGCGGTGCAGCAGCCCAAGCAGGGCGTCCGCATCGGGCGGCAGCTTCTTGCGCGGGTCACGCCGCAGGGCCGGGCACCACAGCACCGACCAGCCAGCTCGACCGGCTCAGTTCGTTCGCTGCGATTAACGTGCTATCCTCGGCCAGGGCGACGAGCGACCGGCTAAGGTCGTTGAACTTTGGCATGGGGCACTCCATCAGATGCTGCCACAACGCGACGCTGGTGCCATCTCCTCGTCGCCCGCCCCATAGCATCTACCCGTGCAGCATCGCGGCGATCGTGTCGGCTAGCTGTGCGATCGCGCGGCTCATTGCCTCGACCAGTCCCGCGGTACCCGGTGCGGTTGGCGGCACGGTCAGGTGGATGTCACGCGTCGCCGCAGCGCGCCCAGTCACCCCGACCTGCGCGATCAGCACAACCGCGCCGGTCGCGTCGGCGTCCAGCCGCTGGATATTGACCGCCACCGTGGCAACCGCGCTGATGGTGATCGCGCCGCTCTCGGCGAACACCGTGCTGCCGGGCAGGCGCTGCGTCAGCTCCTGGACCAGCACGCGGCTCAACATGTTGCCGAGCGGCTCGCCCCACCACTCGTTGCTCAGCACGTCGAGGCGATATCCCTCCGACGAGCGAACGATCTGCGAACGATCCAGATAGCGCGCCAGGCCGACCTCGCGCAGCTCGACGGTGCGCGGCGCGCCCGGCGTGTCGGTGCCCGGTTGCGGCGCCAGAACATAGAGTATCGGGTTGGGCGACGCGCAGCCGGCTGGTGCAGCGGCAAGCAGCAGCAGCAGGCGGCGACGCAGCATGGCGGCTACTCCGGTCCCTGGTCGGTGCGGCCACGGATCAATGCCTCGGGATGGCGCGACAGCAGGTCGGCCAGCACTCGGACCGATCGCGCGGTGTCGGAGAGTTGCAGCAACAGGTGATCAAGGTGTTGGTTGAACCCGGAATTGCCGCCGTAGCCGCTGTCCACCGAGCCAAGCAGCTTGTTGAGCCGCTGCACCGCCTCGTCCAGCCCCTGCGCCAGCTTCGGCAGCTTTTGCAGCACCGGCTCGACCCCGGCGTCGGTATGGCGCACCAGGTTCTGCAAATCGGTCAGCGTCTCCTGCAGCGAGCCCACAGCCGCGTGCAACTGCTGGTCGTTGACCAGCTTGTTCGCACCGCTGAGTGTCTCGTTCAGGTTCTGGCCGATCTGTTCGAGCGGCAGGTTGTTGAGCTTGGTCAGGATCGCGCTGGCCGATTGCGCCAGATCGCTCAGTCCGCCGGTATCCGTCGTCGGCAGCACGAACAGCTTGCCATCGGTGCTGAGATCGGCCGCCGGTGCGTCAGGCTGGATGCCCAGCGCGACCTCCTTCTGGCCGGTCAGCAGATTGCTAGTGCCGAGACTTGCGCGCAGGCCGCGATGCACCAGAACGCGCAGCGTGCTGATCAGATCGCTGCCGCCCGGAAGCTGCAACTGGCTGATCCGTTGTGGTTCGATATCGAACCGCACCGCCACCACCACGCGGTCCGCAGCCTTGTCGTACCACAGGTCCACGCTGCTGACCTCGCCGATCTGCAGGCCGCGCAATGTTACCAGCGCACCCGGCGTCAGGCCGGCGGCGGAGCCGGTGAAGTAGGCGATGAACTCGATACGCTCGGTGAACTTCGCATGCTCCGCGTCGTCGCGGTCGGCGTACAACTGGAAGGGGTGGTTCGCGACGCTGACCGGTGTCAGAGCAGCTTCCGGGCCCGTATCGAAGGCGACGCCACCCAGTATCAGGGCGCGCAACGATTCAAGCTGGAGCTGCACGCCCTTCGGGCCGAGCTCCACCGTGGCGCCGGAGGCGTTCCAGAAGCGCGAGCCGTCGTGCACGTAGCGATCGAACGGGGCGCGGACGAAGGTGTGGATGGTGACACTGTCGGCCATGTTAGCGATGTCCCAGCCCAGCACCTGGCCGACCGTCAGGTCGCGGTAGAACACCGGCGAGCCGAGGCTGATCGAGCCGATGCGCGCCGCGTGCAGCAGGAAGGTGGTGCCCGGCACGTCGGACAGCAGCACCGGCGGGTCCTCTAGCCCGATGAACTCGCGCTCCGTGGCACCGCTCGGCGCGCCGGGCAGCAGTTCGATATAGGCGCCGGACAGCAGCGTCTCGAGCCCGGAGATAGATCCGGCAAAGAAACGTGGTTTGACCACCCAGAACTTTGCCGTGTCCGTCAGCAGCGGTTCCGCCGAACGGTTCATGCGGATAGTCACGTTTACCTTTTGCAGGTCTTTGCTGAGGGCCACGGTTTGCACCAGCCCCATGTCGACATCCTTGTGGCGGACGTGGGTCTGGCCCGCCACCAGGCCCTCGGCGGTCTCGAACGTCACGGTGATCAACGGACCGCGATGCGTCAGCGTGTCCCAGGCGATCCACAGGCCGATCAGCGCGGTGACCACCGGGATCGCCCAAATCCAGGAGATGCGCCGCCCGCGCGGGTGGACGGTCGCCACCGGATGCGGTGGCGGCGGATCGCTCCTGGGCAGGTCACTCATGCGCCAGCGTTCCTCATGAGGCAGCATCCCACATCAGGCGCGAGTCGAAGGTCTCCGCGGCGAACATTGTCAGGATGACCACTCCGGCGAACGCGATGGCGCCTGGGCCGGGATTGATCGTGACCAGCGCGCCGTAATGCACCAGCGCCACCAGGATGGAGATCATGAACACGTCGATCATCGACCAGCGCCCGATGCCTTCGACCAGGCGATACATGACGGTGCGGTCGTGCAGCCGCCATCGGCTGCGCCGCTGGGTGGTGATCAGCAGGATCCCCAGGCAGACCAGCTTCACCACCGGCACGGCGATCGAGGCGAAGAACACCAGCAGCGCCAACGGCCACATGCCGCCGCGCAACAGTTCTTGCACGCCGCCGAGGATGGTGCTGGGCCGGCCGGTGCCGAGCCGGATGTAGGTCAGCACCGGGTAGACGTTCGCCGGCACGTAAAGCAGCAGCGCGGCGACCGAAAATGCCCAGGTGCCGGCGATGCTGTCGCGCCGGCGCGCGTGCAGCGCGCTGCCGCAGCGTGGGCAGAGCGCATTTGTGCCGCCCGGTACGACACTGACCAGTCCGCAGGTGCGGCAGCCGATGGCGCGCGCGCCGGTTTGGCTGTCGGTGCGCCTGATGCAGGTGGGATCACGACTGTTGGTGGGGTCGCGACTGGCGGCATACCCACCGGCGCTGGTGCGGTCACCGATGGCACGGGCGGCGGCGATGGTCGCGGCGTGGTCGATCGGGGCGTGCGGAACGCCGTGGCGCTCCATCTCCTCCCACACCGCCTGGCGGTCGAGCAACGTATCGGCGGCTACCATTGCCAGCAGCAGTCCGCCAAGAGCGTAGACCGCGCCCCCCACCTCGATGCGCACCAGCGAGCCCAGTTTCACGTAGGCGACAAAGACGCCGAGCAGATAGACCTCGACCATCGACCAGGGCGTCAGGCGGGTGCCCCAGGCGAACACCCGGCGGATGTGCCGCGGCGGGTGCGCCAGGCGCAGCGCCAGCAGCACGTAGATGGTGGAACCGAGCTTGGCGAGCGGCGCGCCGACCGTGGCGAGCAGGACCACGGCCGAGAGCTCCCACATGCCGGCCTGCTCCAGTCCGATCGGGCCGGAGAACAGGTTGGCGAGATGGACCTGGCCGGCGTTGGAGACCAGCAGCAGCGTCGTCGAGGCGGCGACAGCGAACAGCACGAGTGCGCTGAGGCACACGGCAAGCGTGCGGTTCATCGGGTCGCGCCGGTGGTGCCGCAGGGTGGTGTCGCAGCGTGTGCAGGCGGCGGTGGTGCCGACCGGCAGTGGCGGGACGAGTTGCAGCAGGCCGCAATCGTGACAGGCGCGCAGGGTGGGTTGGGTGGTGGGGTTTGTGGCGGGTGTGCTCATGGTGGGTGGGGGTGCGAGAGCTTCTCCTCCTCCCCTTGAGGGAGGGGGAGAAGTTCGTGCACCACGCTGAGAATTGCCGGCCTCACGCGTTGCGGGCCGTGCCGCGCCAGACCTCGCGGTACAGCGCGATGATCTCGGCCTTGTCGGGAATCCGCGGGTTGTTGTTCGGGCTGCCGGAGCCGAGCGCCTGGTCGGCCATCAGGTCGAGCTTGGCGTGCCAGGTGTGCTCGTCGATGCCGTATTCGGGCGGGCTGGGCACCAACAGCTCCTTGTTCAAGGCTTCCAGCCCGGCGACCAGCCGGGCGCAGGCGGGTCCGTCGGCGTCGGTTGGCGTGGCAAAGCCGATGCACCGGGCGGCCTCGGCGTAGCGCGCCGGCGCCGCCTCGATCGAAAAGCGCGTGACTGCGGGCAGCAGCATGGCGTTGGACAGGCCGTGCGGCACGTGGAAATGCGCGCCGATCGGGCGCGACATGCCGTGCACCAGCGCCACCGAGGCGTTGGTGAAGGCCAACCCCGCCTGGGTCGCGCCGATCATCATGCCTTCCCGCGCGGAGGCGTTGGAAGGTTCGAGATAGGCGGTGCGCAGGTGCGCCCCGATCAGTGCCATGGCGGATACCGCGAAGGCGTCGGAGAACGGGTTGGCGCGGCGCGAGACATAGGCCTCCAGCGCGTGGGTCAGGCTGTCCACACCGGTGTCGGCGGTGGTGCGCTTCGGCACGCTGTAGGTCAGTTCGTAATCGACGATGGCGGCCAGCGGCAGGGCGCCGAGGCCTGCGATCAGCATC
Source organism: Acetobacteraceae bacterium (assembly GCA_035696165.1). GTDB lineage: Bacteria > Pseudomonadota > Alphaproteobacteria > Acetobacterales > Acetobacteraceae > Palsa-883. The sequence goes on along the minus strand of DASRQX010000474.1, from coordinate 5,545 downwards.
TTCTCGTCGTGCTGGATGTCGGTGATCACGGTGAAGCGGGTGGACTCGCTACCGGTGCCGGCGGTGGTGGGGATGGCGATCACCGGCCAGTCGGCGCGGTCGGCCGAGACCGGCACCTTGTAGTCGCGCATGCGGCCGCCGCCGGTGGCCAGGATGGTCATGGCCTTCGCGGTGTCGATCGGCGAGCCACCGCCGAAGCCGATCAGGCAATCGTAATCGCCGGATTTCAGCTGCCGCGCGCCGGCTTCGACGACGGTGTCGACCGGTTCGGGGACGGTGTCGGTGAACACGCCGTGGGTGATTCCGGCGGCTTCCAACGGGTCAAGGCAGCGCCGGATCAGGCCGGAGGACACCATGAACGGATCGCTGACCACGAGGGGGCGAGACAGGCCGAATTTGGCCAGCACCTCGGCGATCTGTTTCACGCCGCCGCCGGCGACCAGCAGCATGCGGGGGGCCGCGATGTTGGCGTTGATGGTGGTCATGGGGGGATTCCTCCGGTCTGGCGCGTGGGGGTTTTAGGCGGGAGCATGCGAGATGGACAGACCGGCGAGCGCCGGCAAGCAACCGTCGGACCTATGGCTCGGCAACAACGGCGGGCCTGGGCCGTACAGTACGAGTTTCGCGCCTTGCGATTATGCAGCACAATCACCAATATGACTACAGTGGTCACGCACCAGAAAGTCCGCCATGCGGGAGATCCAGCTACGCGACGCCAAGGCCCATCTGTCGGCGGTGGTGGATGCCGCGGTTCAGGGTGAACCGGCGATCATCACCCGGCACGGCAGGAAACAGGCGGTCATCCTGAGCTTCGCCGAATGGGAGCGGTTGTCACGCGTGCCGTCGTTAGGCCGCCTGCTGATGGAGGCGCCGCTAGAGGCGGATGACCTCCCGGCGCGGAACGCCGAGCCAACGCGCCTCGCCGATCTTTGAGGCGTGTATCTAGTCGACACCAATGTCATCTCGGCCGGCGCGCCGTCGAGGGCGTCGGCCTCGGCCGCGTTGGTCTGCTGGATGGACCGGAACTCGGCGGCGCTCTTCCTGTCGGCGGTGACGGTCGCGGAGGTCGCCGATGGCATCGCCAAGGCACGACGCGAGGGCGCAGCGCGCAAGGCGGCGGCGCTGTCGGCGTGGCTGGACACGGTGTTGCACCTGTACGGTGATCGCATCCTGGCATTCGATGTCGCGGTCGCGCGGATCGCGGGTGCGCTGTCCGACGCGGCGCGCGGGCTGGGCCAGGCGCCAAGGTTCGCCGACATCGTGATCGCGGCGACGGCACGGCATCACGGACTGACGATCCTGACGCGCAATATTCGGCATTTCGAGCCGCTTGGCGTGGTGGTGTTCGACCCGTTCAGGGCGTTGCCAGGGGGGGTGATGCGGTGATGGATGAACGCAGACTGTGCACCGAACGATCAGGCAGACGGGAACCTGCCGGCGGGACCAAGAGGCATTGAATACCGCATCATTCGGTGCTATTTGAAGTGCCTCGGAGGACGGGCGGCACCTGGCATGCGCACAACGATCACGCTGGACGACGATCTGATTGCCAAGGCGCAAGCCTTGACCGGATTACAGGAGAAATCTGCCTTGGTGCGCGCCGCGCTCAAGGCATTGGTCGAACGTGAGACCGCGCGTCGGCTTGCCCGCTTGGGGGGCAGCGAACCCGGTATTTCACCGGTGCCCCGGCGGCAAACGGAGCCGGCGTGATCCTGGTCGACACGTCGGTGTGGATCGATCACTTGCGAAGTGGAGAAGTGATCCTGACGGGACTGCTCGACGCGGGGCAGGTGCTCTGTCATCCGTTCGTCATTGGCGAACTGGCGTTGGGCAATCTGCGCCAGCGCGAGAGTGTATTGGCTGATCTACGTGAGTTGCCGCAGGCGATCGTCGCCCGTGATGACGAGGTCATCCATCTGGTCGATCGAAACGGGCTGTTCGGGATCGGCTTCGGTTACGTGGATGCGCATTTGCTGGCTGCTACCCGTCTGACGCAGGGCGCTTCGCTGTGGACGCGCGACAAGCGACTGTCGGCGGCGGCGGAACGGCTGTCGTTGGCCGCGCGCATGGTGCATTGACGGTGCGGCGCGGCGTGGGCCGGCCAGGCCGGACTTTGCCCGCACCGGACGCCGCCTGATCGCGCATCTCTGCCCCTGCCCTTCTCTGCCCCGATCGTCAATCGTTCGACTGACCCGCAACAGGGTTGGCGACACCAGCGATGCACCCGTACGCATCGTCCGCAAGCAATCGCCATTGCCTTTGCCGCATGCGAATGCCTCCATGACGACCCGCGGGATCGTGGCACCGACGCCAGTCCGCCACCGCCCACCCGAACGGAGAAACCCGATGCGCGCGCCGATGCTGATCGTGGCATTTCTGCTCGGCAGCGCCTGCCCAGGCTTTGCTGCTGATGTGGCGCTCAAACGGGTCATGCTGTCGTCCGCCGGTATCGGCTATTTCGAATACGAGGCCGAGGTCGATGGCCCCGCCACACTTGGCCTCGACGTGCCGCTCGACCAGGTCGATGACATGTTGATGTCGCTGGTTGTGTTCGACAGCGCCGGCGGTGTGGGCACGGTCGAACTGCCCGGCCGCGACAACACGCGCGCCAGCTTCGGTGACGTCCCGTTCGGCCCGGATGCACTGCGCTCGCCGGTCGATCTGCTGAACAGTCTGCAAGGTGTCGAGATTTCGGTGCAGGGTCCTCGCCCGATGACCGGACGCATCGTCTCCGCGGAGCATGTCACCGAGACTTTGCTGACCCCGGGGACCACGCCGGGCCAACTGCCGGTCGTTGTGCAGCGCACGCGGGTGGATCTGCTGAGCGCGGAGGGATTGCGCCAGTTCCTGGTGGAGGACGCCGACAGCATTCAGGTCGTCGATCCCGCGTTGCGCGCGCGTATCGGTACCGCGCTTGACTCGCTGCGCCGCGAAGCCAACCAGAGCATGCGCCATATAACGTTGCACAACAGCGCCACCGGCCCTAACGGTACCGGACATCGCGCGGTGCGGGTCGGTTATGTCGCCGCCGCGCCGCTGTGGAAGGCGTCCTACCGCCTGGTGCTGCCGGCGAAGGCGGGTGACCCTGCCCGCCTGCAAGGCTGGGCGGTGCTGGAAAATCAATCCGGCAACGACTGGAACGGCGTGGCGCTGACATTGCAATACGGCAATCCCGTTACATTCCGCCAGGCGATCTATCAGAGCTATTTCGTGCAGCGGCCGGAGGTACCGGTGGAGATCCTCGGCCGCATCCTGCCTGGCGTGGACACGCGCGCGCGGCCGGCCCAGGTGGCGGCGAAATCGGCTCCCGCCGGTGCGGCCCGCGCGTTCAATGCAATGCCAGCGGCGCCCGCGCCGATGCCGGCACCCGCGCCGCAGATGGCACCGCCAGAGCAGCAGGCGCAGGTCGCGGAGGGCGCCGAAGAAACGATATTTCAGCTTCCCGCGCCGGTGTCGCTGGTTGCCGGCCATACCGCCAGCGTACCGGTCATCGATCGGTCGGTGCCGGCGCAGCGCGTTGATCTCGCGACCTGCAACGATCCGCACCCGTTGTTCGCCATTCGCATCACCAACGATACCGGCGCTTCCATGCCGGCGGGCGTGCTGACGCTGTACGATGCGTCGGGCGCGGCGATGTTTGCCGGCGACGCCAGGCTCGGCGGCCTGCCGGTGCGCGAGAGCCGCCTGCTGTCCTTCGCCCAGGATCTGCGCACGACAATGGATTGCGAAACGACCGAGCAGACCGCTGTCGCCGCGCTGGCCGCCTCGCAGGGCTTGCTGCGCATCACCACGCGCCTGCGCGAGGTCCTGCGCATCACACTGACCGCGCCGGCAACCGAGTCTCGCAGCGTTCTGGTAGAGCTCCCGAAAGGCGGCGATCGCATGCTTACGCTGGAAGGCGGCCCGATCCAGGGCACCGAAGAGACGGCGACAGCTTGGCGCGCGCCCGTGACGCTGAAGCCGGGCGAGGTCCGCAAACTGACCGCCTATCTCGACCGGATGGAGCGCGAGGAAACCTCGCTGCTCGCCGACGGCGCCCAGGTGGTCGTGCGCCTGCTGAATGAACAGACCCTGTCCGTCGCCGCGCGCACGGCCTTGCAGCATCTCAACACGCTGCGCCAGGACGAGGCGGCGAAGCGCGCGACTGTCGAGCAGATCACGGCGCAACGGGCCGCCATCACGCAGGATGAGGATCGTATCCGCAAAAACCTTGTTGTCGTGGCACCGAACGACGCGCTGCATGCCAGGCTGACGCGCGAGCTAGATGCCGACGAAACCAAGCTGGATCAGCTCAACCAGGCGCTGGAGCAGGCCACGGAAGCGGCCGGCAAAGCGCACCAGGCTTTGGCCGATGCCGCAACGGCGGTGCGGTTTTAAAACCATCCCGGTCAAATCGACCCGCCGGCATGTCATGATGACATGCCATGTTGAGGGACCACCGCATGCCGCCGCAAACCGAGCCTGGCTTCCTGATCGGCCTGGTCGGTGCCGGGATTCATGCGTCTCGGTCCCTTGCCCTGCATGAAGCCGAGTGCGCCGCGCAGGGTGTGCGATATCTCTACAAGCTGATCGACCTGGAGGTGCTTGGGCTGGGCGTGGAGGCGTTGCCGGAATTGCTGACCGCGGCCGAGCGGATGGGCTTCGCCGGGCTGAACATCACGCATCCCTGCAAGCAGGCGGTGCTGCCGTTGCTGCACGAGTTGTCACCCGACGCGCGGGCGCTGGGCGCGGTTAACACGGTGGTGCTGCGGGACGGCCGGCGGATCGGCCACAACACCGACTGGTTCGGTTTCGCCGAGAGTTTTCGGCGCGGCTTGCCCGGCGTCGCGCGGGACCGCGTGGTGCAGCTTGGCGCGGGTGGGGCGGGCTCGGCGGTGGCGCACGCCGCGCTGACGGTGGGCGTGCAGCACCTGACCGTCATCGATGTCGACCCCGGCCACGCCGAGACCGTCGCGGATGGGCTGCGCGCGCGTTTCGCTGAGGGACGTGCCGCGGCGGGCACCGACCTGGCCGCCGCTGTAGCTGCGGCCGATGGGGTGATCAACGCCACGCCGATGGGCATGGCGAAGTATCCCGGTCTGCCGCTGCCGGCCGCGCTGCTGCGTCCCGCGCTGTGGGTCACCGAGATCATCTATTTCCCGCTGGATACCGAGTTGCTGTGCGCTGCCCGCGCGCTCGGCTGCCGGACGCTGGTTGGTGGCGGCATGACGGTGTTCCAGGCGGTCGAGGCGTTCCGGCTGTTCACTGGGATCGCACCGGATGCGGAACGCATGCTCTGGCACTTCGGTGCGATGGCCGCGGGTGCGCCCGCCTGAAAGACCGTGCTCGCAATCAAGTAAGCAAGCAAGTTTTTTGACGCAGAGAAGCAACGAGGACGCACGAGGACACGGAGAAGCAAGGATTTTGGCGCTTCGCGCGGAGCCCGATCGGACACCACGCGAAGCGCAATGGTTTTCTGCAGTCCAGTAATACCAGCGGCCGAAAATTCCGACTCTCCACCTGTCATGGCCGGCGCAGGCCGGCCATCCACGACTCATTTGTGCGG
>DASRQX010000473.1:0-24065 GCA_035696165.1 Acetobacteraceae bacterium | reverse complement strand
CGCTCCCCTGGCCGGCGAACCCGGCACGGATCGGCCCGAGTGCCACGCGCAGCCGGCCGGTGACGGCCTCCCCGTCGATCGTGGTGATCTCCGCGCCCGGCACACAGGACGCGACCGCGCGCAGATCGGCCAGCGCGGCCCAAACCACGTCGGGCGCGGCGGTGAGCGTGATGCGCTCAGTCAGCGTCGGCCGGCCGTCGCCGGTGGCGATCGCCGCCGGCGACGCCGCGGCGGCCTGTGGCGTTTGACCCGACGCACTGCTCGGCAGGACGGCTTGCTGCATAACCGGAACGGACACCGCGGTGGCATGCATGGGCGCGATCGCCGCGATCGGCAGCCGCCCGGCGCAGACCGTGCGGATCGCCGCGACGATGCCCACGTACCCCGTACAGCGGCAGAGATTGCCCGACAGTTCCTCGCGGATACGCGCCTCCGGCACGTCGCCCAGCCGCGCAACGACATCGCGCGCCGTCACCAGCATCCCCGGCGTGCAGAAGCCGCATTGCAGGCCGTGATGGGCGGAGAACGCCGTGCGCAGGTCGTCCATCAGCGCGTCGTCGTCGAAGCCCTCGATCGTGGTGACGGTGCTGCCGTCGCAGTCGAGCGCATAGGCGATGCAGGAACGTTGCGGTTTGCCGTCGATCGAGACCGTGCAAGCGCCGCACACGCCCTGTTCGCAGCCGAGATGCGTGCCGGTCAGATGCAGGTGCTCGCGCAGGAAGTCGGCCAGATGGGTGCGCGGCTCGACCAGGGCCTGCACCGGGCGGCCGTTCACGGTCAGCGAGACAGGCGCGGTCAGCGACACCGGCGTCATGCGGTCCCCGCCGATGCTGCGAGTTGCGTGAGTGCGCGGCGCACGGCGACCGCATGCACCTGCCACGGTGCCGTGCCGCGCAACGCGGAGAGTTCGTCGGCGACAATCGTTGACGCGGCGCCGCCGCCGGCCTGTGCGAGGCGGGCGGCGGTGCGGGGCAGTAAGATCGGTGCCCCGCCGGTGGCGCCGCAGACGACCCGTGCGAACCCGTTGCGTTCGTCAAGCACCGCGGCACCGATCGCGCGGGCGAACTCGCCGGTTTTGCGGCAGACCTTGTGGTAGCCCCAGCTTGCGGATTGTGACAGGCGCGGCAGTTCGATGGCGACGATCATTTCGGTGATGGCAAGCGAGGTGGCGAACGGGCCTTGCACGAAGGTTGCCGCCGGACAGTTTTGCGTCCCACCCGCGCCTTGTATGATGATCGTTGCGCCAAGGACTGCCATCGTCGTCAACCAATCCGCAGCCGGATCGGCATGCGCCAAGCTGCCGCCGATGGTGCCGCGGTTGCGTACCGCACGGTAGGCAATGCCGTATGCGACGTGGGGCAGCAGCCCATTTGTTGCGTCATCGATCGTTCCGTCCTCGATCTCGGCATGCGTCCAACAGGCGCCAAAGCGCAGGCGGTGCTGATCCGCTTGCAGCAGGCGCAACTCACCGACGCGCTTGATGTCGATCAGTCGCGTCGGGCGGGCGAGGCGCAGGTTCAGCATTGGGCCGAGCGATTGGCCGCCGGCGATCAATCTTGCGTCCGGCTCCGTGGCCAGCAGTTCAATGGCTTGTGCGATGGTGCCGGCTCGAGTGTAGGTGAAGGAGGCCGGCTTCATTTTGCTGCACGCAGCATCATGCCAATCAATCCGACGTCATGCCGGGGCTTGGCCCCGACATAGAATATTCCGTTTACGATATGAAGGTAAGTCGTGGATGCCGGCATGCGCCGGCATGACGTGGTGGCTCCGGTGCCTCGCTGATGTTCAACGGCGGACTTCACGAAGCGGCGCGTCCTGCGGCGGCGATGGCGGCGAGCACGCGCACGGGGTTCGCCGGGATGTCGCGAAGCACGGCGCCAAGTGGGGCCAGCGCGTCGTTGATCGCGTTGACGATGGCCCCGGCCGGCGCGATCGCGCCGCCCTCGCCGACGCCCTTGATGCCGTGTGCGGAATGCGGCGACAGCGTCTCGGTATGGTGCACCCGGAAGCTCGGCAGTTCGGTGGGGCCGGGCAGCAGATAGTCCATCAGGGTCGAGGCCAGCGGCTGTGCGTCGTCGTTGTACGGGCATTCCTCGAACAGCGCGGTGCCGACGCCTTGCGCGGCGCCACCACAGGCCTGGCCCTCGACGATCATCGGGTTCACCACGCGGCCGCAATCCTCAACGATGACGTAGTCGAGGATTTCTACCTGGCCGGTTTCCGCATCGACGGCGACGCGCGCGGCGTGGGTGGCGTAGGAGAACAGGCCGGTGTCGACATCGGGTTTGTAGCCTTCCGTTACCTCCAGGCCGCCGGTGTTGACGTGGTCTGGCAGTTGTTCAGGGCGGGCGTACCAGGCGTGGCCGATTTCGGCGTAGGACAAGCTGGCCGCGCCGGCATGGATGCGCCCGTCGCGGAACGTTACGGCATCGGAGCGGACTTGCAGCAGATGTGCGGCGATGGCCTTGATGCGTCCGGCCACGACCTCGGCCGCGCGGGAGACCGCGCCGCCCGACATGACGATGCCGCGCGAGGCGTAGGCGCCGGTGGAGAACGGCGTGGTCGCGGTGTCGCCTAACGTTACTCGGATGGTGTCGAACGGAACGCCGGTCATCTCGTGGGCGATCTGCGCCAACGTGGTTTCAAGTCCCTGCCCGATAGCCGGGATGCCGGCCTTTACTTCCAGCGCTCCGTCCGGGGTGAGTTTGACGAAGGCCTGGTCGTAGCCGGGCACCAGCGGCAGGCCCCAGGCGGCGAACACTTTCGTGCCGTGTGCGGTCTGTTCGGTATATGTTGCGAAACCGATGCCGAGATGGCGGCCTTGCGCGTCGCGTGGCGGGCCGCCGCGGTGGGCATCGAGGCCGATCATGTCCTTGGCGGTCAGCAGGGACGCGGGATAGTCGCCGCTGTCGTAACGCTTGCCGGTGATGTTGGTGTAGGGCATCGCCGCGGCCGGGACCAGGTTTTCGGCGCGCACTTCCCACGCTTCGCGTCCGACGGCGCGGGCGATGGCGTCGATGGTCAGTTCGATCGCGAAGCAGACGCCGGGGCGGGCGACGCCGCGATAGGGTGCGAACGGCGGCTTGTTGGTGGCAACCGAGTAGGTCTTGCAACGATACGCTGCCAGATCATACGGGCCGGGCAGGTTGCCGCCGGCTTGTGCTGCTTCCAGGCACGCGGTGAACGGCCAGACGGAGTAGGCACCGGTGTCGACCATGATCTCCGCGTCCAGGCCCAGCAGCCGGCCGCGGTGATCGGCGTAGGCGGTCACGCGGTAGTTGTGCTGGCGTGCATTGGCGCCGGCGACGAGGTGCTCGCGGCGGTCCTCGATCCAGCGGAACGGAGTTTTCCGAGTCAGTGCAAGCCAGGAGACTGCGACGTCCTCGGGCTGCAGCAGGCATTTGTAGCCGAAGCCGCCGCCGATGTCCGGGGGCGCGATGCGGATTGCCGCTTGCGGAACGTTCAGCACCTCGGCCAGGCCGGCGCGGATCAGGTGCGGCACCTGGGTGGAGGCGTGTACGACAAGCTGCGCGGCGCGATGGTCCCACCAGGCGAGAAGTCCGCGGCCTTCCATCGGGTGCATCACCTGGCGTGCGCAGCTTAGCGTCAGGTCGACCCTGACCGGCGCGGTGGCGGCGACTGCGTCGATGCCGCTGTCGAATGCGGTTTCCAGGAACAGGTTGTCGGGCCAGTGCTCGTGCAGGCGTGCCGCGCCGGGCACGCGGCCGGCGGCGCTGCTGGCGATGGCGGGCAGCTCGGCGTAGTCCACGTCTACGAGTTCGGTCAGGTCCTCGGCGGCGGCGCGGGTGGCTGCGATGCACATCGCGACTGGCTCGCCCACGAAACGGACGCGCTCGGCGGCGAGGGGGTGGAATTCCGATAGTTTGTAGCCTGGCATGGCTGAGCGGGTGACGATGGGGGCTACGCCCACGAGGTCATCGCGGAAGAAGACGTTCGTTTCGTGGGCCGGGGGTTTGCTGCGGTGCAGGATGCGTGCGTGCGCGACCGGGCTGCGCACGAAGGCGACGTCCTGCAAGCCGGCCATGTGGATGTCGCTGACGAAGCAGCCGCGGCCGCGCAGATGACGCGCGTCTTCCTTGCGTGGGGCGCGAGCACCGATGCCGAAGCCGCCGGGGGTCATGGGTGGGCCCGGGTAGCCCGCCGTCCTCCGTCATGCCGGGCCCGCGCGTCGGCCCGAAGCGCCGTCCGAGGATAGGCGCCGGCCCGGCATCCACGCCTTTGCTTGCTGCACGAAGGCAAGTCGTGGATGCCGGCCTGCGCCGGCATGACGGGGGGAGGGGCCGGTGCCTCCCAACCGATGACGTAGGTGACGCGACGCGATGTTCGCGACATCACGCTGGCAGGCATAGTGCGTTCGGTACCAACAGATTATCGTAGACGCAGCGGCGCTCGCGCAGCTTCAGTCCGGTAGCGGTACGGTGGAAGATGTCGTGATAGACGCCGACCTGGTGGAGCGTCGCGTCCGGGCGGTCGAACAGCACCTGCAGCACGACGTAGTTCGCCTGTGCGCGAATGTCGCCGTTGGGGTCTTCGCTGTGCACGATCAGGTTGCCGATGATGTGACGCAGATAGCGCGGCGCGAACATCGCGGTGTTTTCCAGCGCGAACGCGCGGTCGCGGATCATGCCCTGGCCTTCGCAATAGATCAGCCCGACCGGCAGGTTGTGATCGGCGTTCTCGCGTGAGGTGACCAGGTAGAACGCGTCCGGCGTGAACATCTCGGTCCACTCGGTCAGACGTTGCGCATCCAGCGCGGCGGCATAGCGCGCGTTGAACTGATCGATCTCGTGGTGCAACAGCAACGCGGCGATGCGATGGTCGGTATGGGGGGCGGTTGCGTCGAGCATGGCTACAGATCCATCACCTCGCGCCAATAGCGGTACATTCCGCGGATCGCGGCCTCCGAGATCAGCGTGTCCGACGTGCCGTAAGCGGTCTGCGGATCGAGTTCCACCACGTGCTCGCCGTTCGGCACGCGCTGCATGCCGTCCTGCACGAACTTGATCGCCTCGTTGTCTTCGAGGCCGAGGAACCCTGCCGGACCCATCAGGTTGCCTTGGCGCAGGCGGTGGCGGGTCATTGCTTCGTCGTCGCCCTCGAAGCCGAACATGGTCCATTTCATGATGAACTCGTGCGGGCCGGTCGGCACGATCTGGCGGATGCCGAGGGTGTTCATCTCGCGCTGCACGATCAGGTTGGGCCAGATCGTTGCCATGGTGACGGACCAGGGGCTGTCGAACTCGTCGATGAAGTCCATGAAGCGCGGCTCGGCGAGGGTCATGCCGTCCTTGTAGGCGCGCATCTCGCCCTGCACGTCGGCGGCGACCTTGGCGTCGGATTTGGCCGAGGCCATCACGCCGTGCCGCCCGGTGGCGTCGGTCAGCATCAGCGATTTGTTGCCGGCGACCAGCAGGCCGAATGTTACCAGGAAGGTGTGCAGTAACGTTGCGTGGTACGGGTCTTTCAGATTCTCGTGGTACAGCTTCCAGTTGCCAGGCAGTGAGTGGCGGTAATGGCCGAGGATGGTGAGGCGGCGGCCGTCGAATGTGGCGTTGAACTCGCGCAGGATTTCGGGGCCGAGATAGTCGGTCAGAGGTTCCATGTCCGCAACGTAGGACGCGAACACCACGCCGCGATGCGTGGTGACGTGCAGTTCTGTCAGTCCGTGCGCGGTCATGTCGAAGTCGGCTGGCATGCCGCCCTTGCCGGCCACGCCCCGGCGGAAGGGGACGGCGCGCAGGGTGCCGTTCAGCTCGTAGGTCCATTGGTGGTACGGGCAGACGAATTCGCGGGTGTTGCCGGTCAGTTCGCGGCAGAATTCCGCGGCGCGGTGGGCGCAGCGGTTCTCCACCACGTGGATCGCGCCGTCCTGGCCGCGTGCGACGACCACCGGGGTGGGGCCGACATTCGATCGGATGAAGTCGCCGGGGTTGGGAATTTCGGCTTCCAGCGCGACGTAGTTCCAGGTGCGGCCGTGGAAGATGCGCTCGACCTCGCGCTGGTAGATGGCGTCGTCGGTGTAGACCCAGTCGGGCACGCGGCGCAGGCCCTCGGCGGGCCAGATGTAGCGCGGGTCGCGCGGCGGCGGCGGGCCGTCGTTCATTCTGGTCTCCTCGGCGCCCGTGGTTTCGCGTTGCGCACCTGGGGTGCGGGCAAGTATTAGCCGGTGGGCACGGCGGTTCAAGGAGGGGGTTGCGATGGCACAGGAGCCTTTGGCGACGAAAGGGAATTTCCTGCATATCTACGATTTCCGGGTGCAGGCGGGGCAGGAGGCGGAGTTTATCCGGCTGTTCGAGGAGTTTGATTATTCGGATGGGAATCCGATGCATAAGTCGGCGGCTCAGGTGAAGGATGGGGTGCTGTGCCGGGATACAGAGGACCCGCAGCGGTTTTTCCTGATCGCCGAGTGGGCGGATATCGAGGAGCACGCGCGCATCCGGCGTATCCTGGCGAACGAGATCAAGCCGGAGTTTATTCGGCTGATCGAGGGGGGGAAATTTGTGCCGAAGTATGTGGAGGTGGTGTCGTCCACGCCGGAGGAGATTTTGAACAAGGCGGCGGAGTAAAGGTGCGGGACGCGGTCGGCTGCGTGTCGCTATGTATCTTTCCTGCACTTCGCGGGTGAGGGTGGTGCACTCGGCTCGACCCTCACCCTCGTCGCTTCGCGCCTCGACCTCTCCCGCAAGCGCGGGAGAGGTATACGTCAGCCGAACGTCTTTCGATACGTCTTCGTCATCAATTCATCGAGCCGCGTCCCCGGAACGAAATCGGCCATCTCGTTGGGCCGTGTCAGCCCCGGCAACTGCCGCGCGCAATCGGACGGCTCGCCGATCACCTGGGTGATCGGATACAGCGCCGACCAGGCGGGCACGGCTTCATAGTCCTCCTCCTCGTCCGCCACGTGCTTGTCGCGGATCTTGCCCGACACCGTCTCCATCTCCATGCCCATCAGCGTCGTGGCCTTCAGCTCCTGCTCGTTCGGCTGGCGGATCAACTTGGAGCGGCCCGGATAGACGCGGTCGATGAAGTTGTCCATCAGGCGCAGCTTCTCGGCGCGGTCGGTGATGGCGTGCGCGGTGCCGAACGCCATCACGCAACGATAGTTGATCGAGTGGTGGAAGCCCGAGCGCGCCATCACCAGCGCGTCCACGTGCGTCACCGTCAGGCAGACCGGCAGGCCCATGTTCTGGCTGCGGATCGCCCGGCTGGCTGACGATCCGTGCCAGTAGAGGTGCTCGCCCTCGCGCCAGAACGCGGTCGGCGTGCAGTACGGGCGGCCGTCGATCGTGTAGGCGATGTGGCAGGCGACGGCCGCGTCGAGGAAGGCGTGAATCGTTGCCTTGTCGTAGCGTCCGCGGTCGTGCACGCGGCGGACGCGGTTGATTTCGTTGACCTCGAAGTTGTCGGCGTCGGCTGGCATCGGGGCGCGCATGGCGGGCTTCTCATCTGTCGCGGATGCGACATAAACTGGAAGAATCGGTCTGCCCACCAGCGCCAATGCGGCCAGTATAGTCAGACCAATTCTTGCGCTACTCTGCTTTTAGGTCTCGCCGGGACCGTCGCCCTGGCAATTGCGGAGGCCACCTGCGGTGCTGTCATCGTGACCAGCGCGCTCTAAACGCGGGCGGGGCTGGCTGTGATCGTGAGGTGGGCTTGCAGCTTACCGCTGGGGCTCCAGGTCGCAGACCCGGTTGACGAGCCCGCTATGCTGCGAGTGCATTGCGCGCATTTCCGCCGGGAGTACCGCGAGCGTCCCGTCCTGGCGCATCGCAATGGCCGTCAGCACGGCGAGATCGTCGCGCACGCTGCCCATCTCGGTCAGGATTTGTCGCTGCTGCCGAGCAAGTAGCGACGGGTCGGGCGTGGTGTCGTCACTCATGATCGTGTCTCCAGCGTTGGTCTATACTGGTAGTCCGATCTGGTCCAGCGAGCGATGCAGCGACTGACGGCGGCGCACGCAGCGGCGAGACGAATGCACGTTGGGCGCTCAGCTCAGCCCAGATGGTCGAGGCCGATGTCGAGCACTTGGGCGCTGTGGGTCAGCCAGCCGATCGACATCAGATCGACGCCGCTCGCCGCGATCGCGACGGCGGTGTCGGGGCGGATGCCGCCGGAGGCCTCGGTGATCATGCGTCCGTCCACCATGCCGACTGCCTGGCGCAGCATCGGCGGGTCCATGTTGTCGAGCAGCACGGCGTCGAGGCGCAGGGACAGGGCTTCTTCCAGTTGTGACAGCGTATCGACCTCGAGCTCGATCTTGACCATGTGACCGACGCCGGCGCGCACGCGTTCTACGGCCGGGCGGATGCCGCCGGCGATGGCGACGTGATTGTCCTTGATCAGCACGGCGTCATCCAGGCCGAAGCGGTGGTTCGATCCGCCGCCGACGCGTACGGCGTATTTCTGCGCGGCGCGCAGGCCGGGCATGGTCTTGCGGGTGCAGACCACGGCGGTTTTGTGGGCAACGATGGCGTCCACGACGCCGCGCGTGGCGGAGGCAACGCCGGAGAGGTGGCAGAGGAAGTTGAGCGCGGTGCGCTCGGCGGTGAGGATGCCTCGGGCGGGGCCGCTGATGGTGGCGATCAGGTCGCCGCGGGCGAGCCGGCTGCCGTCGGGGCGTTCTATGTGGATGGCGATGGCGGGGTCGATCAGGCGGAATGCCGTTAGCGCGAAGTCGAGGCCGGCGAGGACGCCTGGTCTGCGGGCGACGAGCGCGGTTTTGGTGTGGGTGTCGGGGGGGACAATGGCGTCAGTAGTGATGTCGCCGGCGCGGCCGAGGTCTTCGAGCAGGGTGGCGCGGACTAGGGGTTCGATGATTACGATGGGGAGGGGAGGGGTGGGCATGGGGTGGTTCCTTGGAGCGACTCTCCCCCTCCCCTTGCGGGCTTGGGCCGCGAAGCGGACCAAAGTTGGGGGAGGGGTTAGGCGCGGCGCGCGGGAAGCTTCGGTGCGATCCTGGCACCAACCCCTCCCCTTGAGGGCTTGGTCCGTTTCGCGGCCCAAGTCCTCAAGGTGAGGGGGAGAATAAATCCTTCCTTATACCGCCAGCATTCGCGCGACGGAGCGGCGGGCGGCGTCGGCTATGGCGGGGTCGATGGTGACCTCGTGCGTCATCGTCTCCAGCGCGCGGCGGATCTTTGGGAGCGTGATCCGTTTCATGTGCGGGCAGAGGTTGCACGGGCGGATGAACTCCACGCCGGGGTTCCGCACCGCGACGTTGTCGCTCATAGAACATTCTGTCAACAGCACGACGCGGCGGGGCTGGTGTTGGGTGACGTAGCCTGACATGTCTGCGGTGGAGCCGGTGTAGTCGGCCTCGGCGATCACCTCGGGCGGGCATTCGGGATGCGCCAGCACGATCAGGCCGGGGTGCTCGGCGCGTAGCGTGCGGACCTCGGCGGCGGTGAAGCGCTCGTGCACCTCGCAGTGGCCGGCCCAGGCGATGATTTCGACATCGGTGCGTTTGGCGGTGTTCTGCGCCAGGTATTCGTCGGGCAGCATGATCACGCGTTTCGCGCCGAGCGACTCGACGATCTTCTTGGCGTTGGCCGAAGTGCAGCAAATGTCGGAGGCTGCCTTCACCTCGGCTGAGGTGTTGACGTAGGCGACCACCGGCGCATCCGGATAGCGCTCGCGCATCAGCCGTACGTCGGCCGCGGTGATTGACGCGGCGAGCGAGCAGCCCGCGCGGAGGTCGGGGATGAGTACCGTCTTCTCCGGGTTCATCAGCTTGGCGGTCTCGGCCATGAAGTGCACGCCGGCCAGCGCGATGACCTTGGCGTCGACCTGCATCGCCTCGCGGGCCAGTGCAAGGCTGTCGCCGACGATGTCGGCGACGCAGTGGAAGATCTCCGGGGTTTGATAGTTGTGCGCCAGGATCACCGCGTCGCGCTGGCGCTTCAGGTCCAGGATGGCGTCGATGTCGTCGGCGAAGACTGGCCACTCGATGGCGGGGATGACGGTCTTGACGCGCTCGTACAGCGGCGCGGTGCGAGACAGGAGGGCGGTAGCGGACATGGCAGGCTCCCGATCGTTCATATGCTCTAGATGAGCATTTTCGTCGGTTATGCTAGGGGGGAGCATAATTATGTCAAGGGCCGGCCCTGGCTGGTCGTGGCGGACCCGATGCCCGTGGCGTGGCGGGTAAGGGATGGTTTCAATGTCGGAGTGGCGCGCCACCCTCACCCGGCGGGCGGCGCCCGCCGACCTTGGTCCGCTCTTCGCGGCCCAAGCCCGCTAGCGGGAGAGGTAAAAAAAAGAGGGCCGCTCGGCTCGGGTTGCCGTCGGCGCGATTTTGGCCCGAAGTTGTGTGCAACCGAGCGACGGGAGGGCAACATGCGGCTCAAGGACAAAGTGGCGATCATCACCGGCGGCGCGCATGGCATGGGCGAATGCGAGGCGCGGTTGTTTGCCAAGGAAGGCGCCAGGGTGGTCATCGCCGACGTGTTGCCACACGAAGGCGAGGCGGTTGCCGCCGATATCTGTGCCGGGCAGGCGCAGGCGCGCTTCGTGCGCACCGACGTCACCGCTGAGGCCGACTGGGCGCGGCTGATCGATGCGACGCTCGCCGCCTATGGACGGCTGGATATCCTGGTGAACAACGCCGGCATCAGCGGATCCTCGGTCGGCGACCATGATGAGCTGGAGGGCTGGAACAAGCTGCTCGCGGTCAATGCCACATCGGTGTTCATCGGGACCAAGCGCGCGGCGGCGGCGATGGCGAAGACCGGTGGCGGCGCGATCGTGAATATCTCCTCGATCATGGGGATCGTCGGCGGGGCGGATGGGCATCCGGCCTATCACGCCTCCAAGGCGGCGGTCCGCAACTACACCAAGGCGGCGGCTTGCCGCTACGGGCCGCTCGGCGTGCGGGTGAACTCGGTGCATCCGGGCTATCTGCCGCCGATGCTGAACGCGACGAACGCGGGCGGGCGCCAGGCGAAGATCGCGGCGACGCCGCTGCGCCGGCTCGGCGAGGTGATCGATGTCGCCTATGGCGTGCTGTATCTGGCGTCCGACGAGGCGTCATTCGTCACCGGTGCGGAGCTGGTGATCGACGGCGGCTACATCGCGCAATAGCACCTCCGGCAGGGCATTATCATTCGGGAGATCTATATGATCCACGTTCCATCGGCGCAGATCCCTGGCGTCTATCATCGCCGGATCGGCGATATCGTGGTGACAGCGCTGTCGGACGGGTATTTGGATGGCACGGTGGACGTGCTGCAAAACATCACGCCAGCGCAATCGACGCAGATGCTGCACGACGCGTTTCGCCCGGGCCGGCGGACCTCGGTGAACTGCTATCTGATCCATTCGGCCGGGCGGCTGGCGCTGATTGAAACCGGGTCGGGCGATTACCTGCAACCGACCGCGGGCAAACTGCAGGGGAACCTGAAGGCCGCCGGGATCGATCCGGCAGCGATCGAAACGGTGATCCTGACGCACATGCATCCGGATCATTCCGCCGGCCTGGCCGATCCGAAGACGGGGGAAAAGTTCTTTCCGAATGCCGAGTTGGTGGTGCACGAGAACGAGCCACGGCACTGGCAGGACGACGGCGCGATGTCGCGCGCCAGCGAGCGCGCGAGGAAGCTGTATTTCGCCTGTGCGCGCGAGCAGATGGCGCCATATCACAACGTGATGCGCACCTATTCCGGCAGCGTGGAGGTGTTTCCTGGCGTCACCTCGATGCCGTTCCATGGCCATACGCCGGGGCATTCCGGCTACATGATCTCATCCGGCAGGCGCTCGCTGCTGATCTGGGGCGACATCGTGCACGTCCCCGAAATCCAGGTGCCGCGGCCCGAGGTGACGATCGAGTTCGATACCGACCCGCACGCGGCCGCGGCTACGCGCCGGCGTGTGTTCGACATGGTGGCGACGGACCGGCAGTTGATCGCCGGGATGCATGTGCATTTCCCGGGCTTCGCCCATGTGGTGAAGCACGGTGACAGCTACGCGATGGTGCCGGAGCCGTGGGATCAGGCGTTCGGTGGGTGAGCCGTCATCTGCGGCGAGGGCCGCAGGCGATACGCGCGTCCTCGAGCACTCCCGGATGATCGATCCTGCGCAGCACGGCGAGCATCCGCTGCTCCTGGTAGCGCTGCCATGCATTGGCAATGAAACGGTGCCGCAGCAAGCGAAGCACCCGGTAAGCGCGGCCGTGCGCATCGTCACGGACGGTGATGTTCGGATCGATTAAAGCTGTGGCCATCATGACCTCCCCGCCGCGCGACGGTGGCCAGTTTATGATAACGCCCCGAGGTCAGCTGTGAACTGGATCACCCGGTGGGTATCCGCGGCATCACGCGACGCCGCCGTCCGTCTGGCGGGCAAGGACGATGGGTTCGTGTCGCGCGGCCCGCCCGATTGCGCGGAGCCGACGCAGCGTTTGCAACAGTGCAGGCTTATCCTTGGTCAGGACAGCATGCTGCACCGCCTCGTTGATCCGCACTTGGCTGGCGGTGTAGCCGGGTGGACCGGGCACGTGAAGAAAAACCGGCACATCGGCGAGCACGCCCGCGGCGATGGTCTCCGCCAGTCCGTCGGCTTTGAGGGCGGCATGGGTGAGCAGTGAGAAGACGACCCCCATGCGGGGGGTCCCGTCCGAAACCTCGACGTGCAGCCGGACCAGCACGCCCGAGCGATCCGGCCGGAGTGTCTCGCGGATCCACTTTAGTTGCCGCCAGCCGCAATAGAATTCCCGGCAGGTGTGCGGCCGCGTCGCATAGATTGCGCAACTGTTGTCGGGCAGAGCGTTTCGGCAGCGATAGCCCTGAGGCTTCTTCAGCTCGGGGTCGTCGATCGTGAGCGCAACGCAGCAGACGTTGCAGGAGCCGCATTCACGCCCGGCGACCAATTCCGGTTCCACGTTATCTCCCTTGCCGGCATCGATGCCGCCCAACGGGCCAGGCGATTGGGCCAGACGATAGCGGGTCTCGATCGGGCGCGGCGACTTATAGCGGATCGTGCTGCCGTATCCAATCGTGTCCTCACCGATGCGCCGGCGGAAGCGGATGATACCAGCGGCCGTAAAGATTGACCGACCGACGGTGCCCCCGTCATGCCGGCCCCCGGGTCGGCCCAACGGGCCGCCCGGGGGCAGGCTCCGGTCGGTATCCACGACTCTTCGTCGCAGCAAAAAAAGTCGTGGATACCGGCCTTCGCCGGGATGACCGGGGCTAGCGGCCCGTGCGTCGATGTTTATGGCCGTTGGGATGAGTTGCCATCGAGTGGGGGCACGATACGCTGGGCCGCGGAAGGGGGGGGAATGTCTGCAACCGAACTGCTTGGGGCCATCCGCGGCGTGGTGGGGACGCGCGGATTGCTGACCGATCCGGCGGACACCGCGGCCTACTGCGAGGATTGGCGGCGGCTGTACCGGGGACGCACGCCAGCGGTGGTGCGCCCCGCCGACTCCGCGGAGCTTGCCGCCGTGGTGCGGCTGTGCGCCGACGCCCGCGTCGCGCTGGTGCCGCAGGGCGGCAACACCTCGATGGTCGGCGGAGCGACGCCGGATGCCGATGGCAGCCAGCTTGTGCTCAGCCTGGCGCGGCTGAACCATGTGCGTGCGATCGACCCGGTCGATCTGACCATGACCGTCGAGGCCGGCGTCACGCTGAAGGCGGCACAGACCGCGGCGGCTGATGCCGGCTGCCTGCTGCCGCTGTCCATTTCGTCGGAGGGCAGCGCGCAGATCGGCGGCGTCCTCGCCACCAACGCCGGTGGCAACAACACCGTGCGCTACGGCAACGCGCGCGACCTGGTGCTGGGGCTGGAGGTGGTGCTGCCCGACGGCACGATCTGGAACGGGTTGCGCCGGTTGCGCAAGGACAACACCGGCTATTGCCTGCGACAGCTCTTCGTCGGCTCGGAGGGCACGCTTGGCGTCATCACCGCCGCGGTGCTCAAGCTGGCGCCCCGCCCGCGCGAAACCGCGGTCGCCCTTTGCGCCGTCGGCTCACCGGAGGCCGCGCTCGCCCTGTTCACCCGTTTCCAGGCGCATGATCCCGGTGCGGTCCAAGCTTTCGAGATCATGTCGGCGGTTGGCACAGCGTTCGTGCTCAAGCACATCCCCGGCGCCGTCCTGCCGCTAAGCCAGCCGGGGGCGCTGGGCCAGCCGGGCGAGTACTGCGTGCTGGTCGAGCTTGCCACCCCGCGCCCGAATGCCGGGTTGCGGGCGATGCTCGAGGAAGTGCTGGAACAGGCGCTGACCGACGGGCTGATCCTGGACGCGGCGATCGCCGAAAGCGAGGCGCAGCGGGCGACGATCTGGCGGCTGCGGGAGGAGCACTCGGAAGCACAAAAACGTGAGGGCGCCAGCGTCAAGAACGACGTGTCGGTCCCGGTGTCCAAGGTACCCGAATTCATCCGCCGCGCCACCGAAGCCTGCGAGAAGCTGCTGCCCGGCATCCGCGTGGTGCCATTCGGCCACATGGGCGACGGCAACATCCACTTCAACCTGGAGCAGCCGGTCGGCGCCGACCCGGCCTGGTTTCTGGCCCAGGACCATGCGATCATGGACGCGGTAAACGACGTTGTCCGCGCCCTGGACGGCAGTTTTTCCGCCGAGCACGGGATCGGCCGGCTGAAGCCCTACATGATGCCGGATTGGCGCGGTGGGGCTGAGCTCGCCATCATGCACCAAATTAAGCACGTGCTCGATCCCCTTGGTATCATGAATCCCGGGAAAGTTCTGCCCTGAATCCGCGACCCCAAGACAGCACTTGCCAAGCGTGGCATACCGGCCTTCTGATGACGCCGGTGGGGCACTAGAGTGCGGCGACCCAGGAGACTGACGCGGGCCATGCGACAAGGTAACCCGACCTCGTGACCGCCGCGATCACGATCTCGATCTATATCTCTCGCCAATTCCTCGCCATGGTCCTGGCGATGCTGCTGGCGCTGTCATGCCTGATCTCGCTGTTCGATTTTATCGAGCTGCTGCGGCGCTCCTCCAGCAAGCCGGACGCCACGTTCGGGCTGGTGGTCGAGATTGCCGGGCTGCGGCTGCCCTTCGTGGCGATGCAGATCCTGCCCTTCGCGGTGCTGCTGGGCGGGATGCTGTGTTTCTGGCGCCTGACCCGATCCTCTGAGTTGATCGTGGCGCGCGCCTCTGGGATCTCGGCCTGGGAGTTCCTGGCCGCGCCGACATTCTGTGCCATGGTGCTCGGCGTGCTGGCGACCGTGGCGGTCAGCCCAATTTCCTCGGTGATGCTGGGGCGCGCGGAAACGCTGGAGGACGCGTATCTGCGCACTGGCGGCGGCCCGCTTGCATTGAACGGCGGGCAGTTGTGGCTGCGGCAGTCCGATCACACGCTGATGTCCAAGGGGGTGGCGATCATCCATGCACTTGCTGTGCGGCTGCAGGGCAAAACGCTGACGGCGCATAACGTCAGCGTGTTTCACCTGGACGACAACGACCATCTGCTGGCGCGCGTCGAGGCGTCACAGGCGACGCTCGGCCGGGGGGAGTGGACGCTCGGCGATGCAAAACTGATCCGGCCGGGCCACCTGCCTGAACCGGCGGAAACACGCACGCTAGCGACCGACCTGACGGTCGCGCGGGTGCAGGAGAGCTTCGCACCGCCCGACACATTATCGGTGTGGAGCCTGCCGGGGTTCATCGCGTTGCTCGACCGCTCCGGGTTCTCCTCGATCCGTCACCGGCTGCACTTCCAGGCGCTGCTGGCCTTGCCGTTGCTCGCCGGCACCATGACGTTGGTCGCCGCCGGATTCTCTATGCGCCCGTCGCGCCGCGGCGGTGTCACGCGCATGATCGGCGGCGGTGTCGCGGCCGGCTTCATCCTGTTCGTCACCTCCAAGATGGCCGAGGAGTTTGGTCAATCGGGTGCGTTGCCGGTGGTGTTGGCGGCCTGGGCGCCGACCGCGGCGGGGCTGATGCTGGCCGTTGCGCTGCTGCTGCACATGGAAGACGGCTGACGATGCGCTACGCCGTCGCCGCGTTGCGGCGCACTTGCCGTGTTGCCGCGTTGTGGCGCGCTTGCCGTGTTGCCCCGTTGTGGCGCGCTGGCGTCGCCGTCGCAATTCTGATGTTGTATGCGGTGGTTGGGTTTGGCGTGCCTGATCCCGCCGAGGCGCAACCCAACGTGCTCGGATCGTCGCATGCCCCGGTCCACAACGATCAGCCGGTGGCCTTCACCGCCGACCAGGTTGAATACGACCGGGACCACAGCCTGGTGACGGCGACCGGCCACGTCGAGGCCTGGCAGAATGACCATGTGCTGCGTGCCGACAAGGTCACCTTCGACCGCACCACCGGCGTGCTTGCCGCCTCCGGGCATGTCGTCGTGATGGAACCGGACGGCGAGATCCTGTTCGCCGACTACGCCGAGATGAACCAGGGGATGAAGGACGGCATACTGCGCGACATGCGGGCGATCCTGGCGGAGAACGGCCGGCTGGCCGCCAACGGCGCGCGCCGGACGGGCGGGGAAATCAACGAGCTGTCCAATGTCGTGTATTCGACCTGCAATTTGTGCAAAACGGATCCGACCAGGCCGCCGTTGTGGCAAATACGCGCCAACAAGGCGGTGCAGGACCTGGAGCACAAGAAGATCGAATACGAGGACGCCGTGCTGGAGATGTACGGCGTACCGGTGGCCTATTTCCCGTATTTCTGGCACGTCGATCCGTCCGTGAAACGGGCGTCCGGCCTGCTCATCCCCTCCGCCGGCGTGACCTCCCACCTGGGTGCCTTCATTGCTCAGCCCTACTACTGGGTGCTCGACGACCAGTCCGACGCGACCTTCACGCCAATGATGACGACCCAACACGGCCCGCAGCTCGACGTCGAATACCGCCGGCGGTTCAACGACGGAATGTTGGTGACAAACGCCTCGGCCGGATACGAGTTCGGTTCGCCCCAGGGGACGATCTACTCAAAGGGGCAATTCGACTACGACGATACCTGGCGATGGGGTTTCAACATCAACCGGGCATCGTCGCCGGATTACGTCCGGGACTTTCGCCTGGGTCCTGACCTGGGCAGCGATATCAACCTGCTGACCAGTCAGGTCTACGTGGAAGGGTTCGGTGTCGGGGCCTATTCGCGCCTCGATACGAAATTCTACCAGGCGTCGAATACGGCGATCACCAACAGCAAGCTGCCGATCGTGCTGCCACGGTATCAATATAGCTATTTCGGTCAGCCCGACGACTGGGGTGGCCGGCTGAGCCTGGATGCCGGCGCGTTCAATGTGTATCGAACCGACGGGACCAATACTCAACGTGCCAGCATGACGATCAACTGGGAACGGCCCTACATTGGTCCGCTTGGCGACAAGTGGACGCTGACCCTGCATAACGACGCCGCGGCGTACAACGCCAGCGCGTTCGAAGAGCAGCCGAATTTTGGCACGCACGATCAGGTTGATACCGCGCGGGCGCTGCCGCAGGCCGCGCTCGACCTGCGCTGGCCGTTCATGCGCAATTCAGGAGCCTGGGGCACGCAGATCATCGAGCCAATGGCGGAGGTGATCGTCGCGCCACGCGCCGGCCCCAGCCAAAACAACAAGTACCCGAACGAGGACAGCCTGGACCAGGAGTTCAGCGACGTGAACCTGTTCGGTTTCAATCGCTTTCCCGGCATCGACCGGTTGGAGGGCGGCGATCGAATAAATCTTGCGCTACACACCGCCTGGTACCTGAACGGCACCGCGTTGGACACCCTGGTCGGGCAATCCTACCGCGATTTCAAGGACAACCTGTTCGCGGAGAATACCGGGCTGCACAACCAGGTCTCCGACGTGGTCGGGCGTGTGACGTTCGCGCCGACCCAGTGGCTGGACCTGACCTATCGAACGCGGCTGGACCAGGCGACTCTGGCGACGCGCATGATCGACGCCTTCAGCACGATCGGCATGGGCGCCTTCTCGATGAATGTCGGCTACCTCTATACCGCCGACAATCCATACACTGAGTTCGATCAGCCGCTGCCGCCGCCCACGACGTCGGCGTTCTTCACGCCACGCCGGGAGGTAACTCTTGGGACGACGATACGCTGGGGGCAATACCGGGTCGTCGCCTCGGCGCAGCGCAACCTGCAGACGAACCAGATGGATCAGATCAACGGCGACCTGATCTATGAGGACGAATGTTTCATCGTGGATTTCAAGCTGAATCGCCGCTACACGTCTTTTAATGGCGACAGCGGTTCCTCGGCGGTGCTGGTCCAGGTGACATTGAAGACCGTCGGTGCGTTCGGCTTCCGCGCGCTTTGAGAGCGAGTATCAACCCCATGCCAGCCACACCGCCAACGCTGTGTCCGCCCCCCCCAAAGTCGATTGGGCCATCATCGATCGGGCCGTCATCGATCGGGCGTCTGGCGCTGATGTCCCTGGCTGTGGCTCTTATCGCGGCCGCGCCGACTTTCGGCAGCGCCGCGCCGGCGCCGTCACCAGCGGGTCACCCGTCACCAGCGGGTCACCCGGGGCAAGCCCCCACGACGCCGGGCTCGGGAGTTCGGATCGTGGCCGTGGTCAATGGCGACGTGATCAGCAATGTGGATGTCGATGACCGCGCCAAGCTGTTTGCGCTGTCGACCGGCCAACCGCTGACACCGGACGTGCTTGACCGGCTGCGCCCGCAAATCCGCCGCCAGATGGTCGACGAGCGCCTGCGCATGCAGGAGGTTCAGCGGCGCCACATCGTCATCCCGGACAAGCAGATCGCCGAGGCAATTCACTCGATCGAAGGCCGCAACGGCATGCAGTCCGGAGCGTTGCGCCAGAAGCTGACGGCTGACGGCATCAGCCTGATCACGCTGGTGGACCAGATCCGCACCCAGCTCGGATGGCTCCAGGTGGTGCGCGAGCAACTCGGCCCGCAGGCCGATGTCTCGCCCGCGGCCGTGGCGGAGCGGCAGCACATGCTCGAACTGCAGACCGGCAAGCCGGAGTATATGGTCGCCGAGATTTTCATCCCGATCGACGACCCGTCCACCGCCGCCGACGCGCAGCGATTTGCCGATACGGTGATCACGCAGCTTCGTGCCGGGGCACCTTTCGCGACGGCTGCCTCGCAGTTCAGCCAGAGCCAGACTGCGCTGGAGGGTGGCGAGCTAGGCTGGGTGCAGCCGAACCAGCTTGACCCCGGGGTCGCGCGGGTCGTGGCCGAGATGCCCCCGGGCGCGGTGAGCAATCCGATCAAGGTGCCAGGTGGCCTGGTGATCGTCACGCTGCAGGCCAAGCGCGAGATCGGGCGCGACGTCGCCACCATGATCACTTTGCGCCAACTGTTCCTGGCGTTCACCAGTCCGCTCAATCCGCAGGAGCCGACAGCGCAGCAGCGTCAGACGCTGGAGAAGGCGCGCGGCATCACCGCCAGCGTTCATAGCTGCGAGCAGATGGAAGCGGCGGCCAAGGCCAACCCGTCGTCGCGGCCGCTGGACCCGGGCGAGGTTCGGCTCGATCGTGTGAACCCGCCGGCATTCCGCGAGCTGATGCACACTATTGCGCTTGGCCAGGCCAGCCAGCCGCTGGTGGCCGCCGACGGCATCACCGTGCTGTCGGTGTGCTCACGCGAGGACAAGAATCTTGCTGCGTCGAACGGGCCGGAGCTGCGGACCCAGATCGTCGAGGAGCGGGCCGAGCTCGCGGCGCGCCAGCTGCAGCAGTCACTACGACGTCAGGCGAATATCGAGCTCCGTTCGAGCGGTGCCTGAGCCGCTGGGATCGTCAGGTTGGACCACTGAACGCCCCTCCTCGTCGCAGAGATTGGCAAGACACCGCATGAAGGCCTCGACCAGGCGCAAGATGCGGGCGGCCTCTTCCTCGGTGTATTTCTGCCCGACCTGAAGCGTCGTGCTGCCCCAGCCGCGTTGCACCGCGTCGAGTGCAGCGAACAGATCGGGGTCACATCCTGTGTTGTGCACGTCGCTCAATATTGGTTCTCAGCGCCGCTCGGCCAGCCCGCGCGCGGCAACCACCGCACCGCGCCAGTGCGCGTGGGCGCGCAGCCCCTGTTCGACGACGCGCAGGCAGTGGAACACCGAAGCGGTGGGCCGCCGCAGCACCAGGCAGCTTACCGCCTCGTGGATGTCGTATGCCGAGGTGGGAAATCGTGCTTCAACCTAGCGCCCGAAGGGGGGAAACGGTCCGGTCCGGCTGATCCACCCCGCTTGACGCGGGTGGCGGATTGTCCACCGCGACGCCCTGATCGGTGTGATCGTCGTACGAGGTTCCGGCAGCCGGACCGGTATTGGCGCGCCGCCAGGTCTCGATCCCGGCAATGTCCACGTGGTGCCGTCACGCCGCACCGTCCGCGCCGGCGTTCAGCACGATCAGCGCGTTCGACGAGGCGTCGCCGTTAGCGTCGAGCACGCCAAGACCGTCATAGGTCTCGATATAGTGCAGCCATTGTTCTTGATCGCCGCTCAGACCGGCGGGGCGGCCGGGCGCGTACGGAACTAGCGAGGCGGTCTCGCCGTCAAACCGGAAAAGAAGCAGGTCGCCTGCCGAGCGGCGGCGGGTGAGGACGGCCAGCCCACGGTCATCCCGTCGCGTCTCGCACGCGATCAGCCCTTCGGCGGCAACCAGCGCTTCGAGCATGCTGGATTGTTGCGTCGACAGGGCTGGCTCCACATTGAAGTGCGGAAAGTCGGCCCGCAAGGCAATCGCGATCGGGCCATGCCAGAGGATCCCACAAGCGACCTCCCGTTCGACCGCCTGCCCTGCGGTTGGCCCGGCTGGCTGGATCACCCGCAGCACGCTGGTGATCCCCACCATCGCTTCGATCACAGTCGGTTCGGCGTATGGAGGACGCGTGCTCCCTCTCCACAGCATGCCTGGACGGCGAAAGGTATTGCCGCCGTGTCGGTCTCAATCCCCGGTTGCGCCAGGGTACCTGGGGTTGGGGCGACTTCGGCCAACGCTCCCGCTGGCGCGGCCCGCTAGACCTGCGCCAGCCGCGCCGGGCCAGTGAAGGTTATGCGCGCCGGCGCGCCGTGATACGGCCCATCCGCCGCGCCACGCCGGTGTTCCAGCTCGCCGTCCAGGAGGTCGCCATCGGCCGCGAGACGCTCGCGGATCACCAGTACGGCCACGGCAGCCACTCGTGGCCGGCCAGGCTGCGCTTCGCCAGCCAGAAATCAAACGCTGGCGGGGTGAGGCGCCGGGCCTCGCGAGGGACGACATACCCCTCTTGGGCAGGGCCGGTGGGATCGACGGTCGCTCGATAGATGACGTGTTGTACGACTGCCGGTGCGAGCCCACCCAGCACTGTGAGCCGCGCCGTGAGCTGCTCGCTGGTCCAGACTTGACCCTGTCCAGGTGTGGTCATGAGGCCGCTCTGATCCCGATGGCCGGCCCGCCCGCCACCCACCGCGAACCATCCCCGAATGTTGTATCAAAATTTAGCTTTATCCCCGTTTCCGCGAGCTGGCGGACCTAGTACCCGGTTCCATGCTGGCATTCCAGCCTCGGAAGCGCCAATATACGGATTTATTAACGTTTGCTAACGTCGATTTCTCGCATTCGTTGCGTGCAGTCGTGCTCAAAATTTGTCACTCAGTCTAGCGAATTTAGTCGTTCGTTCGTTCCCGGTCACCCAGGGGGCCTCAACAATCCAAGGGGTCACTGACCGGGCGGAGGCCAAACGTACCCGCGGTCGCACCGAGCGTAGGGTATGCGGAATAGGCATCGGGTTCGAGCCTTCCGATGGTTTCGGTCGGCGGCGTGCCGCGCGACAATCAAGGTGAGAGTCCGCGACAATCTGGATGAGAGAGTTTCCGGGGCGTGGGCTGAAGGGAGGGCGTAGCCCGACCGAAGGCCCACGCCCCGGAAAAAGTCGGCCTTCGGCCCCCGGGGGGCAGCGGATCGTCTGGTGATCGCAACCGACCGGCTATGGGGATGGATTTTCTCCTCGAGGATCCGCCCCATTGCCCGGCCGCCATGTCACCGATCACCAGATGAGGCTCTACATGAAGTTCCGAGAGACAGACGCGCCGCCGGTGGCGTCGGCGAAGGCGTCAATCAGCGCGGCCACCGCGTATCGCTTCGAGCACGATCACAGGCTGCCATCGCACCACCGGCAGATCCGTGGCCGCCGCCGTCCGGACCCGTTGGCTGATTTTTTCGAGACCGAGATCGTGCCGATGCTGAAGGCCGCACCGGGGCTGCGGGCGGTCGCCATCTTCGAAGAGATGCAGCGACGCCACCCCAGTTTGTCCGCAGGCATTCGGCGGACTGTAGAACGCCGCATCCGCTCCTGGCGGGCACGACACGGAGCGGACCAGGAGGTGATCTTCCGCCAGGTGCATGAGCCCGGCCGGATGGGCCTGTCGGATTTTACCGACATGGCCGACCTCGGCGTCACCATCGCCGGTGAACGGCTTGAACATCGGCTTTACCATTTCCGGCTGGTCTACTCGGGCTTCGAGCATGCGCATGTCATCCTAGGCGGCGAAAGCTATGTGGCGCTTGCCGAGGGGCTACAAAACGCGCTCTGGGCACTCGGCGGCGCGCCGCTTGAGCATCGCAGCGACAGCCTGTCGGCGGCGTTCCGTAACCTCGCCGCGGATGCGCGCGAGGATCTGACCCGGCGGTATGACGCGCTGTGTGCCCATTACGGGATGCAGCCAACCCGCAACAATCGCGGCATCGCGCATGAGAATGGTTCGGTCGAAAGCTCGCATGGCCATCTCAAGAGAACGGTCAGCGACGCGCTGCTGATGCGCGGGGTGAACGACTTCGACGATCTCATCGCCTATCGCCGGTTCATCGACGAGATCGTCAGCCGTAAAAACGCCCGCTGTACCAAGCGCATTGAGGCCGAGCGCCCAGCGCTCCAGCCGTTGCCCGGGCAGCGGACCTGCGATCATGAGCAGACGATCGTCACCGTCACCTCCTCCGGCGGCTTCATACTCAAGAAGGTGTTCTACACCGTGCCGTCGCGGTTGATCGGCCATCGCCTGCGGGTTCGGCTGTATGATGACCGCCTTGATCTGTTCATCGGTGGCACGCCGCTGATGACACTGGTGCGTGGACGGGCCGACGCGGATGGCAAGCACGCGCATGTCATCGATTATCGCCATGTGATCCATGCTTTGCGGCGCAAACCGATGGCGCTTTTGGGTCTGGTCTACCGCGACCAGCTCTTCCCGCGCGACGCCTACCGGCAGACCTTCGAAAGGCTGCTCGAACGGGTTCCGGAAAAATCGGCCTGTCGTCTGATGGTCAACCTGCTGGCCCTGGCCCATGAGCGCTGCTGCGAGGCCGAGCTTGCCGCGCTGCTTGCCGGCGACCTCGCAGCAGGCCAACTGCCCGACTTGGCGGCCTTACGGGAACGCTTTGCGCCGGATCCCGCCGCACTGCCCGAGGTGGTCGTCCATCTTACCCCGCTGATCGCCTACGAAGCGCTACTCGGCAACGAGATCGGAGCGGCCGTATGACCCAAGCCATCGACGGGGCCCGGCTCACCCTGCTGCTCAATGAGCTGCGCTTACCCGCGATCAAGCAGGGATGGTCCGTCTTCGCCGAGCGGGCGGACAGGGAAGGCTGGCCCGCCGCCCGCTTCCTGGCTTCGCTCGCCGAACATGAGATTGCCGAACGCGACCGCCGCCGTATCGAGCGGCATCTGCTTGAAGCCCGGCTGTTGCCGGGCAAGACCCTCGACAGCTTCGAATTCGAAGCGGTGCCGGTGGTCTCCAAGGCACATGTGATGGCGATTTGTGCCGGTGACAGTTGGATCGACAAGGGTGCCAATCTGATTCTGATCGGTGGACCGGGCGGCGGGAAGACGCACCTTGCCTCGGCCATCGGCCTGGCTCTGGTCGAAAATGGCTGGCGTGTGCTGTTCGCTCGCACCTCTGACCTGGTGCAGAAACTCCAGGTTGCCCGCCGCGAACTCGGCCTTGAGGCCGCCATAAACCGGCTCGATCGTTTCCATCTGCTGATCCTTGATGATCTTGCCTATGTCAGCAAGGATCAGGCGGAAACCTCGGTTCTGTTCGAGCTCATCAGCGCTCGTTATGAACGCCGCTCCATTCTCCTCACCGCCAATCAGCCATTTGGTGCATGGGG
>DASRQX010000472.1:0-6432 GCA_035696165.1 Acetobacteraceae bacterium | reverse complement strand
TAATACCAACCGTCATAAAGAATGACCGTTGGTATGAGTCTTTGTTCGGCGCGCTGCCGCGGTTGCTTCCCCTGGGCAACCCGGCGCGCGATACCAACCGCCGAAATCGTTGGAAGAGTCAACGATTTCGGCGATTGGTATCATAGGGCTCGTCAGGATCAGAACTGGAAGTAAAGAAATTCGCCCGTCCCGCCGATCGCGATCAGCGCAATCGTGGACGCGCAGCCGAATGCAATGGCCCACGGCAGAGTGCCGCGCCACCGCAGCCAGGCGATCGGGCCGGGCTCGACCGTGTCCAGCGCGGGGATACATCGACAAAGATCTGCTGGGTGTTATACTAGGCGGCGAAAAGAACGACTCTCCTCGTCATGGCCGGCGCGGGCCGGCCATGACGGATGGAGCAGTCGATGGGTCAATCTTTTCGACGGCTGGTATTAGGCAGCAACCAAACGGCACCGTAAAGTCCAACCAGGCCACCGAGTGCGACCAGCACGTGCATCGCGTCCTGCCATCGCGCAGCATCGACGATCCCATGTGCTTGCAGCACTGCGCCGAGCCCGCCCGCCTGCGCCAGCAACCAATCCGGCACCGGAGCGCCTGGACCGATGCCGTGCAGCCCCACCATCCCGGAGAGCATCCTGAGCGCGCCCTGGATCGACGGGGCACGGAAGAAGACAGATCCGACCAGGACGCACAGATAGCTCAGCAGCATCGATCCCAGGTGGGCCGCGAATCCCGGCGCCACCCCGTGCGCACGCTTGGGTCCCAGGATGCGCCAGGCGTGGTTCACCGCCAGATAGATCGCGTGCAGCGGGCCGAACACCAGGAACTGCGCGCCCGCACCGTGCCAGATGCCTGCAATCGCCATCGTAACGAAGATTGGCGCCAGGACAAGCGAGGCGAAACCGCCGGGGGTCGCGTAGACCGCACGCGACATGCGCAGTCCGTGGGCCAGCCGCCATCGTGCGATGCTCAGCGCGATCGGGTTGTAAAGATACCCCATCAGGTACCGGGTCAGCGTCATGTGCCAGCGCTGCCAGTATTCGATCACCGACGCCGCCTTGTACGACGAGTTGAAATTCAACGGAAAGCGCAGGTTGAACATGCGCGCCAGGCCGATGGCCATGTCGGAGTAGCCGGAGAAATCGAAATAGAGCTGCAGCGAATAGGACAATGCGACGTGCCAGGCGGCGAACAAGGTTAGTGCGCCGGGGTGCTCGTAACCGGCTGGCACGATCGACCCGATTGGGTCGGCGAGCAGGCACTTTTTCAACAGGCCGATGATAAAGATGCCAAGGCCGACCGAGGAATTGTCGGCGGAAAAGCGATACGTCGCCGGTGCCGCGAACTGCGGCATCATTTCGCCGATGTGCAGGATCGGTCCGGCGATCAGGTGCGGGAAGAAGGTGACGAACACCAGGCAATTCAGGAACCCGCGATCCTTCGCCACGCTCTGCTTGCAGTCGATCAGGTAGCCAAGTTGGGTGACCGTGAAGAACGAGATGCCGAGCGGCAACACGATCCCCGCACGGCGAGATGCATGCCGATTGTCTCGTTGAGCAGGCCGATCAGCCAGCCGAGGTACTTGTAGTAGCCCAGCGCGCCGAGATTGGCAGCAACACCCAGGGCCAGCACCCAGTTCCGCAGCCGAGGCCGTTGTTCAATCGCACCGATCAGCAACGACAGCAGATAGTTGACACCGATGGAGAGCACCAGCAGCGGGACATAGGCTGAATTCCACCAGCCGTAGAAGACGAGGGACGCCGCGACCAGCCACAACGCCGCCGGCACGCGGCCGACCCGCGCCAGCAGGAAATAGCCCGCGAGCGCGATCGGCAGGAACGCGTAAAGGAACACGTAGGAATTGAACAGCACGGCGCGCGCTTGTCTCCAGGGTCGGATTGCCCGGTCGTGGATTGCTGCCTAACGCCGTTTGCTTGATCCTTGGTTGATCCCCGCGCGGGTGAGCCGGCATTGATTAAGCAGGCGCGGGGATTGAGCAGGAGCAGGCTCACACAACGGCGATAACGATATTGCCGAACGCATCGACCGCCGCCCGCGCGCCCGGTGGCACCAGGCAGGTGGCGTCGTATTCCTGCACGATCACCGGTCCCTCAAGAGGGACCGAGGCGAGTGCGGCGCGGTCCACCACCTTGGTGTCAACCCAGCCCGCCGCACCGAACCAGGCGCGCCGGCTGACTGGCACGTTGCCCGATACGGGCGGGATGCGGGGCGGCAGCCGCGGTTTGTCCGGCATGCCGCGCGCGATCACGCTCAGGCCGGTCAACTCGACCGGCTCCTGTGGTGGCGCGCGGAAGCCATAGACCCGCTCATGCTCCGCGCCGAATCGCGCCGGGAGTTCGGCCAGCAGCACTTCGGGCGGGGCCGCCGGCAGCGGTACCTCGATCTCGCTCGACTGGCCGACATAGCGGGCAAGCGCGGCGTAGCGGACACTGCGCCGGTCGGGCGGAAATCCGTCGCGTGACAACCGCTGCGCACCGGCCTGCTCCAGCGCCGCCAGCACTGACGCGAACCGCTCCGGGTCGGCCTGGTCCAGCCTGGTGCGCAGGCTCTGGCTGGCGTGGTGCTCGGTGTCCGCGACCAGCAGGCCGAAGGCGCTGAACAGACCGGGCATCGGCGGGATGATCACCCGTGCAATCCCCAGCTCGGCGGCCATCGCCACGGCGAACAGCGGGCCGTTGCCGCCGAAGGCGAGCAGGGTGAACTGGCGCGGATCGCGCCCGCGTTCGACCGAGACCGCGCGGATCGCCCGCATCATGCTGGCCGCCGCAAGGCGCAACATGCCGGACGCCGCGACCTCGACGGAACAGCCCATGGGGGTGGCGAGGTCGCGCGCAATCGCTTGCCGCGCTGCCGCGACATCCAGTCTCAGTGCGCCGCCCACCAGGCCGCCCGGATCGAGATAGCCCAGTGCCAGGTTGCAGTCGGTGATGGTCGGTGCGGTGCCGCCGCGCCCGTAGCAGACCGGGCCGGGATCGGCGCCGGCGCTGTCCGGCCCCACCTTCGGCGCCCCGGCCGCGTCCAGCCGGCAGATCGAGCCGCCGCCGGCGCCCACCTCGGCCAGATCGATCGCCGGCAGTTTCAGCATGTAGCCGGCGCCGACCAGCAGGCGGGAGCCGACCATGACGCCGCCGCCGACCTCGATGGCCTCGCTGCGCAACATTTCGCCGTTTTCGACCAGGCCGGCCTTGGCTGTGGTGCCGCCCATGTCGAAGGTGATCAGCCGTGGTTCGTTCAGGTGCCGCGCCAGCGCCGCGCCGCCTACCACGCCGGCCGCGGGGCCGCTTTCGATGATGTGCGCGGGGGCTGCCGCGGCGAACGCGACGGAGGCGAGCCCGCCATTGGATTGCATCAGTTGCAGCGGCGCATCGATGCCGAGTGCGCGCAGCCTGGCGTCCAGCGCTGTGATGTAGGCGCGCACCACGGGCTGCACATAGGCGTTGATCACGGTGGTGCTGGTGCGCGGGTATTCCTTGATCTCCGGCAGGATCTCATGGCTGATCGAGATCGACAGGTCGGGCAGCGCGGCGCGCAGGCGGTCGGCGACTTCGCGCTCGTGCGCCGGGTTGGCGTAGCTGTGCAGCAGGCAGATCGCGACGCTTTCCGCTCGTTCCGCGCGCAGCATGGCGATCGCGGCATCGATGCTGGCGGGGTCGAGCGGGATCGCAACGCTGCCGTCGGGGCGCAGCTTTTCGGTTACCTCCAGACGCAGGCGGCGTTCCACCAGGGCGCGCGGCTTGGTCCAGGCCATGTCGTACAGCACCGGCATGCGCAGGTCGCGAATTTCCAGGATGTCGCGGAAGCCACGCGTGGTGATGAGCGCGGTGCGGGCGCCGGTGCCCTCCAACACGGTGTTGGAGCCGATCGTCGTGCCGTGCAGCACGTCGGCGACTTTGACGCCGTCGGTCAGCAATTCCCGCAGGCCGGCGATGATGCCTTCGCCATAGTCGTGCGGGGTGGAGGCGACCTTGCGGGTGGTGATGCACCCGTCCATGGCGATGGCGACCAGGTCGGTGAACGTGCCGCCGATGTCGATGCCGATGCGCAGGGTCATTCCGCGACCTCCGCCGGAACCCAGGTCACGTCCAGCAGCGGCATGCGGCTGGCGCGGCGGCGTGCGCGCAACGTTTCGGTTGCGGCGGCGTCGATCATCGGCGGATCGCCGCGCGCGACCACGCCGTAGTCGCGCGCGGCACCCCGGGTCGAGACCAGCCCGTCGCGCAGATCCTTCGCCACCAGCGTCAGGTCGCGGGTCAACGGATCGCCCCAGCCGCCGGCGCCGGGCAGGTCGTGGCGGAACACCTGGCCGTGCCGCAGCGTCATCGTGATCTTGGAATGCAGCGTCTGTTCCGAGGCCAGCGCGGGGTCCATGACGTTGCGTCCTGGTGCCCCGGGGCCGCCGCCTTTCAGCCCATAGGGCCGATGCGTCTGTCGGTCGGCACGGACCTGTAGGATCCCCTCATCGCCGAGCATGCGCCAGGTCTTGCGCTGCGCCATGCCGCCGCGGAATTTCCCGGCCCCGCCGGTGTCGGGCACGAATTCGTAGTCCAGCACTTCAAGTTCGTTTTCCGCCTCGATCACCTCGACCGAGAAGCTTGCCATGTTGGCGAACATGCAGGTGTTGCCGTCCAACCCGTCCGCCCAGGGCCGCCCGCCCCAGGAGCCGGAGAGAAAATCAACATAGATGAACGGGCGCAACTCCTTGTCGTAGCCGCCGATCGTCACGCCGGTGTTGCCGCCGTCCGAGGCCGCGAACACGCGGTCGGGATACAATTGCGCCAGCGCACCGAAGCAGCAATCCACCGCGCGGAACCCGGTCAGGCCGCGTGCCGCGCAGGCGGCGGGCAGCTTGCCGTGCATGATGGTGCCCTCCGGCGCGATCACGCGGATCGGGCGGAACACGCCGTCGTTGTTCGGCATGTTGATCGACAGCACCGACTTGACCGCGGTGAAGCTCGCCGCGGCGGTGTAGCTCCAGGTGTTGTTGATGGCGCCCTTCACCTGCGGTGCGCTGCCGGTCCAGTCCACCTCCATCGTCTCGCCGTATTTGCGCACGGTGCAAACCAGCGGGATCGGCTTGCCCTGGTCGATCTGGTCGTCATCGATCCAATCGGTGAAGGTGGCCTCGCCGTCCGGCAGTTGCGCCAGGCAGTGGCGGGTCAGGCGTTCGGAATAGTCCATGGTCGCGATCATCAGCGTGCGTACCTGGTCGGCGCCGTAGCGCGCGACGATGTCCACCATGCCGCGCGCGGCGATCTCGCAGGCGGCGAGCTGGCTGCGGATGTCGCCGAAGACACGGTTGGGGACACGGACGTTGCGCTCGATGATGCGGAACAGGGTGGCGTTCGGCACGCCGCGTTCGTAGAGCTTCAGCGGCGGGATGCGCAATCCTTCGGCGTAGATCTCGGTGCTGTCCGAGGCGTTGGAGCCCGGCACGCGGCCACCGACATCGGTGTGGTGGCAGATCGTTGCGGCATAGGCGATGACGCTTCCGTCGGCGAACAGCGGCTTGAAGATGAAGATGTCGGGCAGGTGCATGCCGCCGTCGTAGGGATCGTTGTTGATCAGGATGTCGCCCTCGGCGATGTCCTTCCCGTAGTGGCGCAGCGCCGCCTGCAGGGCGACGGGGATGGAGCAGAGGTGGCCGGGCAGGCTGAGGCCCTGCGCCACCAGCCGGCCGTCCGCGTCGCAGATCGCGGCGCTGTAATCCATGATGTTCTTCAACACGCCGGAATAGGCGGTGCGGTAGATCGTCAGGACCATCTCATCGCCGAGCGCGGCGACGGCGTTGCGGAAGAGTTCCTCGGTGATCGGGTCCATGTGGGGGCTTGTGTCCGTGCGCGGTGAGGGCACATGGGACCATCCGGGGCGCGCGGTGGCAACTGTTTGTTGCACCGCGACATGACCAGCCGGCGGGCGGCTACCCTTGGACGTCAACTCAGGCGGACGCTTTTCTTGGCTCCTGTCCGAAGACGATCCGGTGGCCGTCCACCGTCGTGACGACGATCTCGCGCATTCCGTAATGCCGGTCGACGGGCGCCGAGCGCGCCGCCCCGCGCGCCGTTATCTCGGCATGCAGCGCATCGACGTCATCGACCTCCAGATAACCGAACCAATTATGGGAACCGAGGCCGGCGGGTGGCAGATCGTTCGGGCAGTGCCCCAGCATCACGCGCACGCCATCACGCTCGACAAGTCGCCAGTCCGTTGCATCCTGCCAGAGGACCCGGAATCCCAAGACATCGCGGAAATACCCGGCACTCTTTTCAAGGTCCGGAACCGCGAGCACGAATGCCCAAGGGGCGATCCTTGGCTGCATGTGTATTGCTCCACAAGTCGGACGTTTCGGCGGTGGCATTTGATCTCGACTACGGCCCGCCATTGGCGAGCCAGCCGCCATCCACCGACATG
>DASRQX010000471.1:0-17972 GCA_035696165.1 Acetobacteraceae bacterium | reverse complement strand
ACGCGGACTTACCCGAAAGGCATCAAGGTCAGCGAGGAGGAAATGGCCAGCCTTAACATCAAAGGTGACGCTTTCCACCCGGAGTGGAATTACACAATTTCCCCCAGGCCGCCTTGACGCGGTAATTGTTGGGCGTCGCCTCAGCTCGCAACAAGGGACCGAACGATCACCCGGCCGGAAACCGGCGCGGTCACCTCGTAGTGCGCGGCCTGCGTTACATGCAGAACATTGCGCGGCCGGTAGGCCACCACCTTGACACCGCCGGCGTGGCGCAGGCTGTCGTACAGAATACCCGCGCCACCGGACGCTCGCACCGCCTCGCCGAACGGCTGTGACGAGGTGTATTGATCGGGCGCGTAGCACTCGGGTCTCGCCGCACCCTCGCCGCGAATCTCCAGATAACCGCCCACCAGCCGGGCCGAATAGGCGCGAAAGACGCGCCTTGCCTCGGTCAGGCCGCGCGCCACCGCCTCGCGCTTCAGGTGATGCGCGACCTCGGCGGCTGCGGTGGCCAGCGACGCGGCGGCATACCACGCGCCCAGCGCACCAGCGTTGAACCGCAGGCCGCCCGGCGCGGTGTGCAGGAAGGCCGCCATCACGACGCTCGCATTGGCGCGGCCGAAGACCCAGTCGTCTTCCGCCAGGCGGTGCAGGCGCTCGGCAACCAGGCGATCGTTGGTCCAGCCTTCCAGTTCCATGACCGCCCGCGCGTTCGCCGCGTCCGTCACCGTCTCGAAGGCGTTGATCGGCGGAAAGCGCGACGGGATCAGGCGGTGGGTGGGGTTCGGCGCCTGGTCGAACCGATCGGTTAGGTCAACGGTCATGCCGAATGACCCTCGACCGCCGTGATCTCAAGCGTCTCACGTCTTGGAGCGGCCGATGGCTGTGCGACATCGTCGCAGGTCTCGGTCAACTGAAATTCACTCATGCCCTCCGTATCCCCCGATGCGCATATCGCCCGGCCGCCGCACGAGGTGGCCCCTGCCGCGGAACCTCGTGGCGTGTTGCCGCCTGAACTTATCGGCGACTCATGCGCGTTCGAACCGCGTCCGCGCAGCGTCGGCACGGCATAGCTCCCGAGCGGAGAGACGACCGAACGGGCCGAAGTCAATCTTCAGCCAGCAGTTCCTCCAGCGTCAGCGGGCAACTTTCAGGGACCGGCTGCGGCGGTTGACCATCCATCGTCTCGGGCAGCGCGCGCAGGGCCTGCCGATAGATGCGGGCGATGTCGATTCGCTGCCGCATAGAAGGTGCAAAACGGTCCGCCACATCGGCCCTGAACCTGACCACATCGGCGCGCCACGTGGCGGCATCGCGGCAGAGCGGCCATGCCCGCGCCTTGAGCAGGTGGATCAGCGCCTGGCGCAGCAGCGATTGCACGGCGTGCAGTTGCTCACTGCCCACGCTCTCGACCTCCTCGATGACGTTCTCCCAATCCACCTGATCGTTGACACGCTCGCCGGCGGCGAGGCGGCGTAGCAGCTCCGCCTGATGCTCGCTCCAAAGCAGGACGTCGGCCTCGTAGTCGCTCATTGCCTGAGCCTCCACCGTTGCGCGGTCGGTCGGGACGCATCGCCCACTTCAACACATGGCCAATCCAAGACATGGCCAATCCCACACGTGGCCAATCCAGCACGTAGATCGTTGCTCGCAGGGCGCGGTCCGGGCGGCCGGCCCGGCCTCCACCGATCGGTCACACGAAGACAATATCGTCATCGGTAAGCGGTCGGAAGTCGATGTCGGCCGCGTTTGGCGGCATGTAAAGACCGCCACGGGCGGCGTCGAGGAAGCGCCGCACCGTCAGCAACCCGTCCTGCGTACCGCTGGTTACCAGATCGATCGGCGGCTTGCCGCCGAACACCAGGGCCGT
The DNA here is from genome assembly GCA_035696165.1 of Acetobacteraceae bacterium. Taxonomy (GTDB): domain Bacteria; phylum Pseudomonadota; class Alphaproteobacteria; order Acetobacterales; family Acetobacteraceae; genus Palsa-883. The sequence continues at coordinate 16,102 of DASRQX010000471.1, read as the reverse complement.
GTGCGGGCCGCGCAGCCAGTCGATAGCCTCGCGCTCCGTATGGAACAGGATCCGCAGCGCCTTGTGGATGCCAAGCACGGCGGAGATCCGCAGCAGCGTGTCCACCGGCAGCGTGATGTTTTGCTGCTGTCGCGCCGCCTTGACCCAGCCGTAATAGGTGGAATGCGCGGGCAGACCGAGGATCATGACACGATCGACCTCGGCCAAGCCCCAGAGATCGGCGATGGCGACGAAAGCACGCAGCCCCGGGCCACTGAGTGCACGGCGGTTGGCGGGTGCGAACCGTACCCTATCCAGGCGTGGCGCGGCGGTGGCGGACGCGGTGTCCACGACCTCATTTGGCATTTGAAAGTCCGTCCCATCGATATTCGGATATAAAGTCCGGATTTGGATGCAGGCAAGCACAGTTTCGCCCGATTGCCGTCCGAAGCGTCGGGATGCGTGCAGGCTCCACCTCGGCCCTTGGTCCGCTTTACAACCCATGCCTTCACGGGGGATTCCTAAGGCCAGAACCTGGATCACGATACAAAGCGACACGAGGCCGACAAGTTTACGACACACTGACAGGCTTCACTCGCGCCATCAGCCTCGCGGAGGATCGCTCTGATGCAGAACGGATTTCGCCGTATCGCCCTGGCCCAGGGCCTGCTGCCCGAGCGGTTGCCTTCGCGCGAGGTTCCAACGCGGGGCGCGACGTCGGGTGCCCCGCGTTTGGACCATGCCGAGGCTCGCCATACCGCGCCCGGCGCGGCGGACCGCGAGGCGGAAATCCTGGTCGTGGGCTTCGATGTCCCTTGGGCGCGGCCGGGCTTGACCTAACCATCAGAACGACCGATCGCCGGAGCGGCGGTTGCGGGAATGGCCGGGTCAAGCCAGGCCATAATGCGGACGACAACGCCGCCGCCAAACCCCTGCTGATGACCATGGGGGCGGGCCCGCCATGACGAGGCGCGAGCTGGTGCCGACCAGGGTGACTCACCACCTTCCACCAAGCGGTCCTTGACGCAGCGGCGCGGCTGGCGCAACGGCTCGCACCTGCACAACACGGTCTGAACGCAACGATGGATGCCGATCCGGCCGCCGAGGCGCCGCGCCTCGGGTTTGGCCTCAGTTTTGATGATCTCGCCGACCGGCCGGGGCTGGTGCGGCTGGACCGTTGGTTCCTCGAGCGGCTGGCCGCCGAGGACGCGGGCCTGTACGCCCGGCTGCTGGCGGCGCGTGGCGACCCGGCGGCGCTGGACGAGAAGGCCGTCAGCGAGCTGATCGTCGCGCTGGGGCCGCTGGTGGATGCGTGCATCGCCGCGCTGTTCGGCATCGAGGATGAGGTGCTGGCGCTGGCGCGGCGCACGCACGAGTTGGACCCGGTGCACGCCTGCAAGCGGCTGTTCGTGCAGCGCCAGGCGGTGAAGAAGTATTCTGATCCGGCCGGGTTCGATGGCCCGGCGCTGCGTGCGGCGCTGGAGACTCGGATGAGCGCCCCCCTGACCGAGCGGGGCTTCGCTACCAGCGTTGCGACGTGGGAGGCGGCGGGCGACGCCGAAACGATCGACCTGGCGCTGCGCTACGCGGCCTGGGCGACGCTGACGCCGGCGGGGCGGGCGGCGCATCCCGCCAACACATTGTTCCGCGTGCCGCATCGGATCGACCCGCTACACCTGGTGCCGGTGGAGACCATCGAGCGCGACGGCGTCACCATGCTGCGCCTGCCGGAACACGACTGGCGCGCGCGCGACGGGTTCGCGCTGACCGACCCGGGCATGACCCAGGCGCAGGCGCTGGATCAGATGAACTACTGCATCTGGTGCCATGAGCAGGGGAAGGATTCCTGCTCCAAGGGCTTGCGCGACCGCAAGACGGGCGCGTTCCAGAAGTCGCCGTTCGGGGTGACGCTGGCAGGCTGTCCGCTGGATGAGAAGATCAGCGAGATGCACATGCTGCGCGCCCAAGGCAGCGTGCTGGGCGCCTTTGCCGCCATTGCCATCGACAACCCGATGATGGCGGCGACCGGGCATCGCATCTGCAACGACTGCATGAAGGCGTGCATCTATCAGCGGCAGGATCCGGTGGACATTCCGCAGGCCGAGACCTCGGTGCTGAAGGATGTGCTGGATCTGCCCTGGGGGGTGGAGATCTACGCGCTGCTGACGCACTGGAATCCGCTGGACTTTGCGCGCCCGCTGCCGCGGCCGGACAGTGGGCGCAAGGTGCTGATCGTCGGGCTAGGGCCGGCCGGGTTCACGCTGGCGCACCACTTGATGAACGACGGCCACACGGTGGTGGCGATCGACGGGTTGAAGATCGAGCCGCTGGGCTTCGATGCGCGCGCGCCCGTGCGCGACGCGGCGACGCTGTACGAGAACCTGGACGACCGGGTGATGGCCGGGTTCGGCGGCGTCGCCGAGTACGGCATCACGGTGCGCTGGAACAAGAACTACCTGAAGCTGGTTCGGCTGCTGCTGGAGCGGCGGGGGGGAAAATTCGCGCATTTCGGCGGCGTTCGTTTCGGCGGCGGCGCGACGATGGGCATGGACGACGCCTGGGCGATGGGCTTCGACCACATCGCGCTGTGCATGGGCGCCGGCAAGCCGACGGTGCTGGACATTCCGAACGGCCTGGCGCGAGGCGTGCGGGCGGCCTCGGATTTCCTGATGGCGCTGCAATTGACCGGCGCTGCGAAGTTCTCGTCCATCGCCAATCTTCAGGTGCGGCTGCCGGTGTTGGTGATCGGCGGCGGGCTGACCGCAATCGATACGGCTACGGAAAGCCTCGCCTACTACGTGCGGCAGGTGGAGAAATTTGCCACGCGTTACGGCGTGCTGGCGGCGGAGCGCGGCGAGGCGGCGGTGCGCGCGGCGTGGAACGCCGAGGAAGCTGCGATCGCCGACGAATTCCTGACGCACGCGGCGGCGCTGGCGCAGGAACGCGCCGCGGCGGCGCGCGAAGGGCGGCCGCCGGCGCTGGCGAAACTGCTGGACGGCTGGGGCGGTGCCACGATCGCGTATCGCCGCCAGTTGATCGACAGCCCGTCGTACACGCTGAACCACGAGGAGGTGGCCAAGGCGCTGGAGGAAGGCGTGCGCTTCGCCGAGGGCCTGACCCCGCGCGCTGTCGAGGTCGATGCGTTCGGCCACGCCGCTGCGTTGCGCCTGGCGCGTGCGGATGGGACCGAAACGGTGTTGCCGGCGCGGGCGATCCTGGTGGCGGCCGGCACGCAGCCCAACACGGTGCTGGCGCGCGAGGATGGGCGGTTCAAGCTGGACGGCAAGTATTTCCAGGCGGTCGATGAGACCGGCGCGCCGGTCAGCCCGGCCCGCGGCCTGGCCAAGCCGGATGCCACGTATGTGTTGATGCACCGCGTCTCGGGTGGGGCGGGGGATGGGCGGTTCGTCAGCTTCTTCGGCGACCTGCACCCGAGCTTCTTCGGCAATGTGGTGAAGGCGATGGGCGGAGCGAAACGCGGTTTTCCCACCGTCTCGCGCGTGCTGGCGGAGCGGGCTGCGACGGATGTTTCGGGAGCCGCGCTGATCGCGCGCTGCCGGGCGGAGTTGTTGCCCGCGGTGCACGCGGTGCATCGCCTGACACCCACCATCGTGGAAGTGGTGATCCGTGCCCCGGCGGCGGCTCGGGCGTTCCGGCCGGGGCAATTCTACCGGCTGCAGAATTTCGAGGTGCTGGCCCCGCGCGTGCGCGATCCGACGGGCGAGACCGTGCTGGGGATAGAAGGCCTGGCGATGACCGGCGCCTGGACCGATCCGGCGCGCGGCCTGGTGTCGGTGATCGTGCTGGAGATGGGCGGCAGTTCGGATGTGTGCGCGCGGCTGAAGCCGGGCGAGCCGGTGGTGCTGATGGGACCGACGGGGACGCCCACCGAGATCCACGCCAACTCGACGGTGGCGCTGGTCGGCGGCGGGTTGGGCAATGCCGTTCTGTTCTCGATCGGCGCGGCGTTGCGAGCGGCGGGGTCTCGGGTGATCTACTTCGCCGGCTACAAGCAGACGCGCGATCGTTACAAGGTGGACGAGATCGAGCGCGCCGGCGATGTGATCGTATGGTGCTGCGATGAGGCGCCGGGGTTCGTGCCGAATCCGGCTCGGCCGCAGGACCGGACGGTGGTGGGCAACATTGTGCAGGGGATGGCGGCGTATGGGTCCGGCATGCTTGGCGAGCAGGTCGTGCCATTGAACCAGGCCGCGCACCTGATCGCCATCGGGTCGGACCGGATGATGCAGGCGGTCGGCGCGGCTCGGCACGGTGCTTTGGCGCCGTATCTATTGCCGGGGCACACCGCGATCGGTTCGATCAATTCGCCGATGCAATGCATGATGAAGGAGGTTTGCGCGCAGTGCTTGCAGCCGCAGATCGATCCGGTTACCGGTGCGCGCAGCGTGGTGTTCTCCTGCTTCAACCAGGATCAGGCGTTGGACCGGGTGGATTTCCCGGCGTTGCATGAGCGGTTGTTGCAGAATGGGGTGCAGGAGAAGCTGACCGCGCAGTGGGTGGGTCGGGCGTTGACGCAGTTGACGGTGTAGTACCAAGCGGCGGACGGATTGACCCACGATCGCCGCCCCCGGTCATGCTGGCCCCCGGGTCAAGCGCCCGAGGGCAGGCTCCGGCCGGTATCCACGACTTGACTTTGTTGCAACGAAGCCAAGTCGTGGATACCGGCCAGCGCCGGCATGACGGGCGGCGGCGGCATGCCGGGGGAGGGGCGCCGGCATGACGAGGATCCCAGCACTCCGACCGCGTTCCAGGACGGCCTCTCAACCCTTCACCGCCCCCGCCGACAGGCCCTGCACCACAAACCGGCGCAGCAACAGCACCAGAATCACCGTCGGCGCCAGCGCGATCACGCAGATCGCCATCGACAGATTGAAAAACGCGAACACGTCACCCACCAGGCTGGCGATCATCACGGGAAGCGTCATGAATTCCGCGCGGTTGTTGAGAATAAGTGGGATCAGCAGATCATTCCAGGCGATGATGAAGACGATGGCACCGTACGACGCGAGCGCGGGCGTCGACAGCGGCAGGGTGATCCGCAGGAACACCGTGAATCGCGAGCACCCGTCGATGCGCGCGGCATCATCGAGCTCCTGGGGAATGGTCGCGAAATAAGGCGCGAGGATGATGATGCCATAGGGCAGCAGAAAGCCGGTCAACGCGATGATCACACCCCATATCGAATTGAGCATGCCGAATTGCCGGAACGTGACATACAGCGGGACCATCAGCACGATGATCGGCACGAACCGCGCGAACACGTTCACGCTCATCAGCCACATCACCCAGCGCAGCCGCAGCCGCGCCACGGTGTAGGCGGTCAGCGACGCGAAGATAAGGGTGAGCAAGGTCACGCTCACCGAAATGATCGTGCTGTTGATAAGGGCGAAGTGGATCTTCTTGATGTTGTCCGGAAGATAGGTCGCCTGCTCGAAGATGGCGCCGCGCTGCGCGCCACCCGACAGGATCACGCGGAAATTATCGAGCGTCCATTCCGGCGGCCACAGACCGCGTGTATTGGCGTGCAGGCTTTTCTCCGATTGCAGCGCGGCGAACAGCACCGCGGCGATCGGCAGCAGGAAGAAAGCGATTGCCAGCAGGTTGGCAAGGTGCAGGGCGGCGCGTGTCCAGGGTCCGGGGCGCATGTTCGCTCTCCCATTCAATACGCGGCCTAGTCGATACGCCGGTAGATGAAGCCGACATAGGCGATGGCAAACAAACCGACCATGATCGCCAGCACATAGGCCGAGGCGGCGCCAAGGCCGATGTCGAACGGCGGCGAGAAGCCCTTCTTGTAGCTGTACCAGGACGCGACCCAGGTGGCATCGCCCGGGCCACCCTGGGTGATTGCCAGCACCTCGTCGAATACCGCGAAGGCGAAGGACGTGCGCAACACAAGAATGACCACGATGATGGGTCGTAACATCGGTAGTGTGATATGCCAGAAACGCTGCAACGCCCCCGCGCCATCGACGGATGCCGCTTCGTAGTATTCCCGACTAATGCCTTGCAACGCGGAATGCACCAGCAGGATGGCGAACGGCAGCGTGCGCCAGATATAGGGGATGGAGACGGCGAGCAGCGCGGTCGCCGGATCACCCGACCAGTTTACCGCCGCATCGGAAATCCTCGTGGTGAACAGGATGCGGTTGAGGAAGCCATACTCGAAACTGTAAATGAACGACCAGATCAGCCCGTTGGCGATCGGCGGTACTGCGTAGGGCACGAGCAGCAGGAATTTTGTGACACGGCTGGTCCAGACATGCCTCTGGTCGATCAGCAGCGCGATGGCGATACCCAGCACGATCTCTGTTGTCACCGAGAAGGCCGTGAAAATCAGCGTGTTCTTGAGCGCGAGCAGGAACAGCCTGTCGTTGAAGATACGCTCATAGTTGGCGAGGCCGACGAACGGGAAAACGCCGCGACGTAATTCTGCGAGCGAAACCTTGTGGAACGACAGGTATGCCGCGTAGTAGATCGGATAGGCGAGCACGAGACCTAGCGTCAGCAGCGTGGGGATGTTCATCGCCACGCCAAGCGCTCGCGGCGGCAATTCGCGGCTGAAGCGGAACGGTTTTGCCGGCGCCACCGCGGCGCCTCCGTTAGCGCCGCCGCCTCAGCCCTTCTGCACCTCCTTGATCGCGACGACCAGGTTGTCGCAACAGACGTCGGGCGTGATCTGTCCGGTCAGCGCCTTGGACACTTCGATGTTGATACGGTCCGACCACGGAAAATGCCAGGGCTTGTAGATGGAAGGCACCACCTCGGCGACATAGGTCGCCTTGTCCCAGATCTGCAGGATCTCCACCGGATCGCCCCACGGCTTCCAGCCCTCGGTGATGGCGGCACTCTTCATGACGGAATTGTAGCCCGAGCCAAGCATGGCGTCGCGCGCCAGGTTGATGGCCTGGGTGTACTGGCCGTCCTTGGTCTTGCCTCCGAGATACTGCAGCAGCTTCCAGGCCCATTCCTTGTCCCGATTGGCGGCGCACAGGAAGTAGACATGGGTGTCCCCGATCGTCATCCCGTCGCCGGGTGAGCCGTGCACCTTGATCTTGCCGGCGTTGGGCGACTGAGCGGGATCGTTGGCGATATTGAGGCCATAGTGGTGGTTCGGCCCGCGATACAGGTTCTTGCCGGCCCCGAATGCCTTCGCGGAACCGGTGAACTGCGCCTTCAGCGATTCCGGATCGGCGAGTTCTTCCTTGAAGGTCTGCACCCACCATTTCAGTGTCTCGCGCGCGATCGAACCAGGGCCGAGTTGAGGATTGCCCTGCTTGTCGAAGAACACACCGCCGCGGTTCCAGGTCATCTGGTACCAGGTGCCTGGCAACTGTTCGAGCCCAACGCCGGCCACCCAGATAATCGGATACTGCGCGATCTTGTCCTGCTTCGCCTTGCGAAGCTGCTCCATCAACTCGTCATAGGTCTTGAACGGCTGAAACTTCGCCTTCTCCATCAGGTCGGTGTAGTAGTTCCACACCCACACCGTTGAGAAGTAGGGCAGGCCCATCAGCTGGCCGTTGTAGACCGCCACCTGTTTGGCGCTGTCGGTCAGGTCGGCGAGGTACTCCTTCGCCCCCGGCAGATCGCCGATCGGTTCAACAAGGCCCTGGCTGATGAAGTTGGGAAACGAGAAGGGCGAGGACTGTGAAACATCGATCGATTCGCCACCCGCGTACATCGTCATCAGCTTGGCGGGATGGTCGTTGAACGCGGAGATGGTCGCCTCGACCGGGACGCCCCAATCCGCTTTGAATTTAGCCTGAATCTTCGTGTAGATGTCGCCGTAGGTCCAGACAACGAAGTTCAGCTTGTCCACTTTGCTCTTGGGTGGGATCGCCCAGGGACCGTCACCCTGCGCGCCGGCCCGGCGCCCGCCGAGCGCGGCCGCACCAGCCGCGGCCATGAGCAACTCGCGCCGCCCCAGGCGGCCTGTGCCGTCGCGTTTCTGGTCCATGCCGAAGTCCCCTGATTTGCTTTGCCGGGGACGCTCCTACGCCGGCAGCCCCGATGTCAACAAAACAGAAGCGCCATGCCGGGCATGCCGGATGCACAGGATCCAGACACGGCCCCGCGGGCGGAGGACGTGGCTCTTCCAACGCTTCCGTCGGTTGGTATCGCGCGTCGGGTTGCCCGGGAAACCAACCGGCGACGGCACGTCACAGCAATGACCCAAACAATGGTCATGGTTTATGAATACTGGCGCTGCGTTCCTCAATTAACTGCTTGACGATTTTCTCCTCGCGCAGCCTCTGTGGCAGGAAATGCGCGACGTGGTGGCCTTGGCCCTCCATGTCGCGATAGATGCGGGCAATCATGGCCGCATGTTCGGCGCGCCGCATCGCCCCCACCTGCTCGGCACGCAATGTATCGAGCAGAGCAATGGTGCCACGGAAGGTCGCGTGGCGCAGTTGCAACACCGCCGCGGCCGACTCGGCGTGGCCCTCCGGAACGAACACGGGCTGAAATCCGGTCCCGGCCGCGGTCACGTCCCTGAGAAAGGGATATGGCGTGCGGTGCAGTTCTTCGAGCGTCTCGTTCTCATTGTTGATGATCCCGCGCCGCAGACAGCACAGCGGCTCGATCGGGGCTGCGACAGGGGCGTGGTGTTCGCGATAGCCGCGCAGCGGAATTTCGAGGTGGTGCACAAGGAAGATCGGGGGCGCCGAGTCGGGCAGATATTCGACCAATCGATTGAGTGACCAGCCGGTGCCGCAGATATCCACCACGACCGACGGTCCGCCATCGCACAGGCTCGCGATATATCCGACGTAATCCGGCGACGGGTGCGCGCGCGCCAGGCGGCTCGAGTGGAAGTAGGTGGCAGACGGCGCGGCGCCGAGCAACGGCGCGAGCGCCTGATAGAGCTCGGTCCACAGCAAGCAGTCACGACCGGAGAACTGGATGCGCCGCCAGCCGCGCTGTTCCGCAATGTTAACGAGTTCCAGCGTTGCGACGAACAGCAGGGGGAAGTTGGCCTGGATCTGCAACCGTTGCAGATGTCGCGCCATTTCGTTCGCCGGCCAGGTCCGCAGCCGCGCTTCGCGAATCAAGTTGCCCAGCGGCTCGTAGCCGGCGGAGGCCAGGTCGGCCTCGATGGCCGTGCGCCGCGCAATGGTGCTCAGGCGTGCCGGGACGCCAACCGCCCGCGCGGACCGCAGATCGGTCACCGGATTGTCGCCCACATGCTCCACCGCCGTGCAGGCGCCATGCACGATCGGCCAGATCGTCGCGTTGCGCTTGCCCTCCGCCGAAACAAACAGCCGCGCGGCTGGCAGCCGGCAGGTCCGCGACACCAACTCCTGGAGAAACTCCCCCGGCAGATACATGTCCGACACGACAATATCGCCCGCCACGAACTCCGCGCAGTGCTGCGCGATCGGAAACAACATCTTGCGCTCCACGGTCAGCTCAAGATCGCGCAGCCGGCCGGCATCCGCGTCGCTGATGCCGGTGTCCTGGATCAGGCGCCGGTAGATGTCGTCCAAGGTGTAAGGGGCGCCGTGGAGTTTGGCATCGGCGGCAAAGCCGGGGCGCGCGGCGCGGCGCTCAATCTCACGGAACGCGGCATGGGGTTCGACGCAGCGCCGCGCGACTAGCGTGTCGAACAGGTCGAAGCTCCGCACGGTGGGCAGCGGGTCGGTTGCCTGCTCGGCCGCCGCATATCGCTTGCGCAGTACGGCCAGCTTCTGGAGAACCCGTCATCGCAAAAGCTCGGGAACAGCGCGCAGGACTGCGTCCACTGCCGGATCGCGCGAAGCTGGTCGGCGGGCAGCGCGGCGCTGCCGACATCGTTCCGCCGGACCAGCGCATCGTGCAACAACGTCGCGGTCTTCGGCAGCGCCGGCAGAGCCGCCTGGAATGCCGCGGGCTGCCAGTTCAGACCCTCGATAACGTGCAGTTCGCCCAATGCGAGCCGGCCGAACAGGCAACTCAGTGCAAGTTGCTGATGAAAGCATGCGTGCGCTCCGTCATCGATAATGATGTCGAACTGGGGCGCCGTCGCCGCGAGGCGCGCGAGATCGCCGTACGACCCCAGATCGCCTAGAATGAACCAGAAACGCGGATGCCTGGCATGGGAGAAGTCACTGATATCGAAGCCATAGATCTCGGCATGCGGGAAGTACTCCAGCCGCACGGCGATCGATGGCGCGGTGGCCTCCCGTTCGATCGGCCCGCCGCCCTCCGGGCCACCGACGGCCATACCGATCTCCCGCAGCCGGATGGGATGCAGCAGCAGGGGGGCAAAGTTCAGGTCGTAGAGGGCGGTGTAATCATGCCGGAAGCGGACCGCATTCCCTTTGTCGCTGCCGTATTTGTTGGCGAGCTCGGTAAGGGAGATCGGCTGCGACACTGTCGTGCCCGAACGATCCAGTTGAAGCCGAAACTACCGTTCGGCCGGCCTGGTCGGCAAGCCAAGCACAGTCTGGATAGTGGGGTAGTCTGGTGGGGATCGCAGCTTCCCGAATGGCCCGGGGGGTGCCGCTCCCCCCCTCGCCTTGAGGGCTTGGTCCGCTTCGCGGCCCAAGCCCTCAAGGCGAGGGGGAGAGGCTTCCCCATAGCCACGACCGATGGGCGGGTAGCCGCCCGCTTGAAGCCGCCCCAAGGCAACCTCAAGCGGGCGGTGGGGCCGCCATCAGGCGATCGAGTGCCGCCGCCTTGTCCGTCCGGAACACCGCCGCGAACTCCGCGGCCAGGCGATCGATCGCGGACTCGAACAGGTTGCGTCGGCTGAAGCTGGACTCCGAGCCGTCCAGCGCCGGCCGCAGGTCGCGCACGACCTCCGCCAGCGCCTTCACACTGCCCGAGTTGATCTTCCCCTGATATTCCAGGGCGCGTTTCGTCCACACGATGCGGTTGGCGTGGGGGCGCCCGCGGATGATGGCCAGCACCTCGGTGAACGCCTGGCGACTGACCGGCCGGCGCAGGCCGATGTCCTTTGCCTTGCGCACGGGAATGCGCAGCGACATCCGGTTTTCGGTGAACGAGATTTTGATCCAGTTCAGCTTCTGGCCGCCGATTTCCTCGACGCGGATGTGATCGACGACACCGATACCGTGTGTCGGATAGACGACCAGGTCGCCCTTGCGAAAGGGGCGTGCATCGTCGGGCGCGGCGCCTGGCGCGGCAGCCTCGGCAATCACCGGCAGGGTAACCACCGGCAACGTAACCACCCGCGACGCAACCTCCGGCATGGATGTCGGCATCGTAGTGGCGTCCGCTGGGACCTCGGCGATGGCAGTCGCGGCCGTCATTCGTTCAAGCGCCTCAATTCTATGGCGAGCAGGCGCACCGGGTGATCGCCCAGAAGGTGCGCCAGCACACGGGTTCGGCTGATATCGTGGGCCGCAACAAGCGGGGCGGCCGACTGCGGCATTACAACGCCATCACTGCGACGCCACCATTATGACGCAACAGGTTCGTGGACCGACAACTGTCCCTCGAGCACGACGCGTTCGTGCCCATCGCGCGAATTGCGCACCCGGTAGCGGACATCGATCCCTTCGATCGGCAGCAGACGGACGATCGTATAGGCGCCGCTAGGCAGGTGCCTGTCCAGGCGATTGGGGATGATGTTGACCGTCTGCCCGACCTTGAACTTGTGATACGTCATACCCAGCCCCGCGACGGCCGGCGCCATGGATGCAGGGCGCCGGTAGGTACGGTCAGACAGATTGGAGATTTTCCGCCGAGAGTTTGCCTTGCTGGCCCTTCTGGACCTCGTAGCTGATCTTCTGACCCTCGTTGAGGTTGCCGATCCCCGCGCGCTCGACCGCCGAGATGTGGACGAAGACGTCCTTCGACCCATCATCGGGCTGGATGAAGCCGTAGCCCTTTTGGGCGTTGAACCATTTGACCGTGCCTGTCGACATCGTGTCACTCCAAGTTATCGGCGGACCGCACGGCGCGGGCCGGATTACTCTTCTGGGGGAGAGCTTCGAGATGCGACAGTGCCGCACTAAGTCACGAGCGGCCCGGACGGAAAAGTGCCGATCCACCAGCATATAGGCCATCCGCGCCAAGATTGCCAGGGCAGATCGCGCCCGCGCGGATCGCGACACGCCAGATCGTCACAGAGCCATCGGGGGCGGATACCGGCGCAATGGTCCAGCTTTGGCGTGTATGACGGGGGCGTGCACGACCGGGGCGTGCAAGACCCGCACCGCGGCGCCGGGGGGCCGACCCGGGTGGCGAGCGATGCTGTCGGGATCTCCCCCCTGCCTCCGCCAAGGGCCGGGTCCGCCTGTCCCCGGGCGCTTGACCCGGGGGCCGGTGATGACGGACTGAGCAGTCGGTGGGTCAATCTTTTCGACGCTTGGTATTGGACAACATCTGGGGCAATTCGCGGCGAGGACGGTGTGCGTGTGATGTAGAGTTCGCCAGATCAGCGTCAGATTACGTCTACGCAATATAATTAGTAGCAATTAGAACAAATCTTGTAACCAAGCCCCGTCCCGGTGCGTCGGCCGCTCGGAACCGGTGGCCATGCGAAACCGGCCGTCCATTCAGCGCGCCAGCCGGCCGAAAATGATGGCGGACACTGCCCTGATCGAAACTGACGGACCCTCGGCCGTGTTCCGGAGCAGGATCGTTCCGAAAAAGGTTTTATTGTTGCCAGTTGCCGTGATCGGGCGCAAGACAAGGCGCTGGGCTGGTGCCGGAGGCCGCCGCCGGCGACGCGTGACTGTTACCGCCGCGGCGTCATCGCGCGTGGTGTACTTGTCTCGTGCTCCAGGACAGCCGAGCAACAGGTCTCGCGGCAACAGGGGATGTCGGATGGATCGATCGACCAGCGCGGGCAACCCTCGGTTTTTTGCCTGCACCGGACCGCATCCTCTCAGGACGGTGGCCGAGGCGGCGGGCTGCAGCGTCCCGCCAGCCGACCCGCCGTTATGCGGGCTTCCGTTGGGCGGCGAACTGCCGCAGGCCGGTGACCTTCTGCTGACTGGAATGGCCGCGCTCGAAACCGCCGGACCCAGCGAGATCAGTTTCGTCGGACACCGCCGCCATACCACGGCACTGGCCCGCACATGTGCCGGCGCGGTGCTGGTCCGCCCGGAGATGCGGGACCAGGTGCCGGCTGGTTCGCTGGCGCTGATTACCCCCGATCCCCCAGCCGGCTGGGCGCAGGTTGCGAAGCTGTTCCACCCAGTGCCCACGGTCCGGCCCGGCATCCACCATTCTGCGGTGGTGGCCGACGGCGCCATCGTGGACTCCACGGCTAACGTCTGCGCGCAGGCCGTGATCGACGCGCACGCCGAAATCGGTGCGCGCTGCATGATCGGACCCGGCGCCGTAATCGGCGAGGGTGTGGTGCTCGGCCCGGATTGCCGGATCGGCGCGCATGTCAGTATCAGCCATGCGATCCTCGGCGCCCGCGTCATCGTCTTTCCGGGCGCCAGGATCGGACAGGAAGGCTTCGGCTTCACCATCTCGCCGAACGGGTTCGAGACGGTGCCGCAGCTTGGCCTGGTCATCTTGGAGGACGACGTCGAGGTCGGTGCCAACACAACGATCGATCGCGGCTCCTTGCGCGACACCGTGGTCGGCGCCGGCACGCGGCTGGATAACCTGGTCCAGGTCGCACACAACGTGCGGATCGGTCGGCATTGCGCGGTGGCCGCGCTGGTCGGCATCTCGGGCTCCGCGCAGATCGGTGATTTCGTCGTGGTCGGTGGCCAGGCCGGGGTTGCCGACCATGTGCGGGTCGGCACGCGGGCGCGGGTCGGCGCCCAGTCGGGCGTCATGTCGGACCTCGATCCCGGCGCGGTGGTGGCCGGCAGCCCTGCCCGGCCGGTACGCGAGGTGTTCCGCGAGATCGCGACGCTCAAGCGGCTGGCCCGCCCCAATCAGACGTAATGTACTCCGAATCTGAGAGAAGCGCCGCGCCATAAAGAGTTGCCGCATCCAGCTGGTTTTTCGGCCGCCTGTGCTCCCAACCTGCCTGAGCACAGGGGTATATCAGACACTTCTGTCGGTTCGGATGACCTACAAGGCCGCCCGGGAAAGCCAGGGTCTGGCGGCACTTGCCGCAGAGAGTCATAGATCGTCGATGGCAGGGACTCGGGCGGGGGGTGACTCCGTATGACGGTTGGTTTGATTGCGGCCCTCGACACGACCGATCTCGACAAGGCGCGCTCGTGGGCCGCGGCCGTTGCGCCGAGTTGTGGCATGTTCAAGCTTGGCCTCGAGTTCTTCCTGGCCAACGGCGGCGCCGGATACCGCGCCATCACGGGCCGGCCGATCTTCCTGGATCTGAAGCTGCACGATATTCCGGTCACCGTGGCGGGTGCAGTGCGGGCGGTGCTCCCGCTGCGTCCGCGTATGCTGACAATCCATGCCGCCGGGACCGCCGGGATGATCACCGCCGCGCGGCACGCCGCCGAAGCCGCGGGCGCGGAGCGACCATTGTTGCTCGGGGTGACCGTGCTGACCAGCATCAATGCCGCTGCCCTGGCGACGATCGGGGTAGCCGGCACGCCAGCCGAGCAGGTGCTCCGCCTCGCCCGGCTGGCGTTGGACGCGGGAGCCGACGGGGTGGTGTGCAGTCCGCTGGAGGTGGCGATGCTCCGCACCGCGCTCGGGCGCGGGCCGACGCTCGTGGTACCGGGCATCCGACCGGCCGGCATCGCGAGAGACGACCAAGAGCGGGTCATGACCCCGCACGAGGCGGCAGCAGCCGGCGCCGACTGGATCGTGGTCGGCCGTCCGATCTCGGGCGCGGCCGACCCGGGCGCGGCGGCGGCGGGGATCGCGGCCGAGCTTGCGCCTGAAATCGTGGCGGCGATTGCGTGACGGGCGTGCGGGTCAAGATCTGCGGTCTGAACAGCGAGGCGGCGTTCGACGCCGCGGTGGCAGCCGGCGCCGATTGGGTGGGGTTCGTGTTCTTCCCGCCCTCGCCGCGGTTCGTCACCCCGGCGCGGGCCGCGGCGCTAAGCGCTCGAATGCCAGGCGGGCCGCCGCAGGTGGGGCTGTTCGTTGATCCGACCGAGGCGATAATAGCTGAGGTGCTGGCCAGCGTACCGCTGGACGTCCTGCAGGTCTATGCCGCGGTGGATCCGGCGGCGCTGCGGGCGCAGTTCGGGCGGGCCGTCTGGCGCGCAACCGGGGTTTCCACCGCGGCCGACCTGCCGGGGGAAATGGCCGGGGCGGATTCTCTGCTGCTGGACGCTAAGCCGCCCAAGGCAGCAACACGGCCGGGCGGCAACGCGACGCCGTTCGACTGGGGGATCATGCGGGGCTGGGTCGCCCCCGGGCCGTGGCTGCTGGCTGGTGGGTTGACGGCGGCGAACGTCGTCGAGGCGATCCGCGTGACCGGCACGCCGGCGGTGGATGTGTCCTCCGGGGTTGAGAGTGCCCCCGGGGTGAAGGATCCGGAGCTGATACGGGCGTTTGTGGAGAAGGTGAGGGGCGTCGAGGCAACGTCCCGCTCCGAGTGAGCAAGCCCGGCATATGGAATGTTCGCCAGGATATGCGTCAGGCCGCGTGGGGTCATCGCGGGCAGGCCAGGCACCGATCCGACAACCCCCGTGTGGCCGTATCATCCGCGGGCATGATGGCTCAATGCTCCCGACTGCATTGTGCCGGCCACATAGAGCTTACTGACAGCCGCGCTTACTGACAGCCGGGCTCACTCGCCGCCGGTTCGACGTTGGTCAATCGGTCGGCGAGCCGGTCTCGGATACATCGTGATAGGAGTCGTTCCGTGGAAACGCTGTACTAGGTTGCATCGTTTGTGGGCGTTCGGATCTGGTCGGATAAGTCAAATATATTAACTATCACTTGCTGCCGCATTGTGCTACACTGGCCGATCCAATTTGCCCCAAGGGAGACCACACCTGTGTCCAATCCGTGCTTCCGAAGTCGGTTGTTGGCGGCATCGCGAAGGGAGAATTTTAACGCAGATGAAGAAGACGATGCACGCAAAACACGCAGATGACGCCAGCCTGAATGAGCCTTCGGGGGACACGATCGGCTTCGCGTTCACCGTGCACAATGCGCTGGGCACAATGCGCTTCGGGCCAGCGTACACGACGGGGAATCAAACGCGTAACCCCAGGCCCTGCGAAGCATGCCGAATCATCTGCGTGTTTTGCGT
>DASRQX010000470.1:0-1724 GCA_035696165.1 Acetobacteraceae bacterium | reverse complement strand
TCGGTATGCCTCCCACACCACGAGGGAGCAACCGATGCGTATCGAGACCCAACCACAAGACCACCCGACCGCCCCCGGGTCGGAGCCTGGCACAGTGCTGGTTTCGTTTGAACTGAGCCAGAGCAGGTGGGTGCTGACCGTCCGCGCGCCGGGCAGCACGAAGCTGTCGCGCTTCACGGTTCCAGCGCGCGACACGGAGAAGGTGCTGAGCCTGCTGACGACGCAGCGCCAACAGGTGGAACGCCGAACCGGCCGTCCGGTGCGGATCGTGAGTATCTACGAGGCCGGGCTGGACGGGTTCTGGCTGCACCGCTGGCTGGAGACGCAGGGGGTCGAGAGCCACGTGGTGGACGCGGCGTCCATGCTCGGCCCGCAGCGCCGACGCAAGCCCAAAACCGACCGGATCGATGGGGAGAAGTTGTTGCGCAGCCTGGCCGCCTGGCTGGGCGGTGAAGCGGGGGTGTGTTCGATGGTGGTGCCACCGGGCGTGGCGCAGGAAGATATCCGCCGCCTGTCGCGCGAACGCGGCGAGCTGGTGGCCGAGCGGACGAAGCTGAGCAATCGAGTTGGCGGACTGCTTGCCAACCAGGGGATTGCCGGGTTCAAGCCGTTGAAGAAGGCAGCGTGGCAGGTGCTGCGGACGTTGCGCACCGGCGACGGACGCGAACTGCCGCCACATCTGCGGACGACGATAGAGCGTATCTTGCAACGGCTGGAATTGTTGTCGGACCAGATCAAGGCCGCGGAGGCGGAACGTGACGCGCTGCTGCGGGCCGCGCGGGTAAATGCGGCGCCGGACAGGGTGCCGGAGGCGGCGACAACCGCATCGCCCGAAATGGCAGCCGCGCCGTTGCTGTTGCGGCTGCGCGGGATCGGGCCGGAGTTTTCCACAGTGCTGCCACTGGAGTGTCTGAACAGGGAGTTCGATAATCGCCGGCAGGTGGCGGCATTCGCCGGCATTGCGCCGACGCCCTGGGCCAGTGGCCGCACGGAGCGCGAACAGGGCATCTCCAAAGCCGGGAACCGGCGGTTGCGCGCGATCCTCATTGAGCTCGCCTGGTCGTGGCAGCGTCATCAGCCTGACTCGGCGCTCACACAGTGGTTCCATAAGCGGATCAAGGGTCAAAGCGGGCGCGTGAAGCGCATCGCCATCGTTGCGCTGGCACGCAAGCTGCTCATCGCGCTGTGGCGCTACGGCAAGCACGGTGTGGTGCCGCAAGGCGCCGTGCTGAACGCCGCGTGAGCCAGACAGCGACCGAAATCGAGCCGATGAAGGAACACCGCGCCATGCAATGACAGATACAACGAGGTTCGGTCGGGCCTGATCAGCTCGCCGAAGTCCAGGGCACGGGATCGCATCCACGACGGGCTGAAACATGCCGCAGCTAAAGAATGACCCCGATTGCCCAGCCCGCTGCCCCAAGCATGGGGGTTTATGGTGCGGCCGCTGCGAGCGGCGACCGGATATGAGTTGATGTGGCGCGACGCCACATGATCGACAGGGCTGGGACATGGATCTGGACGATAGGGCGGAGCGAACTTGCATGCAGGACCGATCGCTGCCGAACCACACGAACGAGTGTGCTTGGGTGACGGTGCCGGCCTCAAGTCCTGCGCTGCGCGCACCCGCAAGCGGGCTGCGGGACTTGACCCCGGCACCGTCACCCAGGCCGCGTGTAGTGGTGCCGTTTAGGCACTCTTTCGCAGCGACTGAACACGGAAGG
>DASRQX010000469.1:0-8848 GCA_035696165.1 Acetobacteraceae bacterium | reverse complement strand
TCGGCCGGCAGCCGGTCGGCGATTTCGGCCATCAGGTTGGAGATGCCCTCGCCGTGCTCGGCGGAGACGGCGAGCGGCTCGCCCAGGCCGAGCGCGTAGGCGTCCAGCACCGCGGCGCCGGCGCTGCGTCCCTCGGCCTTGTTGGCGACCAGCAGCAGGGGGCGATCGTGGCGGCGCAGCCATTGGGCGAAGTGGCGGTCGGCGGGCGTGAGGCCGGCGCGCGCATCGACGACGAAGACCACAAGGTCGGCGCCGGCGACCGCGGTGCCGGCGAGGGCACGCATGCGGCCCGGCAAGGTGTCGGCGGCGGCTTCCTCGAGCCCGGCGGTGTCGACCAGGCGGACGCGGCGCCCGCGCAGCATCGCCTCGGCCTCCTTGCGGTCGCGCGTCACGCCAGGGGTATCGGCCACCAGCGCCGACCGCCGCCCGACCAGGCGGTTGAACAGCGTCGATTTGCCGACATTGGGCCGTCCCGCGATGACCACGACCGGCAGCATCACCCGTCCTGACAATGGAAAATCATTACGCTCTGAAATCAGGCCACTGACCACTGCGCTCTGCCCTAGCGGAGCGCAACCAGCCGGCCGTCGTCACAGACGATGAAGACGGTGCCGGCGACCACCATCGGACCCAACGAGGCGCTGCCCGACAGTGACTGCTGTCCGAGGATCTTGCCGGTGTAGGGACTGACCGCCAGTGCCTTCGCGTTGGTTCCGGCGACAATCAGGCGATCGGAGACCAGCACCGGCCCGAACCAGGTGATCTGGTCCTTCTGCTTGTCCGGGTCTTCCCATCGGGGCAACGAGGTGGCCCAGGCAACCCGCCCGTCGTCGCGGTTGATCGCCGCCATCTGCTGGTTCAGGGTGACCAGGAAGATCCAGTTGTCGGCGACCCAGGGTGAATCCTGCCCTGCGACGGAGCGTTCCCACAGGCGTCGGCCGGCGTGCAGATCCAGGGCGACCATCAGCCGGCCGACGCTGATGGCGTAGACGACGCCGTTGCTGATGGTGATCAGCCCGCGAACGGTGGAGAAGTCGGCCACGGTGCCACTGACAGTGCCTGCCGCCAGACTGTCGGTCCACACTACGATGCCGCTGTCGGCGTGCACCGCGGCGATCTCACCCGAGCCGAAGCCGGCGACGACGAAGCCGTCGGCGTAGGCGGGCGCCGCCCGACCCAGGACGGCGGTCGGCGTGGTGGTTCCCTGATAGGTCCAGAGCTGCCGGCCATCCTGTGTGGCGAAGGCCAGCAGCCGGTCGTCGATCGTGGTCAGGAACAGCCGTCCGTCGGCGACGGTGGGCGCCGACCGCGCCGCCGTGCCGGTGCTCTTGCGCCAGCGTACGGTGCCCTTGGCGGCATCGAGCGCCACCAGTTCGGCCAGGCCGTTGACGGCGTAGAGCGTGCCCTGGTCGACGGCGAGACCGCCGCCGACGTTCTGGCTGCGGTCCTTTTCTTCCGGCGTATCGAACCGCCAAAGCCGCGCGCCGGTGGCGACCTGGAAGGCCGACACCATTGCGGACGGATCCATCGTGTAGATGATGCCGTCGGCGGAGACCGGACGGGCGAGGATCTTGGTGCGGTAACCGGCGCCGTCGCCGATACTTGATGACCATGCCTCCGCGAGCCGATCGCCGACCGCGAGATGGCCCATGAGATGCGACGGGTTGCCGCCGTCCTGCGGCCAGGCGGCGTTGCGGACCGGCGGCGGCAGCACGACCTTGGGCACGCCCTCATCGGCCGCCAGGGTGCCTTGTGCCTCGGCGACCGTCTGCCGCTTGCCGGGCAGCGGCTTCTTGTTGCTGCCGAACCAATCGTCCCACAGGCTGCAGCCCGCCAGCGCGCCGAGCGGTGCCAACAGGGCGGCGCGGCGCGTCAGCAACAGGCCGCGTGTGGCGGCGTCACGTCCGATGGTCATGCGGCTCATGCGCCCAGTTCACCCGCCAAGTCGGTTCAGCAAGCCACTGGCGCGGCCGCGCAGGTCCTGCGGCAGGGTGACATCACCGGCAAGGCGCCGCAGCGTGGCCTTGGCGGCGTCGGTGTGCCCTTGGCGCAGGTCGAGCAATGCGAGATCCTCGCTGGCCAGAGCATGCCAGGCGTTGTCCGGAACGGCGAGCGCCTTCAGCCGCGCTTCCAGGCGGGCCGGATCGCCGGTGTCGAGCTGGGATTGTGCCCAGAGCAGGGTGGCGAGATCGCGCAGCACCGGGTCGGCGGCGCTGTCGGCGGCCACCTGGTCGTACAGCGCGGCGGCGCCGGCAAGGTCGCCGGCTTCGGCTTTCAGCGCCGCCGCGCGCAGGCGCGCAAGGGTTCGGTAGCCCTCGGGCGCGGTCGCCGCCTGCTGGTCGAACTGGGCGATCGCGGCCTTGCGGCTGGCCGTGTCCGTGGCTGGGCCGACGACCTGGGCGGTGTTCATTGCCGCGATGAAGGCGGTGGCGGCTGCCATGTCGCGCTTGGCCTGCCACCAGCGCCAGGCCTGCCAGCCGCCCGCGGCGGCGATGACCAGCAGGGCGACGGCGACGAGCAACCCGCCATAGCGCTTGAGCAGAGCCTGGGCACGCTCGGCGCGCAGGTCTTCGTCCACCTCGTCGAAAATATCGACCACGGGCCCTCTCGTTCCTTGCGCGCTCCGATTGGATGCAAACCTGCCGGCGGCGCGGCGGCGGACCATAGCGGCGAGGATCGCGCCTCGCAAACGGGAGTGGGGGCGAGCGGGGGGATCGCGTTGGAGCTGTCTTCACATCGGCCGGTTGCGGGCTTGGGCCGCGAAGCGGAGCACGGCGGGTGGCGCGATGATTTGGGCGCGGGAGGTGCCTGCGCAGCACCCTGGTACCCCGACACACAGATTTTGACAGGTTGCGATTTTGACAGGGTGCACGGCGGTCGGCTCACCGCCGTAAGGCACCGCTGGAGCCAGTCGCTCTCGGTTCAATGCAAACATTCGCGCTGGGCGAAGGCATGGCAGGAGTTGGCTGTTTGCTGCCCGGCAGCTTACGGGCGCCACGGCCGCAATAGCCGCCTGTAGGGCGGTAACATCCACGGTAGCGATCTGGCGCGGCTGACCCGGTTCAGGCATCGAGAATGGCCTAGTACACCTCGCCGGAGATTTGAACCCGTTTGGGCCAGCTCCACGTGCCAAGCTGATGCCTGCGTTTTGGCCAGCCGATCGGAGTCGCCGCTTCCGGCGGGCTGCACTCGTCTAGCTGCGGCCGGGGACGGCAGGGGCCGGGGCCTTGCCAACGCTGCCCGCTGCTCCAAGGATCAGCACCGTCCTCATCACGCGACCTCCGCCGTCCGGAACTGCGCCGCGCCGCGGGCCTTGCCGATCAGCCCCAGATGGCTGACACCGAAGCCGTCGGCGTATTTGAGGCCGTACCCGAGGGCGCGGTCAATGCCGATATGTGCGGCCCAGATCAGCCCGACCGCCAGGGCGTGCGGGGCCTGCCCGACCACGCCCCAGGCGATCCACGCAAATGGCAGGCCGTACCAGTGGCCGACATTGTAGAGCGCAGCCCCAGCCTTGCGTCCGGCGAGATAGCCCAGCATGGACAGGTCGGGCGCCAGGAACAGGGCAACGAACAGCCACCAACTGGCACCCAGCCGGGCGAAGGCCGCGGATGCGGCAATAGCGACGAACAGGGCTTCGAGGCGCAGGAGCATTTTCGGCGCTCCCGTAACTGTTCCGGACATGACGACATCTCCAAGGTTGACGCCTGGAGATTGGATCAACTATTTCTGCATAGGTATCCTCGACACGGGCATATAAGCGTTTCAAAAATGAATATCATTGACTGGGCGCTGCTGCGCTCCTTTCTCGCGGTAATCGAAACAGGCTCGCTGTCGGCAGCCGCGACGCGCATCTCGACGACCCAGCCGACGCTCAGCCGGCACATCCGCGAACTGGAGACCGTGCTCGGCGTCACCCTGTTCACCCGCTCGGTGCGCGGGCTCGATCCGACGGAGGCGGCGCTAGGCCTGATCGACGACGCCCGCGCCATGGGCGAGGCCGCCCAGGCGCTGGAGCTCAAGGCCCAGGGCCGTTCGCAGCGACTGACCGGGACCGTGCGCATCGCGGCATCCGTGATCGTCGCCAATCTTTTGCTGCCGCCGGTCCTCGTGGCGCTGCGCGAGGCTGAGCCCAGCATCCAGATCGAGATCATCGCCTCGGACCTAACCCAGAATCTGCTGCGCCGCGACGCCGACATCGCCATCCGCATGTTCGACCCGACACAGAACGCTCTGATCGCACGCAAACTGGGGGAAACGCCGATCGGCCTGTTCGGCGCCCGCGACTACTTCGCCCGCCGCGGCCGAATCAAGGTGATGGAAGACCTACTGGCGCATGACGTCATTGGCTTCGACCGCGGCGACGCCATCATCAAGGCGTATGCCGCCCACGGCTATTCGGTGACGCGCGAATACTTTCCGGTCCGCTGCGACGACCAGATGGTATACTGGAACCTGCTGATGGCCGGAGCCGGTGTCGGCTTCGCACAGGTTTTGCTGGCAGGCCGCCATCCCGAACTCGAGAAGGTAGACATCAGCATGGGCTACCCGGACTTGCCGGTCTGGTTGGTCATGCAAGAAGAGGTGCGCAGCAACGCCCGTATCCGCCGCGTGGCCGATTTCCTGGCGGCGACGCTCGGCGACATCCTGCGCAACGCCTGAAGAGACTTAAGACCAGGAGAGGACCAGGGATCGATGCGCTTGAGCCGCTCGCCTGTCCCTTTCGCATTATATGATCATGGTCAAATGCGATGGGATCGAGGTGCATGCGTCGGTCGACGTGCCGCCGTTGGCGGAATATGTAAGGTTTGGCATTGACTGACTATCCGCTCTTTTATATACCGGTCATGTATCACACGGACAGGAATCATGGCCAGACCGAGAAGCGATGACAGACGGAGCGCGATCATGTCGGCAGCGATCCGCGTCATCGCCTCGCAAGGACTGGGCGCACCGACAGCAACAATCGCGAAGGAGGCGGGCGTCTCGAATGGGTCTTTGTTCACCTACTTCCAGACGAAGGCCGACTTGTTGAACCAACTCTACGTAGAGCTCAAGGCGGAGTTGGCTGCGGCTGCCTTAGACGGACTCCCAACCAAGGGCCGCATCCGCGAACAGATGCTCCACATCTGGACGAATTGGTTGCGCTGGGCGACGTCCTGCCCCGAGAAGCGCCGGACGCTCGCGCATCTCGGCGTATCGGACGAGATCACCTTGGATAGCCACCAGACTGCAAGCCGGACGATGGCTGGTATCGCAAAGCTTCTGGAGCGGAGCCGTGAGAATGGGCCAATGCGCGATGTTCCGCTCGGGTTCGTCGCCGCCCTGATGAGCGCGCTGGCGGACGCGACGATCGACTTCATGATCCGTAACCCGGCCGGCGCGGACAAACATGGCATGGCTGCGTTCAAGGCCCTTTGGCGAATCGTCAAATAATTTTTTGGTCGATAAAAGACTGACTAGACAGACAATAAAGCGGAGACAAACATGCCGAAGACTGGCTTAAAAGACGCGTCAGATCGCAAAGCGTACATCATCACCGGCCCGACCTCCGGCATAGGACGCCACACGGCACTCGAGTTGGCCAAGCACGGCACCGTAGTCCTCGTCGGCCGCGACCGCGGAAAGCTCGACGAGATGCAGAAAATCATCAAGCAAAAGGGCCAGCATGCGGTGCCGGTCGTGTGCGACCTGTCGGATATTGGGAGCGTGCGGCGCGCGGCCGCGGGGATCATCGCGCTTAATTTTCCGATCGCTGGCCTGCTCAACAACGCGGGCATTTTCCCGATGCAAGCCACAACGAGCGGGCTGGGCTGGGACATGGCGTTTGCGACGAACCACCTCGGGCCGTTCGCACTGACCGAAGCGCTCGTGCCACATCTCCCCGATGGTACGAACGTCGTCTTCGTCGCCTCCGGCGTCGAAGACCCCGAGCGCAAGCCTGCCAGGCTCGCTGGTTTTCGCGGCGGTCGCTACATCTCCGCGGAGGCGAGCGCGCGCGGCGAATGGAAACCCGGCGGCTCCGCGATACCGGGCGCAGACGCCTACGCCACGTCGAAGCAGTGCAATCTCGCCACGGCGATGGTGTTCGCCCGTGAGACTCCACGGTTGCGGTTTAACGCGCTCGAACCTGGCTTCACTCCGAACACGGGCCTTGGGCGGGATGCGAACGTCTTCCTCCGCTTCCTGGCGAACTACATTCTTCCGCTGCTCGCTCCCCACATCAAGTATTGGAGCACCCCGAAGAGAGCCGCGCGCGTGGCCACCAAAGTCCTGATCGATGCATCCGATCAGACCAGCATCTACTACGACGAAGGCGGTCACCCGATGCTCGGTTCCGCGCTCGTGCGCGACCCGAAGTTCCAGGATCGCGTCGTCACCGAGACGCGCGCCTTGCTGTCGACGCTTCCAATATAAAATGAGCTGTAGCGCCCGCCCTCGCGCGATCTGTCGAAGCGTGTCGTGGTTCCTCTCAGCGATGCGCTGAGAACCGGATAGCCAAAGGCGCGGGCTGCCAGACTTCGTTCTCGGCAACATCGATCGCGCCCGAGGCCTCATTGGGACCGGCGCCGTCTGAGCCACGTTCATCGGTTCAGGTCGAGCCGAGCACCCTCAATCAATGGCTGCGTTCGAGCGCTGCGATAGCGTCCCCCAATGACCGCCATGGGCGCTAACCTGTCTGGCGGGATTTGGCCGACAGGCGGATTACGGCCATGGGAAGGCAAAAGCGCGCACGCAGCGTGGGTTTCGCTCGATTGGCGACATTCGGACTTGCAGAGGCGGGCTAGCGCCGCGCCGCCTCCGCCCGGCCGCGCCGGCGCAACTGGTGCAGCGACAGCGCGTGCAGCAGGATCGAGCTTGGCACCACGAAAGCGGGGGTCAGCACATTCGGATAGGCGCCGGCGTTGATGCTCGCCGAATTCGGAACGATCAGCTGGAACGGGCCGGGCGAGGTGACCATCCCCATGGTGATCGCGACGGCGAAGTCGGCCAGGCCGAAGATATTCCAGATCGTCGCGGCCCTTCGGCCCTGAGCTGTGCCGGTCGCCACGGCGATTGCCGCCGGCAGGGCGAACAGGCCGGTCAGTACATCGCCAATTCCCGCCGGCAACGCGAACACGCCGGGAAGCGACCCATGCAGCCAGTAAGCGAGGAACTGGCTGCCGAACACGCGGTAAAGCTGAAGCGCGACGAGCCACGTCGCCGGCATCGCGTCGAGTACCTGCCCCACACGCGATGACAACAGCAGCGGGGGCGCGCCGATGATCACCGGCAGGAAGATCGCCAACGGCAGCAACGGTAAGAATGAGGCGCCCGTGATGAAGACGCCATCGATCGCCGCGCTCCAGGCGACGGCGAACCAAAGAGTGTCCGGGATCATGATCGCGAGCCAGGTCGTGCGGCGTTGGCTCGGCGTCAGGTCGGTGGCCTCGAGGCCGAGCCACAAACCGACCGCGATGACCCCATGGGCCATCAACTGGTGTGCCGAGGTCGGAACGCCGCTCGCCGGGATAACCGGCTGCCAGTAGATCAGCACAATCCACAGGGCCGTCAGCGGGATGAGCCAAAGCAGGCTGCGCCAGGCGGGACTGGGCGGGACGATACCGGCGGGAACGGCGGCGGCGGTCATCAGCGGTCCTCCGTGCGTAACGACTGATTTGCACGTCACATGTACGGCCACTTTCGGTGAGCGACTATCCGCGATAATGTTGATGGGCTATGAAGCAGAACTTCACGGTCAGGCAAGGCGCGCTCGACGGCTTAGAGGCGTTCCTGAGCGTTGCCCAGCACCGCAGTTTTCGCAAAGCGGCCGCGGAGCTCGGGGTAACACCATCGGCGATCAGCCAGGCGGTACGCGCACTTGAGGCGCGCGTCGGCGCAGCACTTTTCATCCGCACGACGCGCAGTGTCGGCCTGAGCGAAGCCGGCGAGCGATTTCACGCGCGTGCAAAGCCCGCTTTCGAGGAACTTGTCGCCGCAAGCGAGGTTGCGCGTGACCTTGGGCAGCGGCCTGCCGGACTGTTGCGACTCACGGCGCCGCGGGCGGTGATGCCGATCCTGCTTGAGCCGCTGATCGCATCGTTCTGCCAAGCCTATCCCGAGGTCGAGGTGGAGATCGCCGCAAGCGCGGATCTGGTCGATATCGCTGCCGAAGGATTTGACGCCGGCATCCGGCTCGGCCAGTTCATCGAGGCCGATATGATCGCGGTGCGTCTGACGCCGTCATTCCCGCTGACTGTGGTCGGCAGCCCCGACTATCTGCGCCGGCGGCAGCGGCCGGAACTCATCGACGATCTGCGCCGGCACGCTTGCCTGCGCATGCGCCGCTCAAACGGGTCGATCGCGCCCTGGTCCTTTGTCAATGGCAACGAGGCAGTCGAAGTCATCGTTTCAGGACCTTTTATCGCCAACGACATGCCCACAATCCTTGGCGCGGCCGTCGAAGGACTGGGCCTTGCGCAGGCGCCCGAGCCGATCGCTGCTGGACCAGTGAAAGCGGGAAAACTCTTACACGTCCTGGAGCCGTTCGCGCCGATGGCTCCCGGTGTGTTTCTCTACTATCCCAGCCGCCACCAAATGATGCCGAAACTGCGAGCCTTCATCGATCACGTGAATAGCCGATCGGACACCGCGAACAGAACCCGAATTCACATTGATGGGGGGTTGTCACATTAACTGACCAGGGCGCGCGGGGAAGCGATCTCGGCTGCACGAACGGGCTCAGGCGGCGATGCCGGCCACGGCCTTCCATTGCGCCACGGCGTTGAGGCGATGAAGATGGGTGGCCAGGGCGGAGCGACGGGAACGGGGCGGGACGAAGAGATTGCGGACGGCGGAGAAGACGGCG
>DASRQX010000468.1:0-1575 GCA_035696165.1 Acetobacteraceae bacterium | reverse complement strand
TTGGCTGCGGCTAAATCCGGAGTATGGCCTATTCTAGATCAAACCGGAAAGACACACATGAGAACCTTGACCTATCCGCCGCTGCCGATGTGACCTTGCGCAGGCGGCCGGCAGCGCGACAGCGCCCGCGGCCGGACGCAGAAAATTTCGACGAGGAAGTTTCATCATGATGCTCCACGAGCGTGCGCGGCATTCGGCATTCGGAAGGCCACGAATCAATGTCAGAATTGAATTTCTGATGGCCGCCCGCCGCAGGCACAATCGCTGCCTTTAATTCGCGGAGCATCGGCATGTCCCGTCGGCAACTCTAGCGACAGACTAGGCGAACTGCATGACAATTCCGTAGTTGCTCCGATATCGCCTATCGGCCCTTAGCTGCCGCGCCCGTTGGCAACTGCTGCGGCTTTTGCTGCTGACGGGTGGTTTCGATGAGGACCTTCCTGGCCGCCGCTTTTTCACAGTGCAACCGTCGATCAAAAAAAGAACCCCGACAGACGAACTGCCGGGGTTCCCGATTTCATACCTCGATCAAGCGATCAGGGCAGGAAGTCGCGGTGAGCGCGAACGCTGACCAGCCAGTTGGATGAGCGCGCTTCGTTCACAGTCGCGCCGCCGAAGGCGTAGGAGGCGAAGCCGGCCGGACCAATGACAGAGCCGGTTCCGGTCGTCGCACTGTTCAACTGCGAGTACAGGACTTCCACGCCCAGGTAGAACGTCTTGGTCACGTCCCACTGAGTACGGGAGCCGATGCCCCAGTTCGACCAGTTGTTGTTGCAGCCCGCACCAGCAACCGCCAGCGTACCCGCAAGCGTGTTGCCGAAGCCTGCCGCCGAGCACAGGTTGGCGTTGGCGGATCCGGTACCCTGGCCGTACGACACTTGATAGTAGGCGCCGTACAGAGAGGTGTGCCAAGCCGGGGTCCAGTAATGCTCGTAGCTGGCGTTGATGCCCCATGCGCTGGTCAGCATGCAGCCGGTGTTGTTGCCGACGGCAACCACGCCTGCGTACACGCAGTCGCTGAGCACGCCGAAGGCTTCCCTACCCGTGTCAACCTTGCCCCAGTTCGAGTTCGGGGTGTTGAACAGATAGCGGAGCGCGCCCTGGGTGACGTTGACCTGAGTTTGGAACCAGTCGCCTTGGGTGATGAAGGGCGTATTGATCTTCAAGCCCACGCCCGCCGCCCAGCCCCAGCGATCGCCAGGATGGCCGACGCCGCCGGCGCCGGTAGTGCTCGGAGCCGACTGCAGCGCATTGGCGGCGCTGTAGTAGCTGGCATTGACCTCATGCAGAGCGCCCATGACCTGGGCACCGCCCCACGCCTGGTCGACGCGCAGATTGGCGACGAAGTCCGTCGTCTGCATGCCGCCATAGGCGCCCGTCCCCGGGAGCAACGAGCCGCAACCGCCAACCGCGGTGCCGGCAACGATGGCGCCGGTCGCAGTGAGCGTCGCTGCGCAAGGATAGCCACCGGGAGTGATGGTGCCGCCGCCAGCGAGAGCCGCCGTGCCCGCAGGGCCAGGCAGCGCGTTGGCGTCGATGATCTGCGTCGTACGGCGCGCTTCCGAAGAAATCGTG
>DASRQX010000467.1:0-15943 GCA_035696165.1 Acetobacteraceae bacterium | reverse complement strand
CTTGGCAAAAGGGCGGCATCGAAAACGCCAACGGTCGTGTCCGCCGATTTCTGCTGCGTCGAACAAACCTGCTCCACTGCTCGCCGCGGCAGATCGACGCCATCGCTCGACAATGCAACAATACCCCCGCAAGTGCCTCGGCTTCAAAACCCCAGCTGAGCAATTCTACAATCACCTGTTGCACTTCAAATGTGAATCCACCAGATGTGGATCAACCGCATGGCGGGATACGTCGCCTCGATCGCCATCAACAACAGGATCGTGCTTGAGGCATCCACCGTCAGCGCATCTTTCTTGACGGTCTGACCGGTCTCCAGGTTGATCGCACCATGAATGTTGAGGCGGTCCCGCCCGCTGCTCTGTTCCACTGCGACCGGCACGTCTTTCGGCGCCCGGCAACCAACCGGCCGCACCGCGTGGGTTGGATGCACCGCATCCGCAAAGATCACCGCTTCATCGGCGGGAAGGCGGTTTAGCTGGTCTTCATACGTCTTGATGAAGGCCGCCTGTTTCGCCGGGTCCAGCTTGGGTGACACCGCTTTCGGATTGCGGTGTTCCATGCCCAGACGGTGCAGCAGAGCGATCAGCCCGGACCGGGTCTGGTATTCAATGCCGCATTCACGCGCAATCCACGCACCAACAGCGCGGGTCGAGCGTGGCAAGGTTTCGCCGACCCAGGCTTTCAGCTTGTCTTGCTGTTCCACCGCCAGCTGGCAGGTGCCCCCTTCATGGCCGAAGCTTGCCAGACCCTCGATCCCGTCCTCCTGATAAAGCCCGTCCTCCTGATAAAGTTGGTACCAGCTCCGGATCGAGTCGTTATCGAGCAAGAGCGCCTCGGCGATCGACTGACAGCTCATGCCTTTGTCCAGCAGCACCAGCGCGTTGGCGCGCCGCGCCAGCCGGTGCTTCGGCCAAGCCGTCGCGGGCCAGCTCAATCAGGTCGTCGCGCGATTCGCTGTCCAGGAAGCCAGGGCGGATCATGGATGAAGGAGAATCGCCTTAACCGTGGTTGGCAAGCGATTTTTCGGGATTTCCGCAGGGGTATATCATCCGCGGGACGCCGGAAGTTTGGCCCTCGCTGCCGTGACCAGGCATCGGTCGGCCACGGCAGCGAGGGTATTGCCGGGATTGGAACCTGCGGAGGCTCAGCCGCGCATCTGCATCGGCACGTAGTCGCGCTGCGGCGCGCCGGTGTAGATCTGCCGCGGACGGCCGATGCGCTGCTGTGGGTCCTCGATCATCTCCTGCCACTGGGCGACCCAGCCGACGGTGCGCGACACGGCGAACAACGCGGTGAACATGCTGGTCGGGAAGCCCATCGCTTTCAGGATGATGCCCGAGTAGAAATCGACGTTCGGATACAGCTTGCGATCGACGAAATACTTGTCGTGGAGCGCGATCTTCTCGAGCTCCAACGCCAGGTCGAGCAGCGGGTCGTCCTTAATGCCCAGTTCGCCCAAGACTTCGTGGCATGCCTTCTGGATGATCTTCGCCCGCGGGTCGTAGTTCTTGTACACGCGATGGCCGAAGCCCATCAGCTTGGTGTGGCTGCCCTTGTCCTTCACCTCGGACAGGAACTCGGGGATGTTCTTCACGCTGCCGATCTCGGCCAACATCCGCAGGACGGCCTCGTTCGCGCCGCCGTGCGCCGGACCCCACAGGCTGGCGATGCCGGCGGCAATGCAGGCGAACGGGTTGGCGCCGGTTGAGCCGGCAAGACGGACGGTGCTGGTGGACGCGTTCTGCTCGTGGTCCGCGTGCAGGATCATGATCAGATCCATCGCACGCGCCAGCACCGGATTGCTGTGGTATGGCTCCGCCGGCACACCATGGAACATGTAGAGGAAGTTTTCCGCGTAGCCGAGATCATTGCGCGGATACATGAACGGCTGGCCGATATTGTACTTGTGGGCCCAGGCGGCGATGGTCGGCATCTTAGCAATCAGCCGGAAGGCACTGATCGTGCGACTGGCCGGGTCATGGATGTCGAGGCTGTCGTGATAGAAGGCAGACAGCGCGCCAACCACACCACACATCACCGCCATGGGATGCGCGTCACGTCGGAAACCGTTGTAGAATGTGCGGAGCTGCTCGTGCAGCATCGTGTGGCGCATGATGCCGAGTTCGAAGTCCT
The DNA here is from genome assembly GCA_035696165.1 of Acetobacteraceae bacterium. Lineage (GTDB taxonomy): Bacteria > Pseudomonadota > Alphaproteobacteria > Acetobacterales > Acetobacteraceae > Palsa-883. The sequence continues at coordinate 13,809 of DASRQX010000467.1, read as the reverse complement.
TGAATTCGGCCTCGGTCGGCAACTCGCCGTGCATCAGCAAGTAGCAGATCTCGAGAAAGGTCGATTTCTCGGCGAGCTGCTCGATAGGGTAGCCGCGATACAACAGCACACCCTCGTCGCCGTCGATGTAGGTGATCTTGCTGTCGCAGGCGGCGGTGCCACCATAACCGGGATCGTAGGTAAACACCCCAAGATCACCATACAGCTTGCGAATGTCGAACACCGGCGTGCCCACGGTCGGGTCCATGAGCGGGACCGTGGTGGATTTGTTGGAACCGTCCAGAGTGATCGTGACCGACCGCTTTGCCGAGCCGCTCATGCGAGTTTCCCTATTGCCTGGGCGGATCGCGCCGCCACGCCGCCGATCGACCCAGCAGGCGCGGCATTCCACCGCGCAGAGAGCCGAGCTTTTGTGTCAACCTATGGTGCCCGGCCCCGCTGTGCAACCTTCGCGCATGCAGCAATCAACGCGATTGCCACAACAAGGCAAGGCCGGGGCTCTGCCCCGGCCTTGCCTTGTTGTGGCGTTGGCCTTGGTGCGTCGGCTCAGTAGCGACGGAGAAGTGCAACCATGCGGCCCTGTACTTTGACTCGGTCCGCCGGGAAGATGCGGGTTTCGTGTCGGGCGTTGCAGGGTTCCAGCGCAATAGAGTTGGTGCGCCGGCGCAGGCGCTTCAGTGTGACCTCGGCCTCGTCGACCAGCGCTACGACGATCTGCCCGTTCTCTGCCGTTTCGCCCTTGCGGATGATCACGGTGTCGCCGTCCAGAATGCCGGCATCGATCATTGAATCGCCGGCGACTTCCAGCGCGTAGTGTTCGCCATTGCCCAGCATGGCGACGGGAACCTCGATTTGCGCGCTATGATCGTCGCGCAGCGCTTCGATCGGCATGCCGGCGGCGATGCGGCCATACATCGGCAGTTGGATGGCGGCCGCCTCGTCGGCCGCACGGACGCCCGGGATGCGCTGGGAAAAATCGCCCTGGATGACGTTCGGCGCAAAACCGGTGGGTGCAGAAACGATAGGTGCGGAACCGGCCGTCGCCTCGGCTGCGGCCGCGACTGTCGCGAGACGTGGACGGGCGTCTTGCGGCAGGCGGATCACCTCGAGCGCACGCGCGCGATGGTGGCGTCGCTTCAGGAAGCCGCGTTCCTCAAGGGCGGTGATCAGCCGATGGATGCCGGACTTGGACTTGAGCTGCAGCGTATCCTTCATCTCTTCGAAGCTGGGGGAGAAACCGGTTTCCCGCAGGTGTCGGTCGATGAACATCAGCAGCTCGTGCTGTTTGCGTGTGAGCATGGCGGCGTTTTGTCTCCCATGCGGGCTGCCGCGTTCGGGTGAACGCAGAACAAATAAGCAACTGGCTTGTCGTTCTAGATAGGTTCGCAGGCAAACGTCAAGGATTCGTATGCAAGGCGTGCCTTAAATGTCTCAAATTCCGTGTGCGTCGAGACGAACCACGCGCACCTCGGCGCCTTCCGGCAGGGCCGGGGCGTGTGGCGCGCGCAGGATCAGCGCGTCGGCGCGGGCCAGCCTTTGCAGCATCGCCGAGTCCTGGATCGGGAAGGCGGTCGCGATCATTTCGCCCCGCGGGCCGCGCGTCAGCGTGGCGCGCAGATGATCGGCACGGCGGTCGTTGGCTGGCAGTTTGGCCCCGAGGATCGCGGGCTCGGTCGCCGGCGGCTCGCCTGGTAGGCCGAGCAGACGGTTGATCGCGGGGACCAGGAACAGGACGCCGCAGACCAGGGCGGAGACCGGGTTGCCTGGCAGGCCCAGCACCGGAACCGCCCCCAGTTGCCCGAACAACAGCGGCTTCCCGGGCCGCATGGCGATCTGCCAGAAATCCAGGGTCATGCCGCGCTGGCGCAGACTTTCGATGACCAGGTCGTGGTCGCCGACCGAGGCACCGCCCGTGGTCACCAGCATGTCCATCCCACGCACGGCGTCGGCGGTCGCGGCGATCATCGCGACATCGTCGGGGGCGACAGGCAGCACGACGGGATCGCCTCCGGCGGCGCGGACGAGGGCGGCGAGGGCATGCGAGTTGGAGCTGACGATGCCGCCCGGCGGGATCGGCTCGCCCGGCATGGCGATCTCGTCGCCGGTGGCCAGGATGGCGATGCGCGGGCGGCGGTGCACGCTGATCCACGGATGGTTGGCGGCGGCGGCGAGGCCAACATCGCGCGCGGTCATGCGCCGTCCGGCGGCCACCACGGCATCGCCACCGGCGAAATCCTGGCCGGCGCGACGTATGTGCCGGCGCGCGGTGACGGCCTCGTTGATGTGAACCGAGTCACCGTCGCGCGTGGCGTCTTCCTGCAGCAGGATCGCGTCGGTGCCGGCGGGCACCACGCTGCCGGTGAAGATGCGCACGGCCTCACCGGGGGCGACGGCACCGTCAAACGGATGGCCAGCCGGGGCAGCGCCGATCACCCGCAGCGTTGCGCCGAGAGTACCATCGGTGGCGCGCAGTGCGTAACCGTCCATTGCTGAGACATCGGCCGGGGGTTGGGTAAGGCGGGCGTGCACCGGGGCGGCCGTGACACGGTTCCAGGCATCGGCGAGGGCAACGATTTCCGCCGAGGTTGGGCGAAGCACCGCGAGAATGCGGTCGCGGGCTGCTTCGACGCTGAGCATTGCCGGGCTAGGCGGTGCTGGGCTAGGCGCTGCTGGGCTTGGCGGGGCGGAGCTTTGCGGGGCCGAACTGCTCATGGCTGGCTGAACTCCCCTGACTTGCCGCCGGCCTTATGGGTGACCCGCAATGCCTCGATCCGCATCGAGCGGTCGACCGCCTTGCACATGTCGTAGATGGTCAGGGCGGCGATCGAGGCGGCGGTGAGCGCCTCCATCTCCACCCCGGTGCGCCCGGCGGTGCGCACGGTGGCGGCGATCTCGACGGCGTTGGCGATTGCGTCCGGCGCCAGCTCCACACTGACCTGGGTCAGCGGCAGCGGGTGGCAGAGCGGGATCAGGTCCGCGGTGCGCTTCGCCGCCATGATGCCGGCCAGGCGGGCGGTGCCCAGCACGTCGCCCTTCGCCGCGGTGCCGGCCCAGATCAACGCAAGTGTCGCCGGCTGCATGACAATGCGGGCGCGGGCGGTCGCGGTGCGCTCGGTTTCTGGCTTGGCGGTCACGTCCACCATGGCGGCCTTGCCGGCGGCGTCGAAATGGGTCAGTGGGCTGGGGTCGTCCGTCATGCGGTACGGCCGAGCAAGGACCGGGTTGCGGCGGCGACGTTGGGCTGGCGCATCAGGCTCTCACCGACCAGGAAGGCTCGCGCGCCCACGGCGGCGAGGCGGGCGATGTCGGCGTTGGTGCGGATGCCGCTTTCCGCGATGAGGAAGCGGTCGGGCGGGAGATGCGCCGCGAGCTGTTCGGTGGTCGCAAGATCGGTCTTCAATGTCTTCAGATTGCGGTTGTTGATGCCGATGAGAGGTGTTTTCAGCCGCAATGCTCGGCCCAGTTCGACGCGATTATGCACTTCGGCCACCACATCCATGCCGAGGTCGGTCGCGACGGCTTCAAGGTCAATGGCTTGTGCATCGTCGATCGCGGCGAGGATCAGCAGCACGCAATCGGCACCCAGGGCTCGGCTCTCGTGGATCTGCCACGGGTCCAGCATGAAGTCCTTGCGGATCACCGGCAGGTGCGCCGCGGCGCGAGCAGCGATGAGATGCGTCGTATCGCCTTGAAAATATGGCATGTCCGTCAACACTGACAGGCACGTGGCGCCGCCTTCGTGGTAGTCGCGCGCGAGGGTGGCCGGGTCGAAATCCGGCCGGATCAGGCCGCCCGAGGGCGATGCTTTCTTTATCTCGGCGATCAGGCCGAAGCCGTGCGCAGCGGCGGCCTGCCGCAACGCCCGGGTGAAGCCGCGCGGGATGTCGGCGTTCGCCGCGATCCTCGCTTGCAGTGTGGCGAGGCTGGTCTCGCGCTGCCGCCGCGCGGTCTCGGCACGCGTGTCGGTGCAAATGCGGGCGAGGGCGTCGGCCTTATCCATTCACGCGTCCTACGGCAGGACGCGGTGGCGGTCCATCCGGGATGGGCGCTCGTGCGGCGACATCGAGGACCTGCCTGCGATCGGGAAGCCTCCGTCCCGCGTCCGTCCGATAGCCACGCCACGGGCCGCCGGCTTTTTTGCACCACGCAAAAGCGTCATCAACTGGTCACTTTACCACCCGCATCCACTTCAAGAGAAAGCAATACGAAGCGCAACAATCACACGGGGACGCTCAAGAATGGCGAAATGCTCGCTTGCTGCGGCGGCGATTGCGGTCGCGCTGCTGTCCTGGACCGCCGCGCGGGCCGACGAGGTGGTGACAATCTACAGCGCCGACGGCCTGAAGGACGGCGACGTCAGTTGGTACGGCACTCAGTTCGAGGCGTTCACCAAGGCCACCGGCATCAAGGTGCAATATATTGAAGCCGGCTCCGGGGGCGTCGTGCAGCGCGTGGCCAAGGAGCAGACCAACCCGCAGGCCGATGTGCTGGTCACGCTGCCGCCCTTCATCCAAAAGGCGGCCGCCGACGGACTGATCCAGCCATACACGCCGCGAGACGCCGACAAAATTCCGGCCGCTAGCAAGGACGCGGCGGGCAACTATGTCGCGCTTGTCAACAACTACCTGACCTTCATCTATGATTCGGCGGCGATGCCTACGGCGCCCGCCAGCCTCGAGGCGTTGCTGGAACCACGATTCAAGGACAAGATCCAGTATTCAACGCCCGGCCAGGCCGGCGACGGTACCGCCGTGATGCTGCAGGTGATTCACGCCTACGGCAGTGCGGACGCGGCGTTCGATTATTTCAAGAAACTGCAGGTCAACAATCGCGGCCCGTCGGCCTCCACCGGCAAGCTGACGGCGCTGGTGAACAAGGGCGAACTGTGGGTGGCCAACGGCGACCTGCAAATGAACCTGGACCAGGTCAAGACCAACCCTAACGTTCGCATCATGTTCCTGGCCGGTCCGGACGGGAAGCGCTCCACCTTTGCGCTGCCCTATTACGTGGGTCTGGTGAAGGGCGCCCCGCATGTCGACAACGGCAAGAAGCTGATCGACTGGCTGCTGAGCAAGCCGGCGCAACAGACGCTGCCGGATGTGGCGCTGGGACTGCCGGTGCGCACGGATGTGCAGGCGACCGGGCCGGCCGCCGAGCAGATCATGGGTGTGCTGAAGGGCGTGGAGATCTGGACGCCGGACTGGCAGCAGGTGTCGGACGACCTTTCTAAGGACGTCGCACGCTGGCATGAAGCCACGGGCAGCTAGAACGGCCGCAGGGGCAGCAAGGCATGTCCGAGGCGGCCGCGGCGGTCGGCACGATCGGTGCGACTGGTCGCGGCGCTGCGGCGGGCACGGCCAGCGGTATAGGCTTCCACGGAGTGACGGTCGCCTATAAGGGCGCCGTCGCGCTGGCGGACCTGAACCTGCGCGCTCACCCAGGTGAAATCCTGGCCATCATCGGCCCTTCGGGTTGCGGCAAAACCACGGCGTTGCGGGCCGTGGCTGGCTTTGTACGTCCCACGGCCGGGCGCATCCACATCGGCGAAACCGACGTGACCGACTTGCCACCGTATGCCCGCGATATCGGCATGGTCGTGCAGAACTACGCGCTGTTCCCGCATATGCGTGTGGATGAGAATGTCGCGTTCGGTCTGCGGGCCCGCCGGGCACCCGACGCCCTGCTGCGCGAGCGCGTGGCCGAGTCGCTGCGAATGGTGGGGATGGCGGATTTCGCCACCCGGTTTCCGCGCCAGCTTTCCGGCGGCCAACAGCAGCGGGTGGCGATTGCGCGTGCGCTGGCGATTCGCCCGCGCGTGCTGTTGCTGGACGAGCCGCTGTCGGCACTGGACGCGCAGATCCGCCGCAGCATGCTTGGCGAACTCGCCCGGCTGCACCAGGAGCTGCCGGCGTTGACGGTCCTGTATGTCACGCATGACCAGGTGGAGGCGCTGACGCTCGCCGACCGGATCGCGATCATGCGCGGGGGGCGGCTGATGGCGGAAGGCACCTCGCACATGCTGTACCGTGCGCCGCCAAACCGCTTCGCCGCGGAGTTCCTGGGCCGCGCCAACCTGCTTCCGGTGGATGTGGACGACGCCAGTGATGTGCCCGGCGTCGCACGGGTGAGGCTGGGCGACACGAGGCTGTTCGCGATGGCCTCGCAGGCGTTTGGGCCGGGGCAGGCGCTGTTGTGTGTTCGCGCACACGACCTTTCGCTGATCCCGGTTTCGGTGCAACCGGCCAATGCGCTTACCGGGACGGTACGCGAACTGGTCTGGCAGGGCGACCAGCACTCGATTGACCTTGACGTGGCCGGCCATGCGCTGCGCGTTGCCTGCATGCCGATGCGTGAGCCGCCTGCGCCGGGAGCGCGGATCGTGGTGCACTTCGCGGCCGAGGACGCGATGCTGATCCCCTACGAGGACCCGGCTTGAGCGCGACCGCCGCTGTCGCGCGACCGACCGCGCCGTGGCGCGGCGGTGCCTTGTGGGTGCTGCCGCCGCTGCTGCTGCTCGGCGTGCTGTTCTTCTACCCGCTCGGCCTGATCGCGGGTCAGTCATTGGTGGGCACGGACGGCGCACCCTCAGCCGCCAACTATGCGGCGGTGCTCACCGGACCGCTGTTCGGCAACGCGCTGTGGCACACGATCGAGATCGCGGTTGGTGCAACCGCCGGGTGCCTGGTGCTCGGCTTCGTGATGGCGTCGCTGCTGACTTTCGTGCCGATCGTCGGGGGGCGCCTGATCGCACGGCTGATCGACACCTTCATCGCGCTGCCGACGTTTCTGGTCGCGCTGGCCTTCACCTTCATCTACGGCTCCGCGGGCCTGCTCAACATGGCGCTGATGGGTGCCACCGGACAAACGACGCCGCCGATCGACTTCCTTTACTCGGTGTCGGGGGTGATCCTGGCGGAGGTGACGGTGTACACGCCTTTCATCATGCGCCCGCTGCTTGCCGCGTTCAGTATGATCGAGACGGCGCAGATCGAGGTGGCCAGCAGCCTTGGCGCGGGGGCCTGGCGGATCATCTGGCAGGTGATCTTTCCCGCCGCGCTGCCGGCCCTGCTGGCAGGTGGCAGCCTGTGCCTGCTGCTGACAGTCAACGAATTCGGCGTGGTGTTCTTCATCGGCGCCAAGGGCGTGATCACGCTGCCGCTGCTGATCTACGGCAAGGCGATCGAGGAGTCCGACTACACCTCCGCCTGCGTCATCGCGGTGGTGAATGTCGCGCTGTCATTGTCGCTTTACGCGCTGTACCGCGTCCTGGTTTCGCGGCTGGGAGGCGACCGTGCTGGTGTGGTCTAGCCAGGGCCGTGCATGGGCGCGGGGCATCCTTCTTCTGTGTTTTGGCCTGATCTACGGTATGCCGTTGGCAACCATCGCGCTCGCCTCCGTGGCCGGCGAATGGGACGCCGTGCTGCCGAGCAAGCTGACGCTGATCCATTACGGCCACGCGCTGTCGGGCGAGGCAGCCGAGCAACTGCGTGCCTCCGTGATGACGGGCGCGATCGCCAGCCTGGTGGCCCTGATTGCCGGCGCCTGGGCGGCGCTGGCCCTGCGTACGATGCAGGTGGTGCCGCGGCATGTGTTGGACATGCTGTTCTTCGTGCCGAACGCGGTGCCTTCCGTGTCGGTGGGGCTCGGCCTTCTGGTGGCGTTCAGCCGGCCGCCGGTGCTGCTGAACGGGACCACGCTCATCGTTGTGATCGCCCACCTCGTGCTGATCTCGGCGTTCACTTACGGCAATGTCTCGGCGGGTCTCTCGCGGTTGCCGCCGGATGTGGAGCAGGTGGCGGAAAGCCTCGGTGCCACACCGGCGTACCGGTTGCGGCGGGTTACGCTTCCGCTGCTGACGCCGTATCTGCTCGCGGCCTTCAGCCTGAGCTTCGCGATGTCGATGGGCGAACTCGGCGCGACCGTGATGGTGTATCCGCCTGGGTGGGTGACGATGCCGGTCGGCATCTTCGCACTGACCGACCGCGGCGCGGCTTTTGATGGTGCCGCGCTGACCATGGTCCTGGCTGCCGCCACCCTGCTGGTGCTGCTCGGCCTCTCCCGCGTTCCAAGCTCGGCCAGTTCACGGTAGCGTCGGCGGACACGTTGTTCTCGGGGTCGCCGATCAGTGCCCGTGCCTTGGGCGACAGCCGCGCGTCGTCGGTGACCGCCCATAGTGCGATGTGCGTGTCCAGCAGCAGCCCTATGTGTCGCGTCGGGAGAAGGACTCCGCGATTGCCGCTTCGTCGTCGTCGATTATGTCCGGCACGATGAACCGGCCCTTGGCGGCACCGATCCGCCGCGCGACGGGTTGCGCGGCGATTGCCACAAGGCGCGCGGCGGGTCGGCCGTTGCGGGCAATGATGATCTCGGTCTCCTGGCCGCGCTCCACCGCTTCGACCAGGCGCGACGGGGTGGACTTGGCTTCCAGCATAGTCACGATGTGCATGCCGCTTGACCTTTCGAGACCAGACCAGCCTCGCCCTTGTAGAATGCCCTGTCCACTGCATAACAGCGCCCCGTGCCACGAACGGCGGCGTATATCGGCACCATGACCGGATCGAATAACATCACGCGGTCTAGCGCATTTTCCGTTGCCCACAGGCCGCGAAAACCCAGGGCCTAGGATCGGATTGCCACCGTGCGAAGTGCATCCATGCCGATGCGGTCGCGCGAGCGATCCGGCAGCGCCGTGCCGAACGGAAACGGATTCAACCGTACCAAGGTCCGGCGCTAGACCTTCTCGATGATTTCCATCTGTGCGCCGTCGGTCGCCGCCACGAAAGCAACGCGGTTGCCGCTGCTGCCCTTCAGTTCCTCCAGCACCGCGACGCCATTCTCGCGCAACCTGGCCAACGTGCCGGGGTAGTCGTCGGTCACCACGGCCATATGTTCGATGCCGTAATGCTGCTCATGGTTCTGCTCGGCGATGACGCCAGTGATGTTGAGCTGGGTGCCGTGCAGATCGAGTTGCCAGCCGCGGCCGGGGATCTCGGCTTTCTTCGTGGCGCCGTAATTGTCGATGTAATACTGCATCGTCTGCGCCACATCGCGGGTCTTGATGTGCACGTGCTGGAAGCTGATCGGCATGGCCATTTTCCCCTTTGTGGCCGGTAAGGCAGGAAAACGTTAGGCCGATTTCCGAACGACGGGAAGCCTGCGTGCCAGGGGGATCGATTTTCATTAAGAAAACCCGTCACGGCCGATAGGCTTTGGGTTCCGGGCGAAGCAACCGCGAGGCAATCTCTCCCTCGGTTGGCTTTCCCCTGGTTGGGATAGCGCCGCTTTCAAACAGGCTTTGTGCAACCGAGCTGGCTAATCCGCACCATGAGTGGCGATCGAGCCAGGTGGTTTCGACTCAGTGAACGCACGCCCGGTGACGGCGACGGATGCCTGGCTGGCAATAGTGCCCTGGAGTGCGGCCAACAGTGGCTTGGTCGGGTGACACAAGCGGACCCCGCGTGCGGATGCCAGGGCTTCCAGCAGCCCCGTGGCGACCACGGAAACCACGAACGCCGGCACGATCCAGAGCACCGCTGAGTGCCACACGGCAATCCATCCCTGCACCATGCCGGTGGTGCCGATCATGTCGTGCATGCCAACCTCCGCTCGCCAGGATCACCGTTGTAGCTGAAACAGGTTTCTGCATACTAAACGGCGGACCATGCCACTTGGTTCCGGTAGCGGTCGGATGCGCCGGTATTGGTGAAGTCGCGGACACCAAGCCTGGCGTGCCGCCGATGGTTCAGGCCAACCTCCCGCCGGCCGCTTTCCACGCCCCGATGCCACCGTGGATGTGGCAGGCGCTGCTGATCCCCGCATCCTGCGCCGCCTGCACCGCCATCGCCGAGCGCTCGCCGAACGCGCAGTAGAACAGCATGCGCTTGCCGGTCGCCGCGGCGAGTTCGAACAGCATGCCGCCTGGGCGAATGTTGTCTTGCAGCTCGGGGTAGGGGGCGTGCACCGCACCCGGTATGCTGCCTTGCTTGGCGCGCTCGGTGCGCTCGCGCAGGTCGATGAGTGCGACCTCCGGCTGGCCGACTAGGCCCATTGCGGTCTCAGCGGTTACCGCCCAACCGCGCGCGGCGATCGCCTCCTGCGCCAAGCCCTGGCGCATGTTGGCCGGCACGGCGACGTCCATCATCTTCGGGTTGGACAGGTTCAAGTTGGCCATCAACTCGGCATAGTCGTCGGCCGAGCGCACCTGCAGGCGTGGGTTGCACGCTCTTTCCTCGGCGATCGTGCTGACCGTGTCGCCCTTGTAGTCGTGTGCCGGGTAGACCAGCGTTTCGTCGGGCAGGCGCAGCAGGCGGCCGAAGATGGAGTGATACTGGGCCCGTGAGTCGCCGTTCTGGAAGTCGGTGCGCCCCGTGCCGCGGATCAACAGCGTGTCCCCGGTTAGCACCCGGTCGCCCATCAGGAAGCAGTATGAGTCATCCGTGTGGCCGGGCGTGTACATCACGTCCAGGCTGATGCCCTCGATCGTCAGCTTGTCGCCGTCGGCGATGCGCATCGAGACCACATCGACCTGGCTCTGCTCGCCCATCACGGTGACGCAGTGTGTGCGGTCCCGCAGCGCCCCGAGGCCGGTGATGTGATCGGCGTGCAGATGCGTGTCGACCGCCTTGACCAAGCGCAGGTCCAGTTCACGCATGAGTTGGAGGTAGCGGTCGACCTTCTCCAGCACCGGGTCGACGATCAGCGCTTCCCCGCCGCGCCGGCTGGCGATCAGGTAGGTGTAGGTGCCCGAGGTCTGGTCGTAGAGCTGGCGGAAGATCATGACATAGCCTCCGGATGCATGGCGCTTGCTTGCTTCCCGCGACGGGAGGACAGGGACCGGAAGCACGCCCGCACTACCTTGCCGAATTTGGGCGCGACTTCAATCGATGATACGGTTTTTCCGCGAAGATGCCCGCGGCTGGGTAGTGTTTCAGACTGAGACACTACCCGCGGCTGACCTGGGGCGCAGTCCGCAGCGTGCTTGTAAGATCGCCTGCCACTGAAGTCACCGCAAGTTTATGCATGGCCATGGCGGCGGCAGTCCGCGAAAAATCGGCCGGAAAAATTCCCAGGGTGGATCCGACAAAGCGCAGGATTACCCCGGTTCGGGCAGCGCGTTGCGGACGGATTGCTGCGCGTTTGTTTTGGCTCCGCTGCTCTGGCCGCCGGGGCCCGTCATAAATCAGTCACGCCTGCGGACTTGACCGGGCGCAAGTCGCTTTGCGAATCCTTTCGCAACCTTGGAAAAGAAGTAAAGCGCGAAAGGAGCGACGGGATGAGTGGTGTCCTCTCGGACGTGGGCGGCCTCGCGAAAGGGTTTGGCCAGGGCCTTTGGGGCGGTGCCAAGGGAATGGTACAAGGACAGGGCTCGCTCGCTGAGGGCGCTTACGACATCGCAACAGACCCGAATGCCCGCGCGCAGGCGTGGAACGATGCGGTCAATGCCGCACAGACAGTCGAATAGGCGGCATAAAACCCGGGTCAGGCGGCGAGCGATATCGGCCAGGGTGCTACCAACCTCTACAATAATTTCGTTACGGCAGAGCAGCAGGCTGCCGCCAATGGCCAGGGCGTGCAGTTCTGGGGCAATCTGGCGGGCCAGGCGACTTTTGCCGCCGGCACCGTGCTGGTGCCTGGCCTGGTGGAAGGCAAACTTGCTGGTGCAGCCGGCGAATTGGGCGATGCGAGCCAGCTCCTGAAAGCCGGAACGACGCTTGAAGATGCGGCGCCCGCCATTAGTGACGCGGCCGGTGTTGCCGAGGGCGCGGCGGCGCCAGTGTTGCCGAACCCCGACGCGCTGAGTTTCGTGCCGGAGAACTCGGGGGTCGCGCAAAGCCCGGCGGGGCAAGCCTGGCGCGACTACCAGCCGCAGACGATCGGCGCGGACACGGATCCGTTGACCGGGCAAAGCAACGTGCCCGCGCTGCAATTCGACAATCCCAATGCGAACCGCGAGCCTTTCGTCAAATGGGACGGCTACCAGCAGCTTCCGGATGGCACGACCGAACTTATCGATGCCAAAACGGCAATCTCGCCGTTCTCGACCGCGGATGGGCCGTTTGTACCCCAGTGCACCCTGGATCAACTCGTCAACAAGAGCGCCGCGCTGGATCAGAACCCCGGATATACCGGGGTCATCGAGGTGCCGACCGACCAGGCCGCGGCTGACGCGCAAGCTGCTCTTGATAACCTCGGCATCACGAACATCGATGTCCGCGTGCGGCCGTCCGAGGACGCCGCGCCGGCCGTTCCCGATGCTGCGCCGGCCGTTCCCGACGCTGGGGCGGTGGACAGCCCAACAGCAGGTTTCAGCACGAGCGTCGCCCCGGCCGACGTGCCCGATGCGGCCGTTGCGTCCGCCCGCAGGACCCGGCCGCCAGCGGGGGCACGTCGTTGCCGAATGCCAGCAGCCTTGCCGGTGCCGAGCTGCTGGGCGCCGGCGCGGTGGGCAACGCGTTGTCACCTACGACGCAGCCGGCCCCCGCCGCCGATGCCGCCCAAGCTGCGGCGGATATCACTCCGAGCGCGCAACCGCTTTACAGCGCCACCTATGGCGTCAATCCGGACGGCTCGCTCACAACGCTGTCGCCACCGACGCTGGTGTCACCCGGCGATACCTCGATCACGCCGCCGCAACCGATCATTCCTGATCCGATAAATACCACCGCGGCGGACATCACGCCCATCGACACGACACCCGTCGATACCACGCCGGCGAGCCCGCCGCCCGCGGTGCCAGATCCCAGTACCGATCCAAGCAGCGATTTCTCCGCGATTGACGGCGGAGGTGGCGGTGGTGGCGGTGGGTCCGTGGATGACATGGCCGCGATGGACGCCGATTAGCGAGACATGGACAACGTCCTGGCGATGCAGGATGATATTTCGTCAGCTTCGAGAAGGCTCGCCAGGGTTGCCCTTGCGGTGATATTGCCCCTGGGCAGCGGGCCGCCCTAGGTCTGACGCCAGTGCGGCGGGCCTATCCGACCGGCCGGTTCGTAAGGCAGTCAGCGGCCTGGTCCAGGTGGATCATTAACGAAGCGCGGAGGAGAATCTGATGTTCGTCGATGTCATGATCAGACGCCGCGCCAGGTTGGACGAACCGGTCCCCGTGCTTAACGCCAAATTGCTCGAGCGGTTCGTCGCCGTCCCCGGCTTCTGGGGCGAGGGCAAGACCGTGGCGGACGCGGCGTTCGAACAGGGCGAAACCGGTTCGCTCGATCTCAGAAAGTCGTTGCGGGATGGGTTGTCGGGACAGGTCGTGTACATGCCTCGGTTTGCCGGATACCTGTCAAAAGACGAGTCCAAAGCCGATGATACCCTGCGCATCAGGTTGGATACCGACAAAGTCGACTATGCCGCGTTCTGCGCCGAGACGCTGCCGCGATTGATCACCATATTCGAGTCGTATCGGGGGTATGTGGAGACCGACCCGAAAGTCAGGGCGGCCGACTGGGAGATGGTGCGACAGCAGTCGCGTAAGACCGGTCGGAACATCGACGGCCGAGACAGCATCTTTCGCGTCTGGCCGGTATGCTGGTTCGACTTGGAGCTGTCCCGGCGGGCGTTCGGCATCACCGCGGAAGAAGCTGTTCGTCGTGCGTCACCCGAATGCGAGCGTGCGGAATTGGTTGCAGGATGCGCGTTCCTAATGGTGACCTCGGCGATTGTTGTTGGTGCGAATCTGGATGTGATTGACGCACGCATCAAGTCGCGCCTTGTCGCTGGCGCGACAGCACGGCTTGGCGCTGCATAAAAGTCTGTCGCGTCTAGCGTCGGTCGCGGTGCGTGGAGTTCAGCGCGGCAGCGGCGGCT
>DASRQX010000466.1:0-11656 GCA_035696165.1 Acetobacteraceae bacterium | reverse complement strand
ATGCGAAAGGCATCAAGGTCACCGACGCCGAGATGGCCGCTCTCAACATCCAACCCGCCGATTTCCACGGCGAATGGAACTATACCATCGCCCCGAGGCGGCCGGACGGATGACGCGATTATTCGGGCTCGGGCCCTAAGGGCTCGACGCAGGATAACCGAGTCGTCTCTCCGCGTACGATTGTCGCTTCCGTCATGCCGGCGCATACCGGCATCCACGACTTTGCTGGCCACACGGAGGCGAGTCGTGGATGCCGACATGCGCCGGCATGACGCTGTGAGCGCGAGTCGCGCGCTACTTGAAGCGGTTATCTCGCCACAGGCCCTAACCCCAGGGGACTGCCCCGTGGGACCACCCCGCCTGGGACCGCCCCCCGTGGGACTAACCCCCGTGGGACTAACCGCGGGAGGGGGCCACCACCGTCCGCGGCCCGCCCGCCTTCACGCGTCCTCGAATGATGCCGGCAGGCGCCCTGCCTTGAAAATGATGGTGGGCTCGTCGTCGTAGTCGCCCAGTTCGGCATCCCCCGAGGTGGAGAACGCGACGACCCCCGCACTTGTCAGCGCCAGGCTCTCGGCGGCCTTGCGCGCCCCGTCGGGCGTCTTGCAGCGGATCGCCGTCTCGGCGTTCAAACGAACACCTTTGCCGGCTTTGAACGCCTGGACGAGATAGATCGTTTCGCGAGCCATGGCGGGAGTCTCCTGTGCCTGTGATATTCCCAGACCGGTGATATAGATCGGAGCGCGGAGTCGGCTGGCGCCCCAAATGCGACATCCTGCCGCGTCCCGAACTGATAGTGATCGGCGCGTCTGGAACGCGACTCGCTCGACCGAGAACCTCGTGAGCGTAGTCGCAAAACCTTAACCGTTGTCGAATAGCTCGACAGTGAACCAGCCTATGGCTATCGGTGTCATCGGATGTTTATGGCGTTCAGGGGCTTGCCATGCGCGTGCTTTCTGTGCGTCATCTCACGACGTATCGCTACGCCGAGCCGGTAGAGCTGGGTGAGCATCGGATGATGTTCCGCCCACGCGAGAGTCATGATCTTCGCCTGATCCGCGCACGCCTCGATATCACGCCTCGGCCGGCGGCCCTGCGCTGGCTGCATGACGTGTTCGACAACTCGGTCGCGGTCGCGAATTTCGATGGCACGACCACATGGCTGCGGTTCGACAGCATGGTCACGCTCGAACACGTCGAGACAAGTCTGCCCGACTACGCCTTGCAACCCACCGCGCGGAGCTTCCCGTTCAATTACCCGCAGGATGAATGGCTCGATCTCGCGCCGGCGTTGCAGCGACCCGAGCCGACCGCGGAGGTCGATCGGTGGGCCGCCCAGTTCGTGCCCGAATCCCCATCGGCGGCCAGCACCATCGGCACGATGGATCTGTTGCGCGCGATGGCGTTCGGCATCAGGCGGCAGTTCCGCTACATCCGCCGGGTCGAGCGTGGCGTGCAGTCACCGATCGAGACGCTGCGACACGCCAGCGGGACGTGCCGGGACTTCGCCTGGCTGATGATCGACGCGGTCCGCTCGCTCGGTCTCGCGGCGCGGTTCGTCAGTGGCTACATCTTCGTGCCCGGCCCTGATTCGGGTTCAATCGCCAATCGGGCTTCAGCCGCTGCCCCAATTTCGGCGGACGCCCCGCATTCCGTCGCGGCGGCCCTGCCCATCGCCGCCCCGCTTCCCGTCGCAGCCCCACTTCCCATCGCAGCCCCACCTCCCATCGCGGCCCCACTTCCGATCGCAGAGGGCGGCGCGACGCACGCCTGGCTGCAGGTGTATCTGCCGGGGGCCGGATGGGTTGATTTCGACCCGACCAACAGCATCATCGGCAATCGAAATCTCATTCGCGTCGCGGTCGCCTGGTCGCCGATGCAGGTCCTGCCGCTGTGGGGTACTTATGTGGGAACCGCCAGGTCATGCCTCGGCATGCAGGTCGCGGTGAGCGTCACCGAGGAGCCGTGCCACATCAACTCGCCCGCATAACAAGGCACACCATGCAGATCCAAGTCGGCTACGAATTGATCTACGACTGCCCGCAGCCCACGCCCATGCTGCTGATGCTCAATGTCCATCATTCGCGCGCCGCCGACATTGTGGTTCCGGATCGCCTGACGACGGATCCGATGGTCCCGCTGCGCACCTATCGCGATGGATTCGGCAACTGGTGCAGCCGGATCGTTGCGCCGGCGGGCCGGATACGCATCGCCAGCACTGCCGTGGTCCACGACAGCGGCCAACCCGATCCGGTGGCGACCTGGGCGGCGCAGCACCAGGTGGAGGATCTGCCGGAGGATGTTCTGGTTTTCCTGCTCGGCAGCCGCTACTGTGAGACCGATCACCTGTCGGAAACCGCGTGGCGGCTATTCGGTCACGCGCCGCTGGGCTGGACGCGCGTGCAGGCCATCTGCGACTTCGTCCACGCGCACATTACATTCGACTACGCGGATGCCCGTCCGACGCGGACCGCGTGGGAAGCCTTCAATGAGCGGCGCGGCGTCTGTCGCGACTTCGCGCATCTCGCGGTGGCGCTGTGCCGATGCATGAACATTCCGGCGCGCTATTGCACCGGGTACCTCAGCGACATCGGTGTCGCGCCGCCGTACGGACCGGCGGACTTCGCGGGTTGGTTCGAAGCCTATCTCGGCGGTGCCTGGCACATCTTCGATCCGCGCAATAACACGCCGCGGATGGGGCGGATCCTGATCGCACGGGGGCGTGACGCGGTCGACGTGCCGATCAGCAATACGTTTGGCCCGAACACGCTCTTGGGCTTCAGGGTCTGGACCGATGAGATCGTGGAGGCAGTCGCGCCCGGAGACTGAGGGCGGAATATCGTGGAGGCCGCCGCGCCCGGCGACCGAGGGAAGAATTATGATTTGTCGCTGCGGTGGGCGCTCGGCACTGATTCCGTTCGCGGCTCGGCACCTGGACCCGCGCCGCGCGCTGTTGAAACCCGGTCGATTGCGTCGGCGGTGACCTCGGCGGAAATACGCGCCAGGACACCTTCAAGACCGGGCCCCGAGGTCGTGTTCAGCTCCTCGGCCGCGCGACGCAGTGCCTCGCGTCGCAGCAAGCGGGCGGTCATCGCGTTAAACTGCGGGGCGTTGAACTGCGGATCAGCGGAATCTTGATCGGCCATCGGCGTCTCCTGTTGCCCGGCGCATCCGCTCGTCCGCGCGGCCTTGGCCGGCGACGTTCAGCGTTGGGGCATCAACGAGGAACCGATCCCGGTCACTGCGGCTTCGCGCTATCCTTGGAAGACGGTGCTTTGCTCTGTGGCTGCGGGCGGAGAAACGTCGGGCCGGTCAGGGTTGGCTTCTTGTCCGCCTTGGGCTTCTTGGCTTCGCGGTTTCTGCTGCTGCGACCTTTGGCCACCGCCGTTCTCCCGGTTGTTTATGTGCCAGTCGTTCGAGTGATCATCCGTTCGAGTGATCACGCCACCGCGCACGCGCGCTTTTCAGCACTTTTGGCCGTAAACTTTGCCGCTGTGCGTCCCTGACGATGCCCTGGGCTGCACCAGCACGACCGGCGGCACGTTACAAGGTCGTCCGCAACAGGTTCCGATGGAATCCGAGTGCAGCCAGCCTACGGCATGTGGTCACGCGTCCGCGGACGCGCAAGGCGGTGTCATACAATGTTCGGAACATATCGGCCGCACGCATCAGGCCGATGATTGTGCGGCGTTTGTGCGGGAGACACGGGAAACGAGCCACCGTGGCGGACGATCCGAAAAAGCAACGCCCGCCACAGAATCCTTGCGGACCCCGTGGCGAGCGTTGTGCATGACGCCAGGCAGTTCAGGGGGATTGGAGCAGTTTCATCGTAATCCGAACCGCTGCGCCACCCTCACCCTCGTCGCTTCGCGCCTCGACCTCTCCCGCGTAGAGCGGGAGAGGTGTACGTGGTGTCGGGGAGGCTTGGGGGACTAGAAGTCCATATCCCCCATGCCGCCCATGCCGCCCATGCCGCCGCCGCCGGGCGGTCCGCCGTTGCCGCCACCCTTCGCCGGACGTTCGGCAACCATCGCCTCGGTGGTGATCATCAGCGCGCCGATCGAGGCGGCGTGCTGCAGCGCCGACCGCACGACCTTGGTGGGGTCGATGATGCCGGCCTTCACCAGGTCCTTGAACTCGCCGGTCTGCGCGTCGAAGCCGTAGTTGTACTCGTCCTTGTCCAGCGTCTTGCCGGCAATGACCGCGCCGTCCTCGCCGGCATTCTCGGCGATCTGGCGCAGCGGGGTCTGCACCGCCTTGCGGACGATCTCGATGCCGACACGCTGATCGTCGTTGTCCGCCTTCAGCTTTGCCAGGATCAGCGAGGCCCGCGCGAGGGCCACGCCGCCGCCCGGCACGATGCCTTCCTCGACCGCGGCACGGGTCGCGTGCAGTCCGTCATCGACGCGATCCTTGCGCTCCTTCACCTCGACCTCGGTCGAGCCGCCGACGCGAATGATCGCCACGCCGCCTGCCAGCTTCGCCAGCCGCTCCTGCAGCTTCTCCTTGTCGTAGTCGGACGTTGTCTCTTCGATTTGCGCCCGGATCTGGGTGCAGCGCGCCTGGATGTCGGCCTTCTTACCGGCGCCGTCGACGATCGTGGTGTTTTCCTTCTCGATCAACACCTTCTTCGCCTTGCCGAGCATCTCGAGCGTGACGTTCTCCAGCTTGATGCCAAGGTCCTCGCTGATCACCTGGCCGCCGGTCAGCGCGGCGATATCCTCGAGCATCGACTTGCGGCGATCACCGAAGCCGGGCGCCTTCACAGCGGCAACTTTCAGGCCGCCGCGCAGCTTGTTCACCACCAGGGTGGCAAGGGCCTCGCCCTCGACATCCTCGGCGACGATCAGCAGCGGACGGGTCGATTGCGCCACCGCCTCGAGCAACGGCAGCATCGACTGCAGTCCGGACAGCTTCTTCTCGTGGATCAGGATGTACGGCTGCTCCAGCTCGACGGTCATCTTCTCGGCGTTGGTGATGAAGTAGGGCGACATGTAGCCACGATCGAACTGCATGCCCTCGACCACGTCGAGTTCGGTCTGGATGCCCTTGGCCTCCTCGACCGTGATCACACCTTCCTTGCCGACCTTCTGCATCGCCTCGGCGATCATGCGGCCGATCTCGACCTCACCGTTGGCCGAGATGGTGCCGACCTGGGCGGTCTCCGCCTGGGTGGTGATCTTCTTGCTGCGCTTCTTCAGTTCTTCGACCAGCGCGATCACCGCCTTGTCGACGCCGCGCTTGAGATCCATCGGGTTCATGCCGGCGGACACCGCCCGCGATCCCTCGCGCACGATCGCCTGGGCCAGCACGATCGCCGTGGTGGTGCCGTCGCCGGCGATGTCGTTGGTCTTGCTCGCGACCTCACGCACCATCTGCGCGCCCATATTCTCGAACTTGTCCGACAGCTCGATCTCCTTGGCGACGGTGACGCCGTCCTTGGTGATCCGCGGCGCACCGTAGCTCTTGTCCAGGATCACGTTGCGCCCCTTCGGGCCGAGCGTGATTCGCACTGCCTCGGCGAGGGTGTCGACGCCGCGCATCATGCGCTGACGGGCATCGCCACCGAACCGAACGTCTTTTGCACTCATTTGCTAAATCCTTTCTGGATTCAAGGAATTGGGTGAGATCAGGCGGCTTTCTTCTTGGACGCCGTGGCAGGGGTGCCCTCGACGATGCCCATGATGTCGGACTCTTTCATGATCAGCAGCTCCTCGCCGTCGATCTTGACCTCGGTGCCCGACCACTTGCCGAACAGGATGCGGTCGCCGGCCTTCACCTCGAGCGGAACGATCTGGCCGGCTTCGTTGCGGGCACCCGGGCCGGCGGCGATGACCTCGCCCTCCATCGGCTTTTCCTGCGCGGTATCGGGGATGATGATGCCGCCCGCGGATTTCTGTTCGGCGTCGAGGCGACGGATCACCACCCGATCGTGCAGGGGACGAAACTTCATTGGATTTTGCTCCTGGATAATGGCCCCGTCTGGCAGTTGGCGACCGGGGTGCGACGCCGCCTCACGGCACGGCACGTCTTCGACGGCGGGGTGTTAGCACTCTCTGGCGTAGAGTGCCAGCGGCAAGTTTCCGATTTTCCCGATGCGGGATAGCGGCGGCCGGCGTGCAGTAAAGAAAGTCGTGGATGGCCGGCCTACGCCGGCCATGACGGGCGGGGGGTGACGCCGCGTGACGGCGGGTGCCACCCCTACACCGCGGAAGAACGGTCCGTCAGGACCGCTTGCGCTGGATCGACTTGATATCGCTGCGTGGCCGTCCCGAGGCCGACGCGATCTCGCGATCCTGCGCCTCGATCACCGCCGTGGCGGCAACGGCCTCGCCCTCGAAGCCCTCCAGCGCGGAACTCAGAACCTTGCGGTTGGAACTGCGGCTTCCGTCGACATAGGTAACATCGAACAGGACGAAGCTGCTCAAGGAGCGACGTTTCATGGCATGGAGTCCTGTCTCGTGCAGGCCCGCATCGCATGACGCAGAGCGTCATGCCTCGTGCGGCGCCTCAGTTTCGGGTGGCGCCGACGGCGCGGCATCTTCCTCGGCCTTGCGCCGGGCGACCGCATCCTCGCGCTCGCGCAGCTTGGCGTCCTTCTTCGCCTGCTTGAGGCGATTCCGCTCGGCACGCTGCTGATTGTAGTTCGGCTTGAACACCATCGTCCGCTCCTGTGTGCTTCAGGATGATGTGCCGGCAGGATGACATGCCGACCCGGGGCCATCCCTGGCCCCCACCGGCGCCAATTAGCCGACGCTAGCCCAGGATGCCATCCCGGGCTGCGAGATTGCTCTCCGACACGATGCGCTCGTGCCCGTCCGCCACATGCTTGACGCGGTACTGCGGGTCCCTGGTCTCGCTGGGCTGCAACCGCTGGATGCGGTATTTCCCGCGCGGAACGTTGGCATCGCCCGGACCCGGCAGGAAATCGACCGTCTGGCCGATCGCGAACTTGTGGGAGCTCATCGCGTCTTCAGTCTGGGCGTCCTCGGTCTCGGCCGATGCTGCCGTCGGCAGCATCGGCAGCGAAACTCAGACAGCCTTCAGATTCGTGGCTGAGGTCTTGCCCTGCTGGCCGCGCTCCAGGTCGAAACTCAACTTCTGGCCCTCGTTCAGCGAACCGAGACCGGCGCGTTCCACCGCCGAAATGTGGACGAACACGTCCTTTGAGCCGTCATCCGGCTGGATGAAGCCGAAGCCCTTTTGGGCGTTGAACCATTTTACCGTGCCTTGCGACATCGTAACTCACCATGCAACCCGGCGGCCCACACCGTGTAGGCCGGAATACTTTTCATTTTTGGGAGCACCGGATGCGACAGTGTCGCAAAAGAAGGCACCAAAGCCCAGGCCGAAAAGCGCCGTGCCGGACACATAGGGAGTCGGCGGCCACATTGCCAGTGAAAATTCAGTGCCCCTGGCGCGCGCCTGGGTTACTCCACGACGTCTTTCCCGGGGTCGAACGATGCGGGCCGGGACACCACAGCCGCGGATGGCGGCCCCACATCCCCCGGGTAGGCTTCCTGCGTGGACCTGCGCGCCGAGGCCTTAAGGTCGCCCAGCACCTGCCACAGCAACCCCACCTCCTTGCGATCCAGCCCCGCCATCGCCCGCTCGATCCAGCGCGCATGCGCCGGCGCCATGCGGGCAAACAGCGCGCGGCCCGCCTGCGTCATGCAGATCAGGGTGCTGCGCCGGTCGCCCGGATGGCGGCGGCGGACCACCAGCCCATCCTTCTCCATCGCGTTGATCAGCCCGGTGACGTTGCCGCTGGTCACCATCAGCCGCGTCGACAGCTCACCCATCGTCAAGTCGGTTCCCGCGGCATCCAGCGCAGCCAGCACGTCGAACCGCGGCAGCGTGGTGGCGAACTGCGTATGCAGCCGCACGCGGACCATGCCCTCTATCATGCTGACGCAGGTCAGCAGGCGCAGCCAGACTTTCAGTGGCAGGCGTGCTCCGTTAGCTACGGCTGCCTCGCGGTCTGATCTGAGCCCGGCATCATTCGCAGGCATGGCGACGCCTTTGGCCCAGATAAGTCTCCAGAATGCGCGGATCGCGCGCCAGTGCCTCGCTTGGCCCTTCGACGGCGACCTCACCCATTTCCAGCACGTATCCGTAGTTGGAGACCTGCAGCGCGGCGCGGACGTTCTGCTCCACCAGCAGGATCGACAGGCCACGCCGGCGCAGGTCGGCCAGCACCCGGAAGATCTCGCGTACGATCAGCGGCGCCAGCCCGAGGCTTGGTTCGTCCAGCAGCAGCAGCCGAGGCCCACCCATCAGGGCCCGCCCGAGCGCCAGCATCTGCCGCTCGCCGCCCGAGAGAGTGCCGGCGAGCTGGCGGCGCCGCGATTGCAAATGCGGGAAGATCGCGAACACTTCGCCCATCGCCGGACGCGCGTCGCGCTCACCGGCGCGTCGGCGCGGATAGAAGCCGAGCTGCAGGTTGTCCTCGACGCTCATGTCGGCGAACAGCGCCCGGCGCTCCGGCACCAGCACCGCGCCCGCCATCACCAGCGCCTCGGTCGCGCCGGCGGGTGCGCCCAGATAACGCACCGCGCCGCCGCGGCGGGGCAGCAGGCCCATTACGGCGCCCATCAGCGTGGTCTTGCCCGCGCCGTTCGGCCCGACGATGGCGACCATGCTGCCTTCCGGCACCGACAGGCTGACCCCATGCAGCACCTCCACATGGCCGTAGCCGGCACGTAGATTGTCGAGTTCCAGCAACGGAACGGTCATGCCAGGCCGCCGAGATAGGCTTCCAGCACCGCCGGATCGGACTGCGTCTGCTCGGGCGAGCCCTCGGCGATCTTCTGGCCGAAATCCATCACCACGATGCGGTCGGCGAGCTGCATGACGAAGTCCATGTCGTGCTCGACCAGCAGCACCCCCATGCCTTCAGCGCGCAACTGGCCGAGCAAGGTGGCCAGACGCTGCTTTTCCGCCAGACGCAACCCGGCGCACGGTTCGTCCAGCAGCAGCAGGCGCGGGCGCAGGCACAGCGCGCGGGCGATCTCCACCACGCGCTGCTGACCTAGCGGCAGATCGCCGGCCGGCATGGCCAGCACCCCGTCCAGGCCGACCCGTTGGGCTTGCGCGCGCGCGTCGGCCAGCAGTCGTGTCTCCTCCACGCGGTCCAGCCGCAACATCGCGCGCAGCACGCCGGCGCGGCCCGACAGGTGCGCACCGAGCGCGATGTTCTCCAGGACGCTTCGGTTCGGCAGTAGTTTGACGTGTTGGAATGTGCGCGCGAGGCCCAGCGCGGCGACGCGCCGCGGCGGCAGGTGCGTGGCCTCCACACCGAAAAGCCGGACGCGCCCGGAGCTGGGCGGGATCACGCCGCTGATCACGTTGAACAGCGTCGTTTTGCCGGCGCCGTTCGGGCCGATCAGGCCGACGATCTCACCCGCATGTACGGCGAAACTGACGTCCTGGTTCGCCGCCAAGCCGCCAAACTGCCGCGAGATCGCCTGCAGTGAGAGAAGTTCCAATCCGGGAACGGCCGTCGCGGCCGGTGCTAGCGCCAGCAACACTTCAGCCGGCACATCGGTCGAAGGGACCTTGCCTGGTGGGCGCCGCATCATGCGTGCGGCCAACGGCAGCAGTCCTTGTGGCGCACGTTGCAGCAGCAGGATCACGACGATGGCGAACACCAGCAGTTCGAAGTCGCCGGCGCGTCCGGTGATGCGGGGGATCCAGTCGTTGAACTGGTCGCGCAGCACCACCACCAGCGCGGCGCCTAGGGGTGCGCCCCACAGTGACTCGGCGCCGCCGATGATGACCATGAACAGGTAATCGATGCTGACACCCAGGCCGAAGGGCGTTGGGCTGATGAAGCGTTGGAAATGCGCGAACAGGAATCCCGCGATGCCGGCGTACAGCGCGGCGACGACGAAAACCGTACGGCTCAGGCTTGCGGTGTCGATCCCGACGCTTTCGCCCATCAGGCGTGCGCCGTTCAAGGTGCGGATCGCCCGTCCGGTGCGGCTGTCGAGCAGATTGGCGGACATCGCTAGCGTGATCGCAACGACTGCCCAGATCACGCCGAGGTTGACCCGCAGGCTTTCGGCGGACAGCGGGCCAAGGCGCAGAGGGGGGATGTCGCCGATGCCGTTGAAGCCGTGCAGTAGCGGCAGCGTGCCGAACAGCGAGAAGAAGCTGATGCCCCACGCCACCGAAACAAGCGCCAGGAAGTGGCCGGACAGCCGCGCGGTGATCAGCCCGAGCAGCCACGCCGTCGTGCCGGTAAGACCAAGGCCGACGACCAGACCCACGATGGGCGGCGCACCCGCCAGTTTGGTGAGCAGCGTGGTGGCGTAGGCGGCGAGGCCGACGAAGCTTGCCTGCCCGAACGAGGTCTGCCCGCTGACCCCGGTGAGCAGCACCAGGCCGAGCGCGACTAACGTTGCTAGACCGACATAGCCGAACAGCGTGACGTAGAACGCGGGCAGTATCGCCGGCACGAGCGCCGCGGCCGCGATCGTTGCGCTGATGCCGAGCCAGCTTCTGCCGGTTTGCGGGCGCGCGCGGTGGGCGTTGCGGGCGGGCGTGGCCGTCACGCGCGGTCCTCGGCTGATCCGCTGCGCAACGAGAGCCAGACCAGGACGGGGATCAGCAGGGTGAACACGATCACCTCGCGATAGGCGCTGGCCCAGAAGCTGCCGAGCGATTCCAGCACGCCCACCAGCAGCGCGCCGGCGGCGGCGATGGGGTACGATATCAATCCGCCCATGATCGCCGCAACGAAGCCTTTGAGACCGATATCGAAGCCGGAATCATAGGACAGCGGCGTCACGGCGCCGATCAGCACGCCGGCCAGCGCCGCGATGAACGACGCGAGTCCGAAGGCCAGCGCGCCGGTTGCCGCGGCATCGATGCCGACAAGCCGCGCGCCCAGCCGGTCGGAGGCCGCGGCGCGCAGCACCTTGCCGTACATGGTGGCACCGAAGAACCAGCGCAGCCCCAGCACCAGCGCGGCGCAGCAAACCAGCACCGCCAGCGATTGGCCGGACACGTTCAGCACGCCAATGTCGAAGCTGGCATCGGTCAGCGTCGGCGCGCTGGCTTCCTCCGGCCCGAAGAACACGAAGCCAAGGCCGATCAGCACGAAATGCAGCGCCATCGCCATGATGAGCAGCGCGAGCACCGGTGCGTCGGCCACCGGGCGGAACGCAAAGCGCCAGATCAGCGGGCCCATGGGCGTAACGATTGCCAGTGCCAGCAGGATCGAGATCGCGGGTATTTGTCGCGGCGCGAGCGACAGCGCGGCGGCCGTCACTACAAGTGGATAGACGCCCCAGGTCAGCATGCCCCGCGTCGCCGCGCGCCAGCCGCCGAACAGTGACGTAACGAGCGCCACCGCCGAGACGCCGTCGAGCAGCCAGACCGTGCCGGGCACCTGGGCGGATTGCAGTGCGGCGGCCGTCAACGCGCCGAACGCCAGCAGGTCGCCTTGCGGAACGAAAATCACCCGCGTGACGGAAAACACTATCAGCAGCCCGATCGCCAGCAGCAGGTAGATCGCACCGGTGGTGATGCCGTCTTGCAGCAGCGCCAGGAAGACGAACAGATCCATGGGGGGGCTTACGCCACCCGTCATGGCCGGCGAAGGCCGGCCATCCACGCCTTGCCTTTACGCCGCAAGCAAAGTCGTGGATGG
>DASRQX010000465.1:0-23496 GCA_035696165.1 Acetobacteraceae bacterium | reverse complement strand
ACCAGCGAAACAGATCGAGCGTGTGGATCGCCTGGGTGATCAGCAACCCGCCGCCGTCACGTTCGCGCACGCCGCGGCCGGGCGAATCGTAGTACGCCTGCGGCCGCCACCAGGGCACCGACATCGATGCCGCCTGGATGGTTCCCAGCTCACCCGCGTCAAGGATTTGCTTCAGCCGCCGACTGCCCGGCCGGAACCGCATCTGCAGCATGATGCCAAGGCGTCGCCCAGCCCGCCGTCCCGCCGCGATCAACTGTTCGCCGCGCGCCACGGTGATTTCCAGCGGCTTCTCGCACAGCACGTGCTTGCCGGCGGCGAATGCCGCCTCGGCAAGCGGCAGGTGCACGTTCGGCGGCGCCAGCACCAGCACGGCGGCAACCGCGGGATCGGCGATCGCCCGCGCGATATCCGAGGTCACCGGAAAGCCGAAGCGCGCCGCTGCCTCACGCGTGCGTGCCTCGGACCGCGCGGCGGCCCAAACCACACGCACGCGGTCCTTCAGGTCCAGCAAACTCTTCGCGTGCGGCTCCAGCGCATTGCCGAGGCCGATGACCGCGATGCCGATCATGCGCCTGTCCTCCACGCAGAAGACTCGCACCATCTTGGCCGCGTCGCAACCAAGGTCCACACTGGCTCAGCAACACCAACCCTGGGGGGAGTTCGATCCATGGCCGATCGCGTCGCCGTCATCACCGGAGCAGGCAGTGGCATAGGCAGGGCGTCGGCCCTCGCGCTGTTGAAGGACGGCTGGTCCGTGGCCCTCGCCGGCCGCCGCAAGGACGCGCTGGAAGAAACCGCCGGCATGGCAGCCGGCGGGCACGCGCTGGCGGTGCCAACCGATGTGACGGAACCCGCCCAGGTCGCCGCGCTATTCGCCACAGTCAAGGAGAAATTCGGCCGTGTGGACATGCTGTTCAACAACGCCGGCGGCAACGTGCCCAGCACGAACTTTGGCGATTTTACCTGGGAGATGTGGACCAAGGTCGTTGCGGTGAACCTGAACGCCATGTTCCTGTGTGCCAACGCCGCGTTTCGCATGATGCGTGATCAGACGCCGCAGGGCGGACGGATCATCAATAACGGGTCGATTTCCGCACATGTGCCGCGGCCGGGGTCGGCGGCTTATACGACGACCAAGCATGCGGTAACCGGACTGACGAGGTCGATCGCACTGGATGGGCGGCAGTATGACATCTGCAGCGGCCAGATCGATATCGGGAACGCGGCGACGCCGATGACCGCGCGGTCTACCAACGGGCAGATGCAGCCTTATGGGCAGATGGCGGTGGAGGCGCGGATGGATGTGAACCATGTTGGGGCGCAGGTGGCGTTCATGGCGAATTTGCCGCTGGAGTCGAATGTGCAGTTCGTTACGATCATGGCGACGAAGATGCCGTTTATCGGCCGGGGGTGAGGTGTTTTACTCCCCCTCCCCTTGAGGGCTTGGGACGCGAAGCCGCCCAAGCCCTCAAAGGGAGGGGGAGAAAAGCGCCTCACCCTCGGCGTTACCCCAGCAAATCAATCCTCGCGCGTCGTTCCTCCGCCGCATCCAAAACCGCGTCTACCGCAAGCCCTGGCAGCCGGCTCAACAACCCGCGCTTGCGTGGGCGAAACACGTGCGGTTTCGCGCGCTTGCCGCCCAACTCACGCACCAGTCCATCCAAATCGGCGAACCCGTCGATCAGCCCATGCTCCAACGCGTGCTCGCCGAGCATGAAGCTGCCGTCGAACACCGAGTTCTCGTCCGCCGGCAACTTGCCCGCGCGCCGCGTCCGTACCCACTCCTTGAAGTTCAGATGCAGATCGTCCAGCAGGGCCTGGATGAACACCGCGTCCTCCGGGCGCTCGGGACTGAACGGATCGAGCCGCGCCTTGTTCGCGCCGGCGGTGTACATCCGCCGCTCCACGCCCACGCGCGCGATCAGGTCAGTCAGGCCGAAGCCGCCGCCGCGCACGCCGATCGAGCCGACGATGCTCATCGGATTGGCGTGGATCACGTCCGCGGCGCAGGCCAGCCAGTAGCCCCCCGAGGCACCGACTTCCTGGATGACCGCGTGCACCTTGACTTTTGCCTCATCGGCCCGGCGGCGGATGCGCGCGGCGATCAGGTCGGACTGCACCGGTGATCCGCCGGGGCTGTCGATGTCCAGGATCACCGGCGCCCCGCGCGCCTCGCGAAACGCCCGGTCGATCAATTCGCCGTGGCTGGCAATGTTCAGCGTGCCCGGGCGTCCCGCCAGCAGCCCGTGCAACTCGATCACGCCGATGCGCGGCGCCTGCCAGAACTTCAGCTTGAAGCGCATCGGGCTACGCCGCTACGCCGGCGAGGCGGTTCATTTCCAGCCAGCTTGCGCGATAGGCTGCGTCGCCTGGTGGTGATGCGGCGTCGATCTCCGCCATCCAGCGATCCTCGACCGCGATCGATTCCGCCCAGCACGCGGCAACAACTTCCGCCCGGTCGGCGGCATTGCCGCCCGCCAGGACATCCGCAACGCGCGTGTAAAAATCTGCCTCCAGCGCGTCGCGTTCGTCTCGGATGGCGGCGAGATGGATTGGGAAATCGCCCAGCATGGCTCGATGCAGCCGTTCGTGCCGCCACCATAACGTGCGATCATCGAAATGGTCGGTCGGCCGCGGTCCATGCGCCGGCGGCGGCGCATCGGCGAACACCGGCTTGAAGATCGAGATGCACGGCGCCGCCGTCCCGGTGACCCAGTGCACCGCGCGCTCGGCGTGCAGTTCGGAAACCAGGGAGTTGACGGTCTGCCCGCCGCGCTCGCCATCCGCGGCGTGCATGCAGATGGTGCGTGAGGTGGTGTGCTGCGGATGCCAGTCCGGATCCGTTTCGGCCATGGCGCCGTGATCGCGCAGGATCGCCATCATGTCCACGGCCGTCAGGCGCCCGCGGCGACGTTGCAACAACGTGGAGGAGCGGACGCAGCGCGCGCGGCCGTGGCTGATTGTGTCGCGCTGCGCGTCGGCGATTATTGTTGCGTAGTCTATTGTTGCGTGGCCGGGGGCGTGGTTCGGCGCGGTGTCGTTGCGCCATCCGGCGTCGCGAATGTGGGCGTCCAGCCCGGCGCTGACGCGATCGGCGTCGCGGCCGATGCTGTAGGCGTTGGAGATCGAGCGCACCCCCTTCGCGCGCTGCACCAGCCAGTGCCGGCGCATGGTTTCCACCACGTATGCCTCGTGCGGATCGGCAACGATGAAGCTGTTGTGGTAGAACCGCGGCGCCAGGTGGCCGCAACTGCCGCCCTGGCCGTGCTGCTCGAGCAGGGTGGTGATGACCTCGACGGCTTCAGCCGCGGTCGCCGTGCGCTCCAGCGCCAGGCGCAGCAGATCCATGCCGGTCAGTGCCGGTTGTTCCTGGGGTGGGGTGCGGGCGTGCACCGCCTCGTTGCCGATGACGACGCCGTGCTCGTTGGCGCCCATCTCGGCACCCCACATCCAGAACGGCCGGCACAGCAGCGCCGCGTGCGTGCGCCGGGCCTGGGGAATGGTGATGTAGGTGCAGGCGAGCTCGGCGCCGGGCTTGTGGTCAGCGCCCGGGGTGAACTCAAGGGACTGCGCTTCGTTGCGCTCGCGGTCGCTGTTCTTGCCGAACAGGGCGGTGCGGCTGGCGGTCGCGTCGGGTAGGGCAACGATGGTGTCGCACATGGGCGCCTCTTGCTTTGCTGTGCGTTGTCACCCGGCCGCGGCAGTCGCCGAAGCCGACGGCGACGCGGCCGGGGGGAGATTGTGCGCGCGGACGGCCGTGCCGTCACGGTGCTGGCGGTTCGTCGCCGTCGGATTGTGCCACCGGCGGATGGGGTGGGGCGCTGACCGGCGTCGCGGAGTGGCTGGGGAGAGGTTGGCAGGCAGGTCGGCAACCAACACGACGAGCGGGGATGCGATCGGTGGAGGTCGCCTTAGACTCCAGGAGCGACTAGCCAGCGCTCGAGTTGGACCGACAGGAGCTGGCCGGGAGCGGAATCGATGATTTGGGAGGCCCTGTGGCGGTAAGCAGAGGTTCGTCGCCTTGGAAGTTGTCGCGGCAAATAACGACCCAACGCCGGCCGTCCGACGGCGGATGATGCCTCCCAGTCGTCCCTGCGGTAAAATCGGATTCTACCGGCGGTGCGCCAACGCTGTTAAAATGGACTTGACGCAAGCGGGCGATATCCGTGCAATCCGACATTGATGGATCCGCAAATCGTCGACCGAATCTACGAATGTTCGTTCGTGCCGGAGCTATGGCGGGGCGTGCTGGGCGAACTCGCCCACATTGCAGAAGCACGCGCGGGCTTCCTGTTCATTTCCGATGGTGCGATACACGACTGGGCGTCGGCAACAGACATTGGCACCGAAGCTCTGCAGCCTATGGTTGAGAGGGGATGGGTCGCCGGCTCCGAGAGGTTTCGCCGGTTTCTCGCGACGAATCATTCCGGCTTCTTGTCGGATAGCGACATCTACACCGCGGAGGAGATGTAGTCCGATCCGTTTTACAAGAACCTGCTTTATCCGCGCGGCCTCGGCTGGGCTGCGGGGACGGCGGTTCCTCTGCCGACCGGTGACCACTTCTCCATCAGTCTGGAACGCAAATATCGCCTCGGAGCGGTGGACGCCTCCGTGATCCAACGGCTGGATGAGCTGCGCCCGCATCTTGCACGCAGCGCGTTACTCTTTGCGCGGTTGCAACTGGAACGCGCGCGCGCCGCCAGCGAGACCTTGGCCGCGATCGGCCTGCCATCGCTTGTTATGAACGAGCATGGGCACGTGCTCGCCGCCAACCATCTTATCGAACAGATGGCAGGGCACATCGTGTGGCTGGCGCAAGACCGCGTTGCGTTAAAGGATCGACGGGCCGACAAGCTGCTGCGCGCCGCCGTCGCGTCAAGCATCGCAGCAGCCGCCGCAGGCACCCATTCCTTTCCCGCCCGCCACGCCGACGCTGAAGAAACCCTTGTCGTGCACGTTATCCCGATACGACTTTCGGCGCGGGACATCTTCTCCCGCTGCGCCGCCGCGCTCGTGCTGACGCCCGTGACCGCGCCGCAGGCGCCGCCGGTCGAACTCGTGCAGTCGCTGTTCGACCTGACCCCGGCCGAAGCGCGCATCGCCCGCGACCTCGCCTCCGGCGAGACAGTTGAAGATATCGCTTCGGCCGGCGGAGTCTCGCGCAACACAATTCGGACCCGTGTGCGGGCAGTGCCGACCAAAACCAGCTGCGGCCGCCAGACCGACGTGGTCGCGCTGTTCAACGGCATCTGGTCGCCTCGGCAGAGCGGCAAGACCTGACGCCGGACAGGCGTCCAAGGTCAACAAAACGTTACCCAGCAGGACTGAACCGCCTCATCAATTCTGATGAGGCGGCTGTGCGGCTGCGTTGTCATGATCAGTTCGAGAAAACGACGCCGGAACTGTTCATCATCCGTGACTGCGGTGCGCGCGGCGGGCACTCGTCGCGATTCTCGGCCGTCGGAATACCAAGCGCAATCCGCTCTGACCAGGATCGGGATGGAGATGAAACTGGTCGCGATAGTCCTTACGCCCGCCAATCGGGCAGGTGCCGGCGAGCGGCCTGGTCGCAATCAGCATGCAGTCTTTGGGGGGTGCGATAAGTAGCAGCAGGCCGGGGACCTTAGCGATAGCCGCGTCGGAGAAAACGATCCGTCCGGACAGGGAGCGACGCCATGGCAGCCCTGATCCTAAGCATAACGGCATCGGCCGCGGCGACGGTGACAACTGGCGTGTCAACCCCGATCCCTGCCATCAGCCTGTCCGAACCGGGCAACGTCGCGGGCGAAACCTTCACCGCCACGGTCAGCGACGGCGGCGCCGGCCTGCTGAGCGTGACGGGCGCCGGCGTAGCCGGGGTCACCGGCTCGGGCACCGACTCCCTGATTATCTCCGGTTCGTTGGACCAGGTGAACACTGACCTGGCCGCGCTGACTGATACCGAGAACCCGGGAAGCGACAGCATAACGATCACGGCCGACGACAACCTGGGCAATACCGCCGGGCCGAGCTTGATCGATGTCACATCGAACCCCCTGGTCCTCAGCATCGCGGCACCGCCCACGGTGACGGCGACAACCGGCGTGGCAACCCCGATCCCCGGCGTCAGCCTGTCCGAACCGGGCAGCATCGCGGGGGAAACTTTCACGGCCCGCGTCATCGCGCATGCCATTGGTCCCGGCAGCGGCCTTGTGACCGCGAGTGGCTCTGACGTGTCGGGTTCTGGCACCGGCGAATTGACGGTGACCGGATCGCTGGCGGACGTGAACGCGGCTCTGGCCACGCTGTCCGTCAGTGAGAGCGCGGCCGGGACCGACACACTCGACATCGTCGCAACCGACAGTCTTGGCGATAACCCGCCCATATCCGCCGTCAATGTGGTGGTGACGGCGCAGACCCTGAGCATCATCGCGCCCACCATGTTGACCGTCACACGTGATCAGGCCACCCCGATCGCCGGCGCCAGCCTGTCCGAACCGGGCAGCATCACGGGCGAAACTTTCTCGGCCCGCGTCATCGCGAATGCCATTGGTCCTGGCAGCGGCCTTGTAACCGCGAGTGGCTCTGACGTGTCGGGCTCCTGCACCGGCGACCTGAGGGTGAACGGATCACTGGCGGAGGTGAACGCGGCTCTGGCCACGCTGTCCGTTAGTGAGAGCGCTGCCGGGACCGACACACTCGACATCGTCGCGACCGACAGTCTTGGCGGCAACCCGCCCATATTCGCCGTCACTGTGACAGTGGCGGCCCCGACCCTGAGTATCCTCGCGCCCTCCACGTCGACAGTGACCGCAGGTGTGGCCACCGCTATCGCCGGTGTCAGCCTGTCCGAACCAGGCAGCATCGCCGGCGAAACCTTCACTGCCGTGCTTACCGACACAACGGGCGTCCTGACAGCGACCGGGCCAGTCGTGTCGGGCTCGGGCACTGCCGGCCTGACCGTCACCGGCTTGATGGCGCAGGTGGACTCGGCGCTTGCCACGCTGTCCGATACCGAGAGCGCGGTCGGGTCCACCACCATCGTCGTCAACGCCACCGACAGTCTCGGCGATAGCGCTGGACCCGTCGACATCGCAGTGTCCGCGCTCGGCCCTGTAATCGACGCGCCGCCCACCCTGACGCTGACCTTTGATCAAGCGGCGGCCATCCCGGGCGTCAGCCTTGCAGACACTGCCAACGTCGCGAATGAGACGTATACCGTCACCTTATCGGACGCTCACGGCCTGCTGTCGGCGACCGGCGATAATCTGGCGGGCGACGCGACCACGGCCCTGACCATCACTGGCTCGCACCGACGCGAACGCCGCGCTGGCGACGTTGTTCGACCGAAGCGACACGCCCGGATCGGACACCATCGCGATCAGCGCGACCGATAGCGCCGGCATCCCGGTCAGGCCGGCCGACGTCGCCGTCACCACCACCCCGCCGGTCCTGCCGGTCGAGGGCGTCTCTGAGGAAGATCCCTCGCGGCTGGCGACCGGCTTCGGGTCGATCACCGACTCGGCATCCGGACAGTTGGGTTCGAGACGAGTTCCGCGACCGCAACGGGCGGGCTTGATCCGTCGGTGACAGCGTCGGTCTCCGTTACCGGATCAGGCCCGCCGAACTCTTTCGGGACCGCGGCGATTCAGATCTTCTTCGAGATCCTTGGTCCACTGTCCTCCACAGTCCCGAGCATTTTTTTGATGCAGAAACGACATCCGCGAGTGCCGGGTTTTTTGGCGGGACCGCCATCTTCAGCCCGCCGGGCGCCGTTGTTGGAACCTGCATCGTATCGGCAACGTTTGGGACGGGACCGAGCGGGTTCCCGACGTCGCAAACGATCTCCGACAATATCGCGCTGTCCAGCGACAGGGTCTTTTCCGTACCGTACGAGGCGGAGGCCGATGGGCCGAGCCCTGAATCGGGCAGCACCGGCGCCGCACAGGCGACCGTCGATCCGACCATCACCATCGATCCGACCTTCGCCCAGGCCAGCGAATTCACGCTGATCACGGACAACATCCCCTGCTTTCTGACGGGGTCGCGCATTCTGACCGAACGCGGCGAGGTGCCGGTCGAGGCGCTGGCCGTTGGCGATCGTGTCGTGACCCTGACGGGCGCACTGGAGCCAATCGTCTGGATCGGTCAGGGCCGGAAGCTGGTGACGCCCGGGCGGCGGACGGACGCGACGCCGGTGCTGGTGCGGCAGGGCGCGCTGGTACCGGGCGTGCCGCATCGTGACCTGCGGATCACCAAGGGTCATTCACTGTTCGTCGACAGCGTGTTGATCCCGGCGGAGTTCCTGGTCAACCATCGTTCCATCCGGTGGGACGACCGCGCTCGCGAGGTCGAATTCTACCACATCGAACTCGCCCACCACGACCTGCTGCTGGCCGACGGCGCAGCGGCCGAGACCTATCGCGACGGCAACCGCGAGTTGTTCGACACCGCCAACAGTCGGTGGCACCTGCCGCCGAAGCCGCCATGCGCGCCTGTGCTGACTGGCGGCCCGGGTGTCGACGCCGTCTGGCGGCGCCTGTTGGATCGCGCGGGACCGGCCACGCCGGTTGCCATGACGGATGACCCCGACCTGCACCTGCTGGTAGGCGGCGGGCGCGTGGACGGCCGGCGGTGATGCGGCGGCGTGCATCTGTTTCCACTGCCGCGGGGCCCCGAAGACGTAAGGGTTGTCTCGCGGTCAGGCGTGCCATCGGAACTTGGGTTGGCACGTGATCCTCGCCGCCTCGGCGTCGCGCTGCGCCGGATCATGGTTTGGCAAGGCGCTCGGTTGCGCCTGATCGAAGGGGCCGATCCGTCGCTCGGTCCAGGGTTCCATGCGTTCGAGCTGGACAATGGCTTTCGATGGACAAATGGTGATGGGCCTCTCCAAAGCGCGTTGTTTGATGGCATCAACGGACCGAGCGAACTCGAACTGCACGTTGGATGTACGACGTGGTACCCGTTGCCCACCTCAACCGCGCGCGTCGCGGCGTAGGGTGCAGAATGATACGTTATGATCTCGTTTGGCGGCCACGCCGGGACGCATAACTGAGCGCCGGTAACACTCGTTGCAGTGACCGTTAATACAACCGCTTTCGAGAACGGCCTGGGCCTCCGGGGCCGACCGCGATGGGCGCGACGCGGTCGTCACTTTAGTCAGACATCAAGCTTTCCCTTCGCACGTTTGCAAACATTATGCCGTAAGTCGGATTACGCCGCATGGCCGAGCTTTGCGGCGAGCAAACCTGTTCCGGGTCATGCGGCAATTCGGAATAATCGAGCCATCGGGAAACGACGAGGTTTTGGTGGGAAGCGGACTGGCGGCTTGAGGAATTTGTCTTCGATTGCAGGCATCGGCGTGCGCTCGCATCGCTGCGAGCAACTTCTCGGCGGACTCGGCAACGGAAGCCGCCTGCTCCAAGAACTCGGCGCGTTTGGGCGGAAAAAACTTAGCGACTTGACGAAGTTTTCGCTTGCACCACCGGCAAATTGGGCGATAGTTAGCGACATGGCTAAGCATGATCCTGATCTCTCGCTGCTCTTCCACGCGCTCGCTGATCCGACCCGCCGGTCGATCCTGACCCGGCTCGCCGAAACACCGGCGCGGGTGACAGATCTGGCTGGCCCCACGGGACTGCGACTGCCCACGGTGATGCGCCACCTCTCCGTGCTGGAGGAGACGGGGTTAATCACCACGTCAAAGGACGGACGGATACGCACCTGCGCCATCGTGCCCGAGGCGCTGGACCCGGTGCGGACATGGCTCGACGAACAGCGGGCCATTTGGGAGGCCCGGCTCGACCGGTTGGATGCATTTGTGATGAATGTGATGAAGGAAAACAAAGAATGACACAGAACGTTGCTACAGACCGCACGGTCCGTGGGGTGCCTGATGATGGGAAGGGGCGCTTTGCGACGCTGACCTTCGAGCGGGACGTGGCTGCGCCGGCGTCGGTGCTGTGGGAGGCGTGGACGGACCCGGCAGCGCGGGCAGTCTGGGCCACGCCCACGCCCTCGGTCACCGTGGAGTTCGTGGAAGCCGACACCAGGGTGGGTGGTCGCGAGATCTCGCTCTGCAAGGTCGATGGCCAGCCAGACATCCGCTGCGAGAATGGCTGGCTCGTGCTGCAGCCGGTGATGCGCAGCGTGAACTACGAGGTGATCTCGTCCGAAGGCGTGACTCAATCGGTGGCACTGGTGACGGCAGATATTTCGGACACCGACGAGCGCAGCCGGTTGATCGTGACGGTGCAGCTTTCCTCGCTGGCGGCGGACATGGAGGCAGGCTACCGGGAAGGCTTCGGCGCGGGTCTGGACAATCTCGCGGGCGCTGCTGAACGGACCATGGTGCTGCAGCGGGTAATCCACGCTCCGCGATCGATCGTGTGGGGCGCGTGGGTGAACCCTGACACGCTGCCGCAATGGTGGGGGCCGGATGGCTTTTCCTGTCGCACGAAAAGAATCGATCTGCGTGCGGGCGGGGAATGGGTGTTCGACATGATCGCGCCCGACGGCACGGTCTTCCCGAACCACCATCTCTATATCGAGGTCCGGCCCGAGGAGAGGATCGGCTACTCGCTGCTATGGGGCGAGAACGGGCCGAAACATGCCGACGCCTGGGCCTCGTTCGAGGATCAGGATGGGGCGACGAAGGTTACGCTGGGCATGGTATTCAGCACGGCTGCCGAGTTCCAGGAGGCGAAGGGCTTCGGTGCCGTGGAACTGGGACTGCAAACTCTGGGCAAACTGGAACGCTTCGTCGCATCCCGCTAAAATGCTGCGACTTCCCGTCGGCTCGAATTAGGCTTGTCGAAATGGGAGGGCCTGGGGAAGCGGCGCGCTCCGGACGATCGGCGACCAAGGGGCGTGGCTGCCATCACCTTAAATCTGCGAATGACCGCTTATGGGTTTGGCGCGGCCAGCTCGGAACAGCTGAATTGGGGCCGATTGCTGCTGTAGACTGGTCAAATGATGAGCATTAGGCGTGAAGATTGTCGCTCCAACAACATGGAGCACATGAAATGGAAAAATCCGACCAGACTACCTGCCTCGATCCCTACTTTGCATCGTTCGAGGAAAGCCTGTCATCCAGGAACTATAAACCCGAGACCCTGAAGAATTATCGCTACCTGCTTCGTCGCTTCGGTCGCTTGCTCGAAGCCGAGGACATTGCGCCGTCGGCGTTGACGCCGGACCTTGCTGTCGAGTTGGGACGTCGGTTGCCGACGACGCCGAAGAGCCAGATCAAGACAACGACATATTGAAGGAAGCGTTCACGGCGACGGGCGTGAAACCACCAACACCGTACGTGGGGTCGCATGTTCTGCGCCGCAGCCTGGCGACGAACATGGTTCGCGCCGGCGCCTCGCTGGAAGAAATCGGCGATCTGCTACGGCATCGGTCGCGGGCGACGACGATGATCTACGCGAAGCTTGACACGGATGGCCTGCGTTCCATCGCCCAGCCCTGGCCTGTCGCGGAGGTGGCACGATGAACTTCCTTACCGAACTTGACCGTTACCTGACTGTCAGAAGACAACTTGGCGCCGATCTGAGGACCGATGAACGGATACTACGTCGCTTCGCCGTCTTCGCAGGCCGCGATGGTGGTGCGCAGTGCGTCAACACCAACCTGATCATACGCTGGCTCGAGAGCTTGCCCTCCGCCAGTCCTGGAACCCGGGCAACGCGCTTCAGGGTAGCCCGCCAATTTGCCGAATGGTTTGACGGCATGGACCCCAAGCACGAAGCCCCACCCCGGGGAATGGTGCCCGGTCGCGTTCAACGTGTATATCCATATATTTACAGCGAATCCGAGATCGTTGCGATCATCGAGCATGCCCGCACGCTGACATCGGTCTACGGCATTCGTGGTCTGACCTGCTCGACGCTGTTCGGGCTGATCGCCGTGACCGGACTTCGGATCAGCGAAGCTCTCGGTCGGAACCCTGCCGATCTCAATGTCGAATCCGGCGTACTTCATGTCCGGCAGGGCAAGCCTGGCAAGGAGAGGTTGCTGCCGCTGGATCCGAGCGTCGTGCACCGGCTGGAAAGCTACGGTCGCGAGCGGGACCGGCTGCTCGGGCGTAAGCCGGAAGCCTTCTTTGTGACCTGTGAGGGGCACCGATTTGGCGATTGCGGTGCGCGCTACAACTTCGCGCATGTATGCCAGCAGATCGGGCTGCGAGAGCCGCAGCTGTAACTTCGGCACGGCCGCAGTTCGCGTATCCACGATCTTCGCCATAATTCCGCGTGCCAGGTTATTCCGAGTGCTGATCTGAAGGGTGCAGTAAATGCAGAATTTCGCATAGGTTTTGTGGGTTACGGTTCGGCATAATCAAAGGCTCCTGAGGAAGGCCATGAGCTGATCATCGGGGCGATAACGGAGCGTTAGGACCTCGGCCGCATTAGTCTTGGCGAGCGCTTGTTCCTTGAGCTGCATATCGGCATGCAGATAGATGGCCGTGGTTTCAACCGATTCGTGGCCGAGCCAAAGCGCGATCACTGAACGGCCGACACCGTGGTGCAACAGATCCATCGCCAGCGAGTGCCGGAGCACATGAGGCGTGACGTGTTTGCCGGCCAACGACGGACATCCATCCCGCGCGACGGCGAGGTGCTTGTTCAGCAAATATTGTAGCGGGTCATGGCTCAACGCCATACCGGCCAAAGTTGGAAAGGCGGCATCGGAGGGCTTGCCCTGACGCTCGTTCATCCAATCGCGTAGTACCGTGATGGTATCCTTGCGAAGCGGCGTGTTGCGGACCTTGCGGCCTTTGCCCTCACATCGGACGTATGACGCCGGGCCTAGCACGATATCCTCGCAACGAAGGCCAGTCAGCTCTGCGGCGCGCAGTCCGGTCTGCACGGCTAGCAGCAGCATGGCCCGGTCGCGACGTCCGATCCAGCTACTGAGATCAGCAACCGCGAGCAGGGCAGCCACCTCGTCTGACGTAAGGAAGGCGATCGGCCGGTGGACATAGCGATTGCTGAGCATCGCGAGCACGCGTTGCGCCAAAGCGCTGTGCTCCGGCGCGTGCAATGCCACGTAACGGAAGAAAGAATGGATCGCGGCAACGCGAACATTCCGGCTGCGGGCGGTATTGTCGCGCTCCCTTTCAAGGTGATCGAGGAACGCGCCGAGGCAGGGGGTATCGAGATCCGGCAGCGTCAGATCTGATGGCGCCTTGATCAGTGTAGATTGCGCATAATTCAGCAGCAGACGAAAGGTATCGCGGTAGCTCGCGAGGGTGTGCAGACTCACCTTTCGTTGTCGCATGAGACGGTCAACGAAGAAGGCCACCAGGAGACCGGGAAACGTGCGGGTCGAACTCATGGGTGGTGCTCCTGCTCCGATCGTTCCACTTGCAGGAGCGCGTAACCCAGCAGTTCCGGTGTCGCGGTCAGATACCAATAAGTGCCTGTGATGTGCGCATGGCCCAGATAGGTTGAAAGCTCGGGCAGATGCCGCTCAACATCGACGCCATCGCGATACCAGCGGAGCTGCGTGGATACGGCCGGCCGGTGCTCGTTATGCCGCATGCGGCATAAGCGCCACACCTTTGCGGTGCGAACCATGCTGAAATTGTATCGGTCGGGCAGAGACGTTGGGCGCGAGATGATCAAGCTCACGACATGGCTCGGTCATGCAAACCCTGCCCATACATACTTGTATCTGGAAGCGGTCCCGGAACTGCTGGAACTAACCTCCGCTCGAATAACAGGTGCAGGGGCGGAGATCGCTCCGCGCGAAGCGCCATGCGGATGGCCCTTACCCCGACGGCGAAACCGGCGCGACCCAGGGAAGTGGATGACGGGCGCGCCGCACATAGCGTCGGTGTAGGCTCAACCCGGTTAAGTTGGCCCTGGAGCGCCGCGGTCGATGTCGCGTGGTTCCCCGTGTGCTCATACGGTTTTAGGTGCCGCTGAGCGCCGGTTGCGGATGCGCCCCGTGGATGTTGCCTCCGACGCAGAGCGGGCCTTAATTCAGGCGTCACACAGCGTTTGTCCATGGGCGATCTGCTGGTAGGATCATCCAAAACCAAGGTAACAGGAATGCGCAAATTCTTCGGGCCGGCGGGTTCGGTCAGCCGCCTCACGATCGAGAGTCAAGCCCTGAAAAGCAACCTATTGGGCGATCCCGCGGCACGCGCCGTCGACGTGTACGTGCCCGCCGGACATGACGGAGCAGGGTTGCCCCTGCTGGTCGATCTCGTCGGCTTCACCAGCAGCGGACTGTCGCACACCAATTGGGTTGGCTTCCGTGAGAACATGCC
Organism: Acetobacteraceae bacterium; assembly: GCA_035696165.1. GTDB lineage: Bacteria > Pseudomonadota > Alphaproteobacteria > Acetobacterales > Acetobacteraceae > Palsa-883. The sequence continues at coordinate 9,239 of DASRQX010000465.1, read as the reverse complement.
GGAACGCCTCGACCGGCTGATCGGCGAAGGGCGCATGGCACCTGTTGTCGTTGCCTTTCCCGACTGCTTTACCCGGCTTGGGGGCAACCAATACATCAACTCCGCGTCCATGGGTGCTTGGGAGGATTTCCTGCTTTCCGAGATGTTGCCGGCGATCGAACAGCGCTTCGGGTGTGGTGGCACAGGCCGCCGCGGCGTGTTCGGCAAGAGCTCGGGCGGATATGGCGCGATCACGCATGCGCTGCGCCACTCCGACATCTGGTCGGCCGCGGCGTGCCATTCCGGTGATATGGGCTTCGAGTTGTGCTATCTGCCTGACATGCCGGCGGTGCTTCGTGCCCTCGCGGATAACGAAAACTCCATTGAACGGTGGTGGCAGAAGCTTGAAGGCGGCAACAAGCGTCCCGAGGGCGCCTTCAAGGTCTTCAACGTCCTGGCGATGGCGGCCAGCTACGATCCCGATCCCACGCAGTTCCTTGGGATGCGGCTGCCGGTCACGTTCGACACCTGCGAGATTATCGAAGAGCGCTGGGCCAATTGGCTGCGGCAAGACCCGGTGGTCGTGATCGAGACTTTGGCGGCCAATCTCGGCCGGCTGAAGGCGCTCTATATTGATTGCGGGGAGAAGGATCAGTTCAACCTGCTCTACGGCGCGCGCAGGTTCGTGCGGCGGCTGAATGAACTCGGTGTTGCGCACCGCTATGACGAGTTCCCCGATAGTCATACCGACGTCGACTACCGGATGGATGAGAGCTTGCCGTTTTTGGCACGGGCGCTGCTGGCCTGATGAACGGGCTTGCGGTCGCGGGTCGGGTGCGCCGGGGCAGGCCCTCACCCTCCTCGCTGCGCGCCTCGACCTCTCCCGCTTGCGGGAGAGGTGAGTGAAGAAGCGCGACGTGCGATGCCACTTGCCGGCGGGATGGGCTATACGAAGCCGCCGTCACCGCGCAGGGAGCATCGCCCATGGCTGAAGCTGCGAACCTGCTCCGCCACCAGACCTCGCCGTATCTGCTGCAGCACGCCGAGAACCCGGTGCATTGGCGGCCCTGGGGTGCGGACGCTCTGAAAGAGGCGGCCGACGCGGACAAGCCGATCCTGCTGTCGATCGGCTATGCCGCGTGCCACTGGTGCCACGTGATGGCGCATGAGTCGTTCGAGGACCCCGACACGGCCGCCCTGATGAACACCCTGTTCGTCAACATCAAGGTCGATCGCGAGGAACGCCCCGACATCGACCACCTGTACATGTCCGCCCTGCATGGCCTGGGCGAGCAGGGCGGCTGGCCGCTGACGATGTTCCTCGCGCCCGATGGTGCGCCATTCTGGGGCGGCACGTATTTCCCGCCGACGCCGCGCTGGGGCCGCCCGTCGTTTCAACAGGTGCTGCACGGCATTGCCGCTGCCTGGCGGGACCGCGACACCATGGTCACGCAGAACACCGGCGCGCTGCGGCAGATGCTGGAGCGGCAGTCCTCGGTGGACGCCGGCGACCTGCCGACGCCGACGCATCTGGACGCGGTCGGCGTCGCGTTGTTGCGCATCACCGACCCGGATCAGGGCGGCATTAAGGGCGCGCCGAAATTCCCCAATCCGCCGATTTTTCGGTTTCTGTGGCAGAACGCTTTTCGCACTGGTGTGCCCGCCGGGCAGGACGCGCTGCACCTGCTGCTGGTGCGGATGTCGCAAGGCGGGATCTACGACCATCTTGGCGGCGGGTATGCGCGCTATGCCACCGACGCGGTGTGGCTGGTGCCGCATTTCGAAAAGATGCTGTACGACAACGCGCAGATCCTGGAACTGCTGGCGTTCGCGCAGGCGCAACGTCCCGACCCGCTGTATGCCGCGCGCGCCGCCGAGACCGTCGGCTGGATGGTCCGCGACATGACCGCGGCCGAGGTTGATGGGCGCGCTGCGTTTGCCGCGTCCGAAGACGCCGACAGCGAGGGGGAAGAGGGGCGCTTCTATGTGTGGACCCAGGCCGAGGTCGACGCGCTGCTGGGCGCCGACGCGGTTGCCTTCAAGCGTGCCTATGACGTGACGCCGGAGGGTAACTGGGAAGGCCACACCATCCTGCGTCGTGTCGGTGCGGCCGGATCGGCGGCGGACGAAGCGGTTCTCGCCCGGTGTCGCGATGTGCTGTTCGCCGTGCGCGCGAGGCGCATCAGACCCGGGCGCGACGATAAGGTGCTGGCCGACTGGAATGGTTTGGCGATTGCCGCGCTGGTGCGCGCCGCCACGGTGTTCGGCCAGCCGGCGTGGCTGGAACGCGCGGTGGTCGCGTATGACTTTATCCTGGCCAACATGGGCGTACCGGACGGCCGCGCGCAACATGCTTGGCGACTTGGCCGTGTGACTGCCGCGGGGTTGCTGGATGATCAGGCCTCGATGGCTCGGGCCGCTTTGGCGCTGTACGAGGCTACCGGTGCGGCGCGGCATCTGGCCGATGCGGTGCGCTTCGCCGAAGCGGCGCTGGGGTTCTTCGCTGACGGGCAGGGCGGGTTTTATACGAGTGCGTCGGATGCGACCGATGTGCCGCTGGCCCGGCCTCGTACGGCGCATGACAATGCTACGCCGGCGGCGAACGGGCTGCTGGCGGAGGTGTTCGCTCGGTTGTGGCACCTGACGGGGGAGGCAGCCTGGCGTGCGCACGCCGAGGCGCTGCTGCGGTCGTTCATGGGGAATGCGGATCATCTGGCGCAAATGCCAACGCTGCTGGCGGCGGCGGACTTGTTGGAGGAAGGGGCGACGGTGGTGGTGGTGGGGCGTTACGCTTCTCCCCTTCCCTCAAGGGGAGGGGGAGAAGTGCTCACTCCCGCAGCCCACCTCCTTGCCGTCGCCCTCGCCGCACCCGACCCGGCAACCGTCGTGCTCCAAACGCACGCAACCGACGCACTGCCGCCCAGCCATCCCGCCTACGGCAAAGCCGCCACACCCGCCGCCTACGTGTGCCGCAACAATGTCTGTTCGCTGCCGGTTGCGGACCCGGCCGTATTGGCGGAAATGTTGCATGCCAGGGCACCGCCCAACTGACATTCGCACCAGGAGCAGACGCATGAAGCGCAGGGACTTTCTCAAGACAGGCGCCGCGGTGGCCGGTGTCGGCAGCCTGGGCACGCCGGCGATCGCGCAGTCGGCGGCGAAAACGCTGCGCTTCGTGCCGCAGGCCAACCTGGCCAATCCCGACCCTATCTGGACCACCGCCACCGTCGCGATCAATCACGGCTACATGGTCTGGGACACCCTCTACGGTATCGACAATGCCGGCGTCGGCCAGCCGCAGATGCTCGCCGGGCACGAGGTGTCCGACGACAAGCTGACCTGGACGTTTACTTTGCGCGACGGGCTGCTGTTCCACGACAACGCGCCGGTGCGTGGCATCGATTGCGTCACCTCGATCGCACGCTGGTCGAAGCGCGACCCGTTCGGCCAGCAGCTTGCGCTGCAAACCAATGAGATGAAGGCGCTCGACGACAAGAGATTCACCATCCGGCTGAAGCGGCCGTTCCCGCTGATGACCTACGCGCTCGGCGCCGACGGCTGCTTCATCATGCCTGAGCGCATCTCGTCCACCGACGCGTTCAAGCAGATCAGCGAATATGTCGGCAGCGGACCGTTCAAGTTCCTGAAGGACGAGTGGGTTTCCGGCGCCAAGGCGGCCTGGGCGAAGTTCGACAAATACAACCCGCGTTCGGAAAAGCCGGAGTTCTTCTCCGGCGGCAAGCACGTCTATGTCGATCGCGTGGAGTGGCAGGTGATCCTCGATCCGGCGACCGCCGCGGCGGCGCTGCAAAGCGGCGAGGTCGATTGGGTGGAATGGCCGCTGATCGACCTGCTCCCGATGCTGAAGAAGGCACCCGGCGTGGTCATTGCGATCAACGATCCGCTCGGCGTGCTGGGCATGATCCGCTTCAACCAGCTTTACCCGCCGTTCGACAATCCCAAGCTGCGGCAGGCGTTGTTCCCGGCGATCGACCAGAAGGAGTTCATGGACGCGGTGGCCGGCGAGCAGAGCGATCTGGTGAGGACCGGGGTCGGCTACTTCACGCTCGGCACGCCGATGGCGAGCACAGCGGGGATGGAGGCGCTGACCGGCCCTAGGAGCATCGAGAAGGCGAAGCAGCTTGTCAGCGAGAGCGGCTACAAAGGCGAGAAGATCGTGCTGATGGCGCCAACTGACCAGCCGGCGATCTTCGCGGTCTGCCAGGTGGTGAATGCGGTGCTCCAGAAGATCGGCCTGAACATGGACTTCCAGTCGTTGGACTGGGGCACGCTGGTCACCCGCCGCGCCAGCAAGGAGCCGCCGGACAAGGGTGGGTGGAACGTGTTCTGCACCTCCTGGACCGGGCTGACGGTGGCCAACCCGGGCGGACATTTCCCGCTGCGCGGCAACGGCGCCAACGCCTGGTTCGGCTGGCCGACGGACCCGAAGCTGGAGGAGCTGCGCGCGGCCTGGTTCGACGCGCCCGACACCGCGACGCAGAAGAAGATCTGCGAGCAGATCCAGCTTACCGCGTTCCAGGACGTGCCGTTCATCCCGATCGGGCAATGGTTTCAGCCGACCGGCTACCGAACGAATGTCACTGACATCATCAAGTGTCCGAACATCCTGTTCTGGAACGTCAAGAAGGCCTGACGAATCTGTGGTGGCAAAGGGTCGGCGATATCCGACCCTCGCCGTGCGGGCGGATGGGGGGCTCTCTGTTGCGCCCAGACTGTCGATTGCGCCGAGACTGGGGCGCGGTCGAGTGACGTAACGGAAAACGCCCGCGTCCTTCTATGGGCGGCCATGCGCGGGATCATCTTCCTCCGGGCCACGGCAGCGGCGATGCTCGCGCGATGCTGGAATCGCCCGAACGCCCTTCACCAGAACTAACAACCGAGCCGACCCGGGCCAGCCCCCAGGCCAGTCCCCAGGGTGCCCCGCGCGTCAGCCCACGAGTCGTCTCGCTGATCGTCGCCAGCGCGATGTTCATGGAACAGCTCGACGGCACGGTGCTGGCCACCGCGCTGCCCACTATGGCGCACAGCTTCAACGCCGATCCGCTGCACATGAACATCGCGCTGACCTCGTACCTGCTGACGCTGGCGATGTTCATTCCCGCCAGCGGACGTCTGGCCGATCGATTCGGCTCCCGCACTGTGTTCCGCGGCGCGATCGCGCTGTTCACGCTGGGTTCGATCGCCTGTGCCCAGGCGCAAAGCCTGCCCTTGCTGGTGGTGGCGCGCATGGTGCAAGGCGCCGGTGGCGCGCTGATGTCCCCGGTCGGCCGGCTGGTGCTGCTGCGCGTGGTCTCGAAGGCCGAACTGGTGCGCGCCATGGCCTGGCTGATGATCCCCGCGACGATCGGCCCGATCCTGGGCCCGCCAGTGGGCGGGTTCATCGTCACCTATCTGTCATGGCACTGGATCTTCTACATCAACGTGCCGATCGGCCTGGCGGGCATCGTGCTGTGCAGCCTGTACATCGAGGAAATGCGCGACCCGTCGCCCCAGCGCTTCGACGTGCTCGGGCTGGCGCTGTCCGGCACGGCGCTCGCCTGTCTCCTGTTCGGCATCGAGATGGTCACCCGGGGTGTCGGCGCCGGCGTCGGCATCGGGCTGATCGCGGCGGGGGTGGGCGCTTGGGTGCTGTATGCGTGGCACGCCAGGCACTGCACGCAACCGGTGCTGGATTTCCGCATCATGCGCATCGCCACGTTCCGCCTGTCGGTGATCTGCGGCTCGCTGTCGCGCATCAGCGCCGGGGCGCAGCCGTTCCTGCTGCCGATGATGTTGCAGCTTGGCTTCGGAATGTCAGCGGCGCAGAGCGGGCTGATCACCTTTGCCAGCTCCATCGGCTCGTTGATGATGCGGGTCAGCGCGCCGGGGCTGCTGCGCCGGCTGGGATTTCGCGCCGTGCTGGTTTGGGTGGGCGCCATCGCCGTGGCGCTGGTGGCGACGACCGCGACAATCCGGCCGGCGTGGCCGCTGCCACTGATCTACACGCTGCTGATAGCCAGCGGCTTCTTCCAGTCGTTGCAGTTCATGGCCTACAACACGATCGCCTATGCCGAGGTGTCGCGGGCGCGAATGAGCGTCGCGACCAGTTTCTATACGACCTTCCAGCAGATGGCGCTGACCCTTGGCATCGCGGTATCAGCCGCGGCGCTGGCGGCGTCATTGGCGATCCACGGACGCCCGGAGCCGCTGCTCGGCGATTTCTCGCTGGCGTTCGTGGTGGTCGCCGCAATCTCCGGCCTGGCGCCGCTGATCTCGCTGCAACTTGAGCGCACCGCCGGCGCCGAACTCAGCGGACAAGCTGTAGCACTGCCAGGCTCCCGGCGCCGATGACCAGGCAGTAATAGGCGAACGGATTCAGCGCCATTGAGTCGTGGGCGCGGAAGTAGCGCATCAGGAACGCTGTACTGCCCAGCGCGGTGACGCCGGCGACGATTGCGGCCAGCGCCGCCAGCGTGAGTGTGCCGGCCGGAATGCTGGCGTGCAGCAGCTTCGGCACTTCCAGCACGGTGGCGCCCAGGATGATCGGCGTGGCGATCAGAAAGGAGAAATGCGCCGCCGCCTCGTGATCGATGCCGCGCAGCAGGCCCCCCACGATGGTCGCGCCGGAACGCGAGATGCCCGGGATCAGCGCGGTGCATTGCCAGCCCCCGATGATCAGCGCGTCCAGCACCTTGAGGCTGGACAACGGGCGGTGGGTGTGGGCGCGCAGCCGCTCGCCGAACAGCAGCAGCACACCGTTAACCAGCAGGAACGTTGCGGCGACGGCGGGGGCACCGAACAGGTCGCGGAACACATGTTCTAGCACGAAGCCGACGATCACCGCCGGGATGGTGGCAATGACGATCAGCTGGAAGACGCGCCGCGCCTCGGTCACCTGATGGGCGTCGCCGAGGCCGAGCACGCCCTTCACCAGCGCCCACCAGTCACGCCAGAAATAGGCCAGCAGCGCCGTGGCGGTGCCTACGTGCAGCATCACCAGAAACGGCAGGAATGATGGCGCGTGCTGGTCCAGGTTCCAGTGCAGCAGTGCGGGCAGCACGACGGCGTGACCCAGGCTGCTGACGGGGAACAGCTCGGTGGCGCCCTGCACGATGGCGATGGCGATGGCTTGCAGCGTGTCCATGCCGGGTTCCTGACCGAAACCCTGAGTGTTGGCAACGGGGTGCGCGCGCTTGTGACCAGCGGTGGGCGTGGTCCACACTGCGGCTTGTCACGTCAGGTGCCGGGCGGGTTCGCATGTCGGAGCATCATCACGCGCACGATAGTCCCCCGGGGCACTCCCCTGGGCACTCCCCCGGGCATTCCGATGGGCACGCGCACGGCCACCATCACGGGCCGGCGCGCTACGATCGCGCCTTTGCGATCGGCGTGGCGCTGAATGGCGGGTTCGTGATCGCCGAGGTGGCCTTCGGCCTGGCTGCCAACTCCATGGCGCTGCTGTCCGATGCCGCGCACAATTTTGGTGACGTGCTGGCATTGCTGCTGGCGTGGGGCGCGGCCTGGCTCGGACGGCGGCCGCCGAGTGCCCACCGGACCTACGGGTGGGGCCGCAGCTCGGTGCTGGTGGCGCTGGTCAACGCGGCGGTGTTGCTGATCGGCGTGGGCGCGATTGGCGTCGAGGCGATCCATCGTCTGCTGACACCCGAGCCGGTGGCGACGGCCACCGTGATGGCGGTCGCCGCGGCGGGCATCCTGGTCAATGGCGGCTCCGCCCTGTTGTTCATGCGCGATCGCGCGAGTGATTTGAACGTTCGCGCGCAGTTCATGCACCTGGCGGCCGACGCGGTCGTTTCGGGCGGCGTCGTGATTGCCGCGCTGGCGATGCGGGCGACCGGGTGGTTGTGGCTGGACCCCCTGACCAGCCTGGCGATCGCGCTGGTGATCGCGGTGGCCACCTGGGGCCTGTTACGCGACTCGATCGACCTGGCAATGGACGCAGTACCGGGCGGCGTCGCGCAGGCCGACGTGCAGGACTTCCTGGCCGGGCTGCCCGGCGTGATCGAGGTGCACGACCTGCACATCTGGGCGCTGTCGACAACGGATGTCGCGCTGACCGCGCATCTGGTGTGCGGCGAGGCAGCTTCCGACGAACGCCGTCTGCACGAACTGCACGCGGAACTGCGGCGCCGCTTCGGTATCGGCCACGCGACGTTGCAGATCGAGACCGATACGGACGCGGCGCTATGCCGCTTGCGCCCGCATGATGTCGTGTAGGTGGTCTGGCATGGGGCGCGGGTTACGGCGCCATGGGCGGCGATTGGACAAGCCAGGCTACTGACGAGTATCCTGTGGGGAAGACGAGATGCGCGGAAGGGAAAGCGGATGACGAGCGTCGTCTGGACTGACAGCGCGGTGCAGGTCGCCGGCACCAAGATGCACGTGACGCGCGGCGGCAGCGGCCCGACGCTGCTGGTGCTGCATCACGATATCGGCACTGTGGACCGCCTGCCGTTCTACGAAGCGCTGGCACAAAGCTTCGACGTTCTGATACCGCACCATCCGGGCTGGGGCCAGTCGGAGCGCCCGCAGTGGCTGCGCAACCCGCGCGACATCGCGGCGATGCATCAATGGCTGCTGGCCACCCTCGGCGCGCGCGAGGTGTCGCTGGTGGGATTGGGTTTCGGCGGCTGGATCGCCGCGGAGATGGCGAGCCTGGCGCCGACCGCGTTTCGCCGGGTGGTGCTGGTGGGCGCGGCAGGCATCAAGCCACCGGAAGGCGACATCGCGGATCAGGCGATCGTTTCATATATCGACTATCCCCGCGCCGGCTTCCACGACGCGAACGCATTCGAGCGAGTCTACGGCAACGTCAGCACCGATCAACTCGAAGCTTGGGACATCGCGCGCGAGATGTGCTTCCGTACCGCGTGGAAGCCCTACATGTACAGCCTGGGCCTGCCGCATCTGCTGGGTGGCGTGCAGGCGCCGGCGCTGGTGGTGTGGGGCGACGACGACAAGATCGTGCCGCGCAGCGCAGCCGATGCCTACGCTGACGCGCTGCCGTCCGCGCGGTTGGAGATCGTGCCCGCCTGCGGGCACTGGGTCGATATGGAAAAACCGGACGAACTGGCGAAGCTGGTCACGGCATTCGTCACCGGGAACTGATCGCTGTCACATCCCATCGAGGGAGGCCGCCATGCATCTGATGTACTTCACCGAGCAGCCGATGGGCGCCTACGACGCCGCCGAAGGGCTGCGCTACGGCGCCACCGCGCTGACCTTCTCCAACTCGAATTTCG
>DASRQX010000464.1:0-20155 GCA_035696165.1 Acetobacteraceae bacterium | reverse complement strand
GAAGTAGATATGGCCGGACGGATAGCGCTTCAGTTCGGTGATCTCGCCGCGCACCCGGACGCGGCCGAAATTGCCCTCGAGCGTGCGCTTCACCGCGCCGGAGATTTCCGAGACGGTGAATTCCGGCACATTGCCGACAGGGTCGAGCCGCAGGTCGTTCATGGTCGTAGCGTATGCTAGAGGCAGCGTCGCGAACACTCCCCCTCCCCTTGAGGGAGGGGGTTGGGGGGAGGGGTCGGGCCGGCACCAGCTTGCCGACCTCGACCCCTCCCAACCCCCTCCCACCAGCGGAGGGGGAGTGTTATCGAAGCGCCCTCTAGCATACGCTACGGCCATGAACGACCTGCGGCTCGACCCCATCGGCAACGTGCCGGAATTCACCGTCTCGGAAATCTCCGGGGCCGTGAAGCGCACGCTCGAGGGCAATTTCGGCCGCGTCCGGGTGCGCGGCGAAATCACCGAACTGAAGCGCTATCCGTCCGGCCATATCTACTTCTCGCTCAAGGACGAGGGCGCCAAGCTCTCCGGCATCGTCTGGAAATCCGCCATCCCGCGCCTCGGCATGCAGCCGGAGAACGGCGTGGAGGTGGTGGCGACCGGCCGCATCTCCTCCTACGCCGAGCGGTCCTCCTACCAGCTCATCGTCGAGCGGATGGAATACGCCGGCGCCGGCGCGTTGCTGGCGCGGATCGAGGCGCTGCGCCTGCGCCTCGCCGCCGAGGGCCTGTTCGATGCAGCCCGCAAACGCATCCTGCCCGGGCTGCCGTCAGTCATCGGCGTGGTAACCAGCGAGCGCGGCGCGGTGATCCAGGACATCCGCACCACCATCACCCGCCGCTTCCCGCGCCCCATCCTGCTGTGGCCGGTGCCGGTACAGGGCGAGGGCGCGGCCGAACGCATTGCCGCGGCGATCGCCGGGTTCGACGCGCTGCCGGCGGGCGGGCCGATCCCCCGCCCGGACGTGCTGATCGTGGCGCGCGGCGGCGGCAGCCTGGAAGACCTGATGGCGTTCAATGAGGAGATCGTGGTGCGCGCCGCCGCCGCCTGCCGCATTCCGCTGATCTCCGCCGTCGGGCACGAAACCGACACCACGCTGATTGATTTCGTCTCCGACCGCCGTGCCCCAACACCGACCGCCGCCGCCGAACTGGCGATTCCGCCGCGCGCTGACCTGCTGGCCGACCTGGCACACACCGCGGCGCGGCTGATCGGCGCGCTGAACCGACTGATGCAAGAACGCCGACTGGGCCTGTCGCGGGCCGAGCGCGGCCTGCCGGACCTGCCGGCGCTGGTCGGCACGGCGCGGCAGCGGCTGGATGACCGGGCGGAGCGGCTGCGGCTGGCGCTGCCGAACCTGGTGCGTCGCTGGGCCGCGCGATTGACGTTGGCCAGTTCGACACTGGCGAGTGCACTGCGCCACACGCTGGCGGCGCGGCGGGATCGGGCCATCCGGGTGCTGGCCCGCGTCTCGCCGGCGCCATTGCAGGCGCGGCTGCGCGAGGCCCGGGCGCGGCTGGATGGCGCGGCCGGGCGGCTGGAATCCGTCTCGCCGCTCGCCGTACTGCAGCGGGGGTATGCACTGGTCACCGATGCGGTCGGGCATCCGCTGACCACCGCGGCGGCGATCAGCCCGGGGGCGCGACTTCGCCTGCGCTTCGCCGACGGTGAGGTGGGTGCGACCGCCGACGGCGGTGCCAAGCCGGAGCGGCAGGGGCGGCTTGAGCTGTGATGCCAACGGGCGGACGTGTTGCCCCGACCGACGCTGCCGCGGGTCGGTGTCCCGCGCCGTCTTGCCCGAGGGCGCACCCAGCGGTGGCGCGCAAAGCATGGATCCGTCCCATCGGTCATTCATTGTGACCGTTGACCTTGTGACTGTCGGCCACGCACCCGTTGGGCTTGTTCCTGTTGGCCTTGTGCCCGCGGGCAGGACGCGGTGACGCTTGACAAGACGCGGCCGGTCGGGTGGCCGTCGGTCGCCGCCGTGGCGCTGCTGCTGCTGGCGATCAGCGTCGCGACGCAATGGCACATGGACGCCTATCGGGCTGACCTGGGCTACGACGAGGCCTCGCACTACGCCTCCGGGCTGATGATCCACGACTATCTGCTGCACGGCCTGGGGCAGTCGCCGCAGAGCTTTCCGCCCGAGAGCGACCTCCCCGAGCGCTATCTGATCGACTGGCACAGCCATTACCCGCTGGTCGGAATCGGCCATTGGGGACCGCTGTACTACGTGGTCGAGGCGGTGTGGATGCTCGCCGCCGGCACCTCGCGCGCGGCGGCGCTTGCGCTATCGGCGGTGGTCGCGGCGGCGACCGGCACGCTGCTTTGCGTGGTCACCGCGCGCCGGGCCGGTATTGCGGTGGGCAGCCTGGCGGGGATCGCCTTCGTGGTGTCGCCGATCGTGCAGGCGGGCACCGGCGCGGTGATGATCGACCTGCCGATCGCGCTGCTGACCCTGTGGGCGGCGTTGGCCTATGCCGCATGGCTGCGCGGCGGGCGGTGGGGAATGGCGCTGACCTTCGCGCTGTTGGCGGCAGCGGCGATGCTCGTCAAGGGCAACGGCGCCTGCCTGGCGCTGCTGCCGCCCTTTGTCGTGCTGATCGGCTGGCGCTGGGACCTGCTGCGCCGCTGGTCGTTCTGGCTGCCGGTGCCCGTCGTGCTGGCGCTGACCGGCCCGTGGTACCTGAAGACCTACGGCCTGGCCGAAGCCGGGTTTCGCTACACCTGGGGCTGGGCCTACACGCGCGAGGCATTGCTGGCGAATTCCGCGATCCTGCTGTCCGGCCTGGGCCCGGCGCTGCTGGCGGCAGGCGTAGTGGGCTTTGTCGCGGCGTGCGGCCGGCGCGGTCGGATCGACGCCGGCATCACCTGCATGGCCGCGCTGCTGGCCGCCGCCTGGGTGTTCCAGTGCATCGTGCCCGTGGCGATCCAGGACCGCTACCTGGCACCGGCTGTGCCACCCTTGCTGGCGCTGGCCGGCTGGCTGGTCGCCAGCCTGCTGCCGGTGCAGCGGTTCGGGCCGCCGTGGCGGGCCGGTGTGATGGCGGTCCTGGTTGCCACGCTGATCCCCGCTGCCGTGCAGGTCGCGGCCAAGCCGCGGTTCGGCATGTTGCAGGCCGCCACCGCGGTGTGGGCGGTCCGGCCGGCGGCCAACCCGGTGGTGCTGGTCGCGGCCAGCAATGCGGCCGAGGGTGCCGCAGTTGCCGCCCTGGCCGAGCGCGACCCGGCGCGTCCGAGCCTGTTCGCCGTGCGCGGCACCCGCCTGCTGGGCGGCGGTGGCTACAATCGGGCCGACTATCTGCCGCGCTACGCCTCATCGCAGGAGGTCATGGCGGCAATCGATGCGTATGCGATCCCATTGGTCATTCTGCGCACCCAGGATGGGGGCGGTGATTGGGCCCACGTCGATCAGGTGGCCGAGGCAGTGCGGCTGTTCCCCGATCGGTGGGAGCTGGTCTGGCGCGAGGCTGGCCCAGGATACGAGGTGCGGTTGTTGCGCATCAAGGACAATGCGGCGAAGCCCGGAGAGATCGCGCGGCTGCGCGCATTGAGCTCGCCGCAGCACCTCGTGGGGCAGTAGCCATCCGGCTCGCCGGCCTGCCTCTCCACGTCATGCCGGCGAAGGCCGGTATCCACGACTTTCCTTGTTGCGACGAAGACAAATCGTGGATACCGGCCGAAGCCTGTCCTCGGGCGCTTGACCCGGGGGCCGGCATGACGGGGGGGGCAGCGTACGTCAATACTTTCGGCCGCCGGCACGCCTCCCCCAAAACCTCGCGGCAGCGCGTTCACTGTGCCGATGCGATGCAACGCGACGCCGCCAGCAGCGGATCGTCCGCACGCGCGGGATAGGACGCGAAGGGGCCGCGCAGCGACGCCGGCAGCAGCGGCAGCGCCTGGGCCGCGGTGAGCAGGAGCAGGCGGCGGGCGCTCGGCAGGGCGTGCACCGAGCGCTGCAGCCAGTCGAGGCCGGCGCGGCGCCGCCCGGGGCGGATCAGTTCACGGCCGATGACCCAATCGCATTCGGCCTCGGCGCGGCACCGCAGCGCGTCCAGGCGTGTCCGGCCCAGCCGACTGGGCAGCGTCGGGTTGGCGAAGATCACGTCCAGGCAAGCGGTGAAAACAGCGGGGTCGGTGGCCATGCGGTAACACGCGCCTTCCGGACGCGCCGCAACATGCAGCAGCGGCGCGCGCCCCGGCACGCCAGCGAAGCGGCCGATCATGGCGAGCCGGATCATGTAGTCCCAGTCCTCGCCGTGGGCGAGACGGGGACGGAACGGGCCGACCTCGACCGTGGCGGCGCGGCGGATCAGCAGATGCCCGCCATTGGCGAAGCAGTTGCGGTGTAGCAACGGCTCGAGCAGATCGCCAATCGGTGGGCGCATCAAACGCCCGGCAATCTCACAGCGGCCGGCGGCGGCGGCATGCGGGGCGGCACGCAGCCCGGCAACCAAGCGGGTCAGCGCGTTCGGCGTCAGTTGGTCATCGGCGTCGAGGAACAGTATCGCCTCGCAGCCGGGTTCGAGCGCCAGAAGGCCACGGTTGCGCGCCGCCGCCACACCTTCGTGGACCTGGCGCAGCAACGTCAGCCGTTCGTCGGACAAGGCCCAGACCACGTCGGGCGTGCCGTCAGTCGAGCCATCGTCGACCACCACCATGCGCCAATCGACGTGGGTCTGGGCCAGGACGGAGCGGATCGCGGCGCCGATCCAGGGGGCCATGTTCCAGGCCGGGGTGACGATACCGACGCGCATCCGGGTCGCTCCGTTTGGGAACCCCTCGGCCTAGACCAAACCGGTGAACGATTGGTTAGCGGGCGGCCGCAATCCTGCCCCGCGTCGCGCCTCGGCCTGCTTTACACTCAGCCCCCCCGCGCTTTGCGCCCTCTCCCTCGTCGCTAGTGCTCCGCGACCTCGCCAAGCGCCGTACAGATATGCTGGGCGCCTGCCCGCCGCGGGCTGTCAGCCCGCCAGCTCGCGGGACCGCTTGGTCGCCGCGTCGATAGCGCGCCGCATTGCCAGCGGCCAGGCGTCGGCCGCCATCAACACCTGCAACGCCCGCTCGGTGGTGCCGGCCGGGCTGGTGACTGCCTTGCGCAGCGCCGCCGCGTCTTCCGTGCTGGCCGCCAGCAGCGCGCCGGAGCCCGACACCGTCTGGCGCGCCAGCAGCCGGGCGAGATCAGCGGGGACGCCCTGCTCGATCGCCGCCTGCTCCATCAGTTCGGCAAGCAGGAAGACATAGGCGGGCCCGCTGCCGGAGACGGCGGTAACGGGATCGAGCAGGCGCTCGTCGTCCACCCATGCCACCTTCCCGATTGCCTCCAGCAGCGTGTGGCACAGTGCGCGCTGATCGGGCGTGACGCCGGCGCCGGGGCAGGCCACGGTGACGGCTTGGCGCACCGCGGCCGGCGTGTTCGGCATAGCGCGGACAATCGTTGCGGTGTCGCCGAGCAGGGCGCGAATGCCGCTGATGGTGCGGCCCGCCATGATCGACAGGAACACTGAACTACCCTCTGGGCCGCCGGCAAAGCGCGCGTGTGGCGGCAGGGCGTCGGCGGCGCTTTGCGGTTTCACGGCCAGGACGACGGCGGCGGGGGTGAAGCCTACCGGGATCGCGGTGGCCTCACCGACCACGGTCAGGTCGGCGCCGGCCATGGCGGCGGCGGACGGCGCCGGGTCGACCGCGACCGAGGGCGCCAGTCCGCGCTCCCGCCAGCCGGACAGCATCGCGCTGCCCATGCGGCCGCAGCCGACCAGCAGGATCGGCGGGATTGTGCTCATGTCCTCCCTCGCGTTCGGTTCCGGTGTTGGGGCGGACAGTGGCACGTTCGGGACCGGTGCGGCAGACCCCTTGGCCAACCTGACGTCGTGGGAGTTCTGTCCGGTCGCAGGATCGGTGATCCGTTGATTCAGCCCTCAACGGGTAGGGCAGAAGCGGACGTTGCCGTTCTTGACACAATCAGACCCCCCTTGTAGCAAGCCCCCGCTTTCCGGCGGGGCAACTTGCCAGGAGCGAGCATGAGCGAGGAGCCGGAGAGCGACGAGCCGGACGGTCACGAAGCCTCCTTCGAGGACCGTTTGGCTGCGGCTCGCGACAAACAGGGGCTTGAGGCTGCGCAATCCGGTCCGGGCAAATCGCCTGACGGACTGGATGGCAACGCCCTGGCGATCGGGATGCGCGTTGGGGTGGAGATGGTCTCCGCCCTGGTCGTGGCGGTGGCCATCGGCTGGGGGTTGGACCGCCTGCTCGGCACCAAGCCGATCCTGCTCGCGGTGTTCGTTCTGCTGGGGGGCGCGGCCGGGGTGCTGAACGTGTGGCGGGTGTTCGCGCCAAAGCACGCTCCGGCGTCCGGCAAGGACGCGCGAGCGAAAGGCGTGCGTGACAGAGACGCGCGTGACAAAGGCGTGCGTGACAAAGACGGGGGACTATAGAGTGGCGGCCGGATCAGGTTCGATAGACGCGCTAAGCCAGTTCCGGCTCGAACCGGTGCTTGGGCCGCTGGGCCGGGAACTCTATTTCACCCAGGCCAACCTGATGATGGTGATCGCCGGCGTGCTGGTGCTGGCCCTGATGTGGCTGGGCGCGCGGCCGCGGGCGATGGTGCCGGGGCGCCTGCAATCGGCCGCCGAGATGGCCTATGAAACCGTGATGTCGATGTGCGTCGACACGATCGGCCCGGAGGGGAAAGCGTTCTTCCCCTTTGTGTTCACGCTGTTCTTTTTCATTCTGTTCGGCAATCTGCTGGGCGTCTGGACCTACGACTTCACCTTCACCAGCCATATCGCGGTGACGCTCGCCTTGTCGCTGCTGGTGTTCGTCCTGGTCACCTTTGTCGCACTGCGCATCCACGGGTTGCATTTCTTCAGCTACTTCATGCCCGCAGGCGTGCCGATCGCGCTGGCGCCGTTGCTGATCCCGATCGAGATCCTGTCGTACCTGTCGCGCATCATCTCGTTGTCGGTCCGGCTGTTCGCCAACATGATGGCCGGTCACGTGATGCTGGAGGTGTTCGCCGCCTTCGTGATCATGCTGGGCGGCGCCGGACTGCTGGGCATCGTGCCGGCGGCGCTGTCGTTCTCCGTGAATGTGGCGCTCATCGGCTTCGAGCTGCTGGTCGCCGTGCTGCAGGCCTATGTGTTCGCCATCCTGACCTGCATCTACCTGCACGACGCCGTTCACCTCCACTAGTCACGACCCTCCCCTAACGGTCAGGCGATTGCCCCGCGCGTCGCCACAAGGCCATAACGACCACAACGAAAGGACTGTTCAGATGGATCTCGCCGCCGCTAAGGACATTGGTGCGGGCATTGCCGTCATCGCGCTTGCCGGCGTCGGCGTCGGCATTGGCCACATCTTCGCGGCCCTGGTCAGCAGCGTCGCGCGCAACCCGGCGGCACGCGACCGGGTGTTCGGCCTGGCGATCCTGGGCTTCGCGTTGACCGAGGCGGTGGCGCTGTACGCTCTGGTGATCGCGTTCATCATCCTGTTCGTCTAGGCGGCGGGGCGGGCACGCAAGGTGCGTGACATGTCGAAAGCGATGCGCGCCCTGCATCGCGCCGCGTCGCTTGCGCCGGTGCCGCTGGCGATCGCCCTGCTGACGACGCCCGCGGCGGCATGGGCCGAGGGCATGCCGCAGCTCGATTTCAAGTCGCCCCTGACGCTGGCCCAGGTCTACTGGGGTGCCGCGATCTTCGTCGTGCTCTACGTCCTGCTGGCACGCATCGGGCTGCCGAAGGTCGGTGCGGTGATCGAGCAGCGCGCGGTGCACATTGCCGCCGATCTCGACGCTGCGAAGGCGCAGAAGGCGCAGGCCGACGCGGCGGTGGCCGAGCTGACCGCGACGCTGCAGCGCTCGCGCGCCGAGGCACACGCCGAGATCAACCAGGCCGTCGATCAGGCGAAGGCCGCGGCCGCAGCACAGGCAGCGGCGCTGAACGCGCGGCTCGAGGCGCAGCTCAAGGCGGCCGAGGCGCGTATCAATGAGGCACGCGCCGCGGCGATGGGCGCGCTGCACCAGGTGGCGACCGACACGGCGACGACGGTGATCGCGCGGCTGACCGGGGCGTCCCCCGATCCACGGCGCGTCGACATCGCGGTGGCCGCCGCGTTGACCGCGCGCGGCCACGGCTGACCGGGGACTCAGGGCATGCACGAAGCGAGCTTCTTCGCCGAGCCGCGCAATTGGGTGGCGGCGGCGTTCGTCGTCTTCTTCCTGTTGTTCGGCCGCAAGTTGTGGGGCGCGATCACGCAGTTGCTGGATGATCGTGCGGCGAAGATCCGCGCCGAGCTGGCCGAAGCGGCACGCCTGCGCACCGAGGCCGAGGCGATGCTGAAGGACGCCCAGGCCCGCCGCGAGGCCGCCATGGCCGATGCCAGGCACCTGCTGGAAGGCGCCAAGGCCGAGGCCGCGAGGCTTGCGGAAGCCGCCGCGGCCGAGGCTGAGGCGGCGGCCAGCCGGCGCGAGAAGATGGCGATGGACCGCATCGCCGCGGCCGAAAAGGCGGCGGTCGACGAAGTGCGCACCACGGCGGCCGAGGTCGCGACCGTCGCGGCCCGGCGGGTAATCGCCGACGGGCTATCGGCCGATGCTGACGGACGCTTGATCGACCACGCGATCGCCCAGCTTCCCGCGGCCCTGGCACAGCGCCGGGTGGCATAAGCGCAACAACTTTCACCTCTCCCCACTCTTCGGGGGCGAGGTCGAGGCGCGCAGCGCCGAGGGTGAGGGCCGTGCCGCACCACGACCCTCACCCGTCTCGCTCCGCTCGCCGGCCTTGGTCCGCCCTTCGCGGCCCAAGCCCGCGAAGGGCGGGCGAGGCGTACGTAACGCCGGCTGCTATAGTCCCGCACCGGGAGGAATCAGCCATGCGGCCCGAAGACATCATCGCCGACAAGCGACGCCCCTTCACCGGCGCCGAATACATCCAGAGCCTGCGCGACGGTCGCGAGGTCTATATCGACGGCGAGCGCGTCACCGACGTCACCACCCATCCCGCCTTTCGCAACAGCGTCCGCTCGATCGCCCGCCTCTACGACGCCCTGCACGACCCGAAACAACACGATGTCCTGACCTGCCCAACCGACACCGGCTCCGGCGGCTACACGCATCGTTTCTTCCGCGTGCCGCGCTCGCGCGACGACCTGCGCGGCGCCCAGGCCGCGATCGCCGAGTGGTCCCGCCTGTCCTATGGCTGGATGGGCCGCACGCCCGACTACAAGGCCGCCTACACCAACACGCTGGGCGGCAACGCCGACTACTACGGCCCCTACGCCGGCAATGCCCGCGCCTGGTACAAGCGCGCCCAGGAAGCCGTTCCGTTCATGAACCATGCGATCGTCAATCCGCCGATCGACCGCCATAAGCCGGCCGAGCAGGTGAAGGACGTCTACGTTTCGGTGGATAAGGAGACCGACGCCGGCATTGTCGTTTCGGGTGCAAAAGTCGTCGCCACCTCGGCCGCGATCACCCACTACAACTACATGGGCCAGAGCTCCAAGACAGCGACCGAGGACCTCGACATGTCGCTGATGTTCATGGTCCCGATCAGCGCACCCGGGCTGAAGCTGATCTGCCGCACGTCCTACGAGCACGCCGCACTGCGCAACGGCTCGCCATTCGATTACCCGCTGTCGTCGCGGTTCGACGAGAACGACGCGATCTTCATCCTCGACAAGGTGTTCGTCCCCTGGGAGGACGTGTTCATCTACCGCGACCCAGCCCGCGTGCTGAGTTTCTATCCGCGCTCCGGCTTCATGCAGGGCTTCCAGTTCCAGGGCTGCACGCGCTTCGCGGTCAAGCTGGATTTCATCTGCGGCCTGCTCGCCAAGGCGCTGCGCTGCACCGGCGGGGATGAGGCGCGCGGCAACCAGGTGCTGCTGGGTGAGGCGCTCGCCTGGCGCCACCTGTTCTGGTCGCTGTCGAACGCGATGGCCAACGATCCCGATCCGTGGAATGGCGACGCCGTGCTGCCCAATCTGCACGCCGGCCTGGCCTATCGCGTGTTCGCGCCGGACGCCTATCCGCGCATCAAGGACATCATCGAGCGCACGGTGACCTCGGCACTGATCTACCTGCCGTCTTCGGTAAAGGATTTTTCCAATCCGGCGATCGAGCCGTATTTGCGGCAGTATGTCCGCGGCTCGCACGGTATCGACTACGTCGAGCGCATCAAGATCATGAAGCTGCTGTGGGACGCCATCGGCACCGAGTTCGGCGGCCGCCACGAGTTGTATGAGCGCAACTACGCCGGCGGGTGGGAGGACATCCGCGCCCAGACACTGACCGGCGCGCAGCGCAGCGGCGACCTGGCGGCAATGGAGGCGCTGGTCGATCAGTGCATGGCCGACTACGACGCCGACGGCTGGACTGGGGATGTGTGGAGCGATCCGGCCGCGGCGCATTGATAGCAGGCTTGTCATCGCCTTGACCCGCGGGATCAAGCCATCCGCGCGGGATCGGATTAATACCAGCGGCCCTAAACATTGACGCACGGGCCACTGCCCACGTCATGCCGGCGAAGGCCGGTATCCACGACTTTCTTTGCTGCTACGAAGGCAAGTCGCCGAATACCGACGCGAGTTCTGCGCATCTCTTTGCAAGGGGCAGAGGGGTCTCGACCACGCCTGGCTGATCGCGCGGTTGTCGCGCCATCCACGCAAAGCTATCTCCGCCGTACCTCAAACGCGCACAGCGCCGCCATCATGATCGCCCCGCCAACGAACTGCACCGGCGTCAGTACCTCGCCCAGTACCACGATACTCAACAGCGTCGAGACGACCGGCTCCAGGTTCATGATCAACGCCGTCCGGAACGCCCCGATCCGCACGGTCGACGCAAACAGCGCAAGTATTGAGGTGGTGCTGCACACGCACACCCCGAACACGCCCAGCCAACCGACCGTGCCGCGCGGAAATCCTGGCGCCCCGAGCACCACCGAGCCCAGCAGTAGCAAAGCCGTGGATGACAGCATCGAATACCACGTGGTCAGACGCGAATCGGTCCCCGACAACGCCCCCCGCGCAATCAGCAGCACCACCGTCCGGCACAGCGCGGCGCACATCGCCAGACCCACACCCAGCCACGCCAAATGTGCGGTATCCGCGCCTAGCATCAGCGCCAGGCCAAGCAGCGCCACCACTGCCGCGAGGGCGCTGGCAAACCGCAATCGTTCCAGCCCGACCGCGGCACCTGCAATGCCGGTCAGCAGCGGGTAGATGAAGTAACTCAGGATTGCGATCGGCACCGCGACCATCCGGATCGCCGCGAACAGCAGATAGAGGTTGCCGGCGAACAGCAGCCCGATGCCCAGCGCGACCAATCGCTGCCGCTTGGTGTGGCGCTGCGCGGGCGGCGCGCTGCGCAGCCAGGCCAGCACGAACAGCGTACCAAACACACCGCGCGAGGTCGCAAGCGTCAGCGCATCCATCCCGGCCAACAGCGCGAGCTTGGTGAAAATGTCGGAAATCCCGAACGACACCCCCGCCAGGACGCCAGGCCCGAGCGCGCGCAGCCTGTCTTCCGGCAAAGCCAAGGCATCCGCCCGGCCCGTCGCGCGGTGCGCGCGCCAAAAGCTCGTCGCGCGGTGCGCGCGCCAGAAGCTCATCGCGCGATCGGGGCGCTCAGGAAGGCCTCGACCACCGCTAGGAATCCAGCCGGATTGTCGGCGTGCACCCAGTGCCCGGCGTGCTTCACGGTCACGAAGCGGGCGGCGGGGAACGGCGCGCGGATAGTCGGGCGATACTCCGTGCGGATGTAATCCGAGGTCTCGCCGGCGACGAACAGTGCACGGCCCGGATAGGTCGCATCGGCCGGTCCGTCCCAACCCTCGATATCCGACATCGCCGCGGCAATCTCATCCAGCCCGATCCGCCAAACCGGCGGCACGCCCAGGCGCAGGTTCTGCAGCAGGAAGGCACGCACCGATGCTTCGGGCACCGCGTCGGCCAGGGCGGCCTCGGCCTCGGCCCGCGTCAGCCCGTCAAGCAGGGGGACCGTCCGCATCGCCGCGACCATCGGATGGTTGTGCGGCGGGTAGACCACTGGGGCGATGTCGGCGACCAGCAACCGCTCCACCGCCTCGGGGCGCAACAGCGCCGCGCGCATCGCCACCTTGCCACCCATCGAATGCCCGATCAGCGCCGCCGGCAACGCGCCAAGCGCGGCGAGCGTCTCCATTACGTCCTCGGCCATCGTGGCGTACCGCATGTCCGGCGCATGCGGGCTGGCACCGTGGTTGCGCAGGTCCAGCGCGATGACGCGCCAGCGCTGTGCCAACGCCCGCTGGATCTGACCGAAGTTCCGCGCCTGGCCGAACAACCCGTGCAGCAGCACCAGCGGCGCCCCTGCGGGGATCGGCGCCGGGCCGGTCTCGATCGCATGCAGGATCATCGTGCTGCCGGCGCGCGTGTCGGCCATGCCGCGACCGCCAGCGAGATGAAAAGCCGAGCCTGCCCGAGCCGCGACAATGTTTTGGGCGGGGTCGTGAAGGTGGCTTGCGAAACATCAAAATTGCGCGACATAAGCGTTATATGACCTTTGCCCTCGCCGGCCGGTGCCCCCGAACCGGGCAAATCGGCATTGTCGTCGTCTCCTCGGCCATGGCGGTCGGCGCCCGAACCGCCCATTGCGCTGCCGGCGTCGGCGCCGTGATCACGCAGCATCGCACCGATCCCCGCCTCGGACCACGTGGGCTGGACCTGCTGCGCGCCGGCCGCACGGCACAGGAGACGATCGACACCCTCGTCGCCACCTCGCCGCACATCCAATGGCGCCAGATCGCGGCGCTGGACGCGGCGGGTTCCACCGCCACCTACAGTGGCGCCCGCACGCGCCCGGAAATGAGCGAGGTGGCGGCGCAGGACGCTTGCGCGGTCGGCAACAGCCTGGTCAACGCGCGGGCCACGCCAGCCATGCTGCTGGCCTTCCAGGCCGATCCTGCCGCACCGCTCGCCGAGCGCCTCGTCTGCGCCGCTGAAGCCGGCTTGGTTACCGGCGGCGAGCAGACATCGGTGCACAGCGCGCATCTGCTGGTGGTCGAGCACCACAGCTTTCCGCTGATCGATCTGCGCGTCGACTGGCGCGACCGCCCGGTCACCGAACTGCGCGCGCTGTGGATACGGTATGCGCCACTGGCGATCGATTATGTCACCCGCGCGATCGATCCGGACCACGCTTCGATACGGTAATGGTCCGATCCCGACGTTCGCTAACCGAACCTCGGGTGAGTCGGCCCACCAAATCAAAGGCTGGTGGGATAATCCGACGGCTCTTTCCGTCAGATTCCATCAACTGGCACCGCACCGGAACCCCGGCGGGCGGATAAGGCCACCCGGACCATAACGCCGAGCAGGCACATCGCATCAACCGGCGCCACGGGCGCACATCAGGCCGGCCAGCACTGATGGCCGCCGTCGACCCGCAGCACCTGCCCCGTGATGAAATCCCCGGTCGGGCCGGCGAACACCGCCACCGCGCGCGCGACCTCATCCACCAGTGCGATGCGTTCCAGCGTGCCACCCTCCGCCAGGCGCGCCGGATCGACCGCGCGCGTGTTCAGGAACCGGCCGGTCCGTGTGTCGCCCGGGGCGATGCTGTTGGCCGTCACGTTGAATGGCCGCAGTTGTGCCGCCAGGCAGCGGGTGAAATGGATCGCTCCCGCCTTGGCGGTGGCATAGATCGCCCCGTTCGCCCGCCCGCCATAGGCCGCGATCGAGCTGACCGTAATGATGCGCCCGGCGCGGCGCTGCATCATGCCGCGCGCGACACTCTGGCAGACCAAAATGGTGCTCAGCAGGTTACGGTCCAGCACCGCGCGGACATCCGCCTCCTTCACCATGATCGCATCGTTCGGATCGGGCTTACCGCCCGCCGCCGCGATATCACCGCCGGCGTTGTGCACCAAGATGTCGATCGGACCGAGCTTCGAGGTGACGGTCTCCACCACGCGTTCCACGTCGCCCGACACGGTCAGATCGCCAAGCGCCGACAGCGTCGTGACACCGTAACGTTCGCCTACCGCGCGCGCGGTGTCGGTCAGGGTGGTGCCTTCGCCGTACTCGGCGGGGCCGTGCTCACGCATGCCATGCAGCGCGACCTGGCAGCCGAGGCCGGCCAGCGATTCCGCGAAAGCCCGCCCAAGACCGCGGCCGGCCCCGGTCACCAGGGCGATCTTGCCGTGCAAGGCGGAATGTTCCGGTGATGCTGTCATGTCTTGCTTCCCCTCCACTAACCCTTGATCCGCGCCATCGCTTGGCCGAACCCGCTGCGCAGCACCTCGGCGTCGCTGGAATACGCCAACAGCAGCGCGCCGGCCTGCTTCCATTGCTGCACCTGCTCGAAGCTGGCGGCGAGCATGGCGCAGGTCTTGCCGTGCTTCTTCGCCGCCGCGAGGATCAGGTCGCGCTTCTCGTCCAGCACGCGCGCCTGGTCGGGCGAGCCGAACACGCCCAGATCCTGCGCCAGATCCGCCGGGCCGAGGGTCAGCGCATCGATGCCGTCCATCGCGGCGATCTTGTCCAGATCGGCGAACGCGGCCGCGGTTTCCAGCATGACGGTAACGAACACCTGCCGGTTGGCGAACGCGCGGCGCTCCGCCACGGTGCCGGTTGTGTCGAAGTCGGTCGCCACGCCCGACCCGCCGTTGCCGCGCAGTCCCATCGGGGCGTAACGCGACGCCGCAACGATTTCCGCCGCGTGCGCGGCGGACTCCACCTGCGGGCAGTGCAGGTTCCACACGCCGACATCGAGCAGCCGGGTAATCCACTCGCGATTCGCCTTCGGCGGCCGCACCGCGATCGGGAAATTCAATGCGCGCGCCAGCAGGGCCATGTCGGCGATGGTGTCGATCGACAGCGAAGTATGCTCCATGTCGACGCGCGCAAAATCCAAGCCGGCGGCTTTCAGCAACGACAGAATGGATGGGGTGCGCACCATCGTGATCCAGGTGCCGATCTGCACCTCACCGCGCTCGATAGCTGTGCGCATCGGATTGGGTTGCATCGATTGTTTCCTCCTGCATTCTATCTCATATCGTCACGGCCGCGCTCTCGTCGTCACGGCCGGGCTTGACCCGGCCACCCATCGCGGCACGGTGCTGGAATGGATGGCCGGGTCAAGCCCGCCCATGACGATAAGAGAGACGCAGCAGTGACTCGACGGCGCGCGGTGTCAACGAAGCCGCCATAAGGGGGAAGACAACCATGCAGGCGGACTACGTCATCATCGGCGCCGGCTCGGCGGGCTGCGTGCTAGCCAACCGGCTCACGGAAGACCCCGGCATCCGCGTCGTCCTGCTGGAAGCCGGCGGCCCCGACTGGAACCCGCTGATCCACATCCCCGCCGGCTACATGAAGCTGTTGGACCACAAGACGCTGACCTGGGGCTTCAAGGCGGAACCCGACCCGGGCACCAACGGCCGAGCCATCAACTATCCGCGCGGCCGCGTGCTGGGCGGATCGAGCTCGATCAACGGCATGATCTACGTCCGCGGCCAGCCGGAGGATTTCGACCATTGGGCGCAGCTCGGCAATCGCGGCTGGTCGTGGGACGACGTGCTGCCATTCTTCAAGCGGGGGGAAAACTGGGAAGCCGGCGCCGACGCCACGCATGGCACGGGTGGGCCGTTGTACACCTCGAAGACCGCCGACATGCCGCTGCTGTGCCACGCCGCGATCGAGGCCGGCCAGCAGATCGGCATGCAATACCGCGTCGACGTGAACGATCTGCCGCCTGGCGCGGGCGATGGCATCGGCTGGGTGCAACAGACCCGCGGCGGACGATTCCGCGCCAGCGCCGCGCGCAGCTATCTGCGTCCGGCGATGAAACGACCGAATCTTCAGGTCGTCACCAACGCGCTGGTGCACCGTATCCTGCTCGACGGGCCACGCGCAGTCGGCGTGGAATATTCCCGCAGCGGCACGATCCAGCGCGTCGACGCCGCGGCCGAAATCATCCTGTCCGCCGGCGCCATTGGCTCGCCGCACATCCTGCAACTGTCCGGCATCGGCGACCCCGATCATCTCGATCGCGCCGGCATCGCGGTCAATCACGTGCTGCGCGGTGTCGGGCGGAACCTGCAGGACCACTTCCTCGCTCGCGTCTCCTGCGCGGTCACCGGCGCACGCACGCTGAACGAGAAATCCCGCGGCGCACTGTTTGCCGGCGAGCTGCTGCGCTACCTCTTCGCCGGCAAGGGGATGCTGACCTACGCGGCGTCGCTGGTCGCCGCCTCGGTCAAGGTGCTGGAGGAATCCGCCACCCCCGACGTGCAGGCACTGTTCGCCCCCGGCAGCTACGCGCCCGGCCCGGTGCGCAAGCTCGATACCAAACCGGGCATGACCGCGGGCATGTGGCAGATGCGCCCGCTCAGCCGCGGCTATGTCGAAGCGAAATCGAACCGGCCCGCCGAGGCGCCCGCGATCAACCCGCGCTACCTCAGCGAGGAGACCGACCGGCGCGCGGTGGTCGGCGGCCTGCGCTTCGTCCGCCGGTTGTTCGCAGCGCCGGCGCTGGCAAAGTACGTCATTGCCGAAACGGTCCCCGGCAGCCAGGCGCAGACCGACGACGAACTGCTGGACTACGCCCGCCAGACCGGCGGCACGGTGTTCCACGCCACCTGCACCTGCAAGATGGGACACGACATGATGGCGGTGGTGGACGACCGGCTGCGCGTGCACGGGCTGGAGCGGCTGCGCGTGGTCGACGCCTCGGTGATGCCGGCGGTGACCTCGACCAACACCAACGCGCCGACCATCATGGTCGCCGAGAAGGGCGCGGCGATGATCCGCGAGGACGCGCGCCAGGGCGCACGACAAGACCGCGCCCGCGTCAGTCAGCCACGCGCAGCATGATCTTGCCGACATGCGCGCTGGATTCCATCAGCGCATGTGCCGCCGCCGCCTCGGCCAGCGGGAACGTCGCGTAGATTACCGGGCCGCAACGACCGGCGTCCAGCACCGGCCACACCTTCTCGCGCAACGCCGCGGCGATCGCGCCCTTCTGTGCCGTGGTTCGCGGCCGCATGGTGGAGCCGGTGATGGTCAGCCGCTTGGTCATAACGGTAACGAAATCGAACTTTTCGACCTTCGATCCTTCGAGGAACGCGATCAGCACCAGCCGCCCATCCATCGCCAGCACGCGCAGATCCCGTTGCAGATACGGCGCGCCGACCATGTCGAGCACCACATCGACACCACGCTTGCCGGTCAATCGCACGATCTCCTCGACGAAGTCCTGTGTGCGGTAATTGATTGCCGCCGTGGCACCGAGCTCGATGCAGGCAGCGCATTTGTCATCGGAGCCGGCGGTGACATAGACCGTCGCACTGAACTCGCGTGCAAGCTGGATCGCAGTGACGCCGATGCCGGACGAACCGCCATGGATCAGTGCGCACTCGCCGGCGGCCAACCTGCCGCCCTGGAACAGATTGGCCCAGACGGTGAAATAGGTCTCCGGCAGCGCTGCGGCGTGAACGGCATCGTAGCCCGACGGCCAGGGCAGACATTGCGGTCCCGGCGCGACGCAGTATTCCGCGTAGCCCCCGCCGTTGGTCAGCGCACAGACGCGGTCACCGAGCCGAAGCGTCGTCACCCCCGCGCCCAGGCTGGCAACTTCCCCGGCGACCTCCAGACCCAGCAGCGGGCTGGCGCCGGGCGGCGGCGGATAGGACCCGCTGCGCTGCGCCACGTCCGGACGGTTGACGCCGGCCGCCAGCACGCGGATCAGCACCTCGTCCGGCTTCGGGATGGGCACCGCACCGGTGGTCAGGCGCAGCGCCTCCGGCCCTCCGGGGGCTGTCACTTCGACATGGGACATGATCTGCGGCACTTGCATCGAGGTCGTCCTCCCGGGTGATGGGCAGCCACAACATGCCATGCCACGATCGCGGCAATCATCCAAGGAGACGCGTCCATGCCTGAGCCTCTCGTGCTGTCCGCGGATCCCGAGCCGGGCACGCGCCTGCTGGTCACCGGCGGCGCACGCGGCATCGGCCGCGCGGTCGCCGATGCCTATGCGGCGCGCGGCGGACGCATCTGCATCCTGGATCGCGATCCGGTGGCGGACGCACCCTCCGGCTGGCTCTGCCTTCAAGGATCGGCGGCCATTGGCGCGGACATCGAGAAAGCCTTCGTCGCGATGGATCGTGCCTGGGGCGGCGTCGATGTGGCGCATGCGAACGCCGGCATGTCCGCGAACATGCCAAGCCTGGAACTGACGGAAACCGAATGGCACGCCGTGCTGGACCTGAACCTGACCGGCGTGTTCCTGACGGCACAAGCCGCCGCGCGACGGATGGTCGCCGCGGGGTCCGGCGTCATCCTCGCCACCAGCTCTATCTACGGCATCACCGCGGGCGCGAACCGCGCCGCCTACACCGCGACGAAAGGCGCGGTCTCGAACCTCGTGCGCACGCTCGCCAGCGAGTGGGGACCGCACGGCGTCCGGGTCAACGCGATCGCGCCCGGTTACGTGCAGACCGACATGATGGATACCCTGGTGCAGCAGGGGCTGCTCGATCGCGAGGCGCTGCTGGCCCGCACCACACTGCGCCGCCTCGGCCGACCGGCGGACATCGCCGCGATGGCCTGCTTCCTCGGTTCGCCGGCGGCCGCATGGATCAATGGCGCGATCATGTCGGTGGATGGCGGCTGGCTCGCCAATGGCGGCCCGTAGATCGACTCACCGATGATGGCGCATTATTGAAAATGCCAGCAACGTGATAATGACCGACGATGCCACCATAAATGCGCAGCTAATCGTCCAATCTCGCAGAATTTTCTTATGGTTGCGCTGTTCCACCACCCGTGCACAAGCTCGGCTTTCACGCCGTGTAGCGCATGATTCATTGCGAGTGCACTTCATTCAATGGAGTCAAAGCCGGCACCGATTCGGGACCGACCTCTATCGTCCTCGTCGAGGCAAATAGTACTGGATAGTCAGGGATGGTGATTGGCCACTTTCGGTTTCGTGCATCACTTCGGCATTACCCCTCTCGAGTTCCTCGCGCATCACGGCGCAACAGGACGGCATGCTATGACTCCCACCGGCTCTCGGTGGGTAACCACCTAGCGTTGGGTGCAGCTCTCCAGCGTTAATTTCTATGTGGGATCGCTGTTGACTGCGAGCGCGGCTGATTTGCGCTGCCAACTCGGTCCGGAAGTCGTCCGTCGTTGGCATATTCGCCCCCTTGCGGCCATTTCGCCAACCATATCGCCTGCCCGCGAACGCCGCGAGGCCGTTGTGTAGCTTACTACCGCAATACCGGTTGCCACCGCTCGCCCGGGATGGTCCGATGCCGCCTCACCACGTACGGACACAAGCCCCGACATGGACCCGATCACCGAGGAACTCTTCCGCAACGCCGTCGCCGCGCTCGGCGATGAGATGGTCCTGACGATCTACCGCACCGCCTATTCCGGCGTGCTGAAGAACATCATGGATTACAGCGCCGCGATCTGCGACGCGGACGGCCGGCTGGTGGCGCAGGGCCTCAGCCTGCCCGGCCACCTCTGCTCCATCCCCGTTGCCCTGCAGGCGGCGCTGCACCACTACGGGAAGGACATCGCCGAGGGCGACATCCTGATCAACAACGATCCCTACGACGGCGGCATGCACCTTCCCGACATCTTCATCTTCAAGCCGCTGTTCGCCGGCGGAAGCGTCATCGCCTATGCCGCAACGATCTGCCATCATACCGATGTCGGCGGCCGCGTGCCGGGCTCCAACGCCTCCGACAGCACCGAGATCTACGCCGAAGGGCTGCGCATCCCGCCGCTGAAGCTCTACGAACGCGGCACACCGAACGCCACCCTGTTCCGCATCATCGAGCGCAACGTCCGTGTCCCCAACCGCGTCTTCGGCGACATCCGCAGCCAGCTCGCCGCCTGCGAGATCGCCGCCCGCGGCATGGTCGATCTGGTCGCGCGTTATGGTGCCGACGGCGTCGAGGCGCTGATGAGCACCACGATGGATTATTCCGAGCGCCTGACACGGCATTGCCTGTCCGAGCTGCCAGACGGCGAGGCAACGTTTACCGACTGGATCGATGACGACCAGATCGACGCGGGGAAGCCGATCCCCCTGGTGTGCACTGTGCGCAAGCGCGGCGACGCGATGGAGGTGGATTGGACCGGAAGCGCGCCACAGGTGAAGGGCGCG
>DASRQX010000463.1:0-10265 GCA_035696165.1 Acetobacteraceae bacterium | reverse complement strand
CATGAGGCGCGGCCGAAGGCCGACGCGGGCATGAACCGCGCATTGCCCTGGGTGATCGGCGCAGCGCTGGTGGTGGTGCCTTTCGTCTACCACGAGCCCTATCCGCTGCATATCATGGTGATCATCCTGATCTGGTCGCTGATGTACACTGCCTGGTCGGTGATGGGTCGGTTCGGCCTGGTTTCGCTCGGCCATGGCGGCTTCATGGGGGTTGGCGCCTACGTGCTGGCGCTGCTGTGGAATTACCTGCAACTCACGCCATGGATCGGCATACCGCTGGCGATGCTGGCCACCGCCGTCGTGGCGCTGCTGGTCGCCTATCCATGCTTCCGCTTCCGGATCATCGGCCATTATTTCGCGCTGGTGACGCTGGCATTGAGCGCGATCGTGCAGCAGGTGATCATCGCCACGCGCGACTACACCGGCGGATCGCTCGGTTACACGCCTAACCGCTATCACGATGGCAGCTCGATCTACGCGCTGCAGTTCACCGGCAAGGAGACGTGGTACCTGATCGCGCTGGGCGCCTGGGCGATTGGGCTATTGATCCGCTACAGGATTGACCGCAGCATGCTGCGCTACGCGCTGGAAGCGATTGCCGAGGACGAAGATGCTGCCGCCGCGGCCGGCGTTCACGTGACGGCGGAGAAACTGAAGATCACGCTGCTCAGCGCCGCGATGACCGCGTTTGCCGGCGCGTTGTATTGTCAATACCAGATGTTCATCTCACCGGACACCGTCACCGGCTTCGCGGTGTCGCTGCAGATGGTGTTCGCCGCGGTGGTCGGCGGGATCTATGTCCTGCTGGGTCCGACGGTGGGGGCTATCATCACGATCGTGCTGGCCGAGGTGCTGCGCATCTCATTTGGCACAGCCGCGGTGGGCTGGGACAATTTGATCTACGGCGCGCTGCTCGTGGTGTTTATTATCTTTTTGCCGCAGGGGCTGGTTGGGTCGTTAATGCACCGGTTTCGCCGCGCCTGATTTGGTGAGGGGAGGCCAATTGTTCACCTCTCCCGCGCTCGCGGGAGAGGTCGCGGAGCACTTGCGACGCGGGTGAGAGTTTCGCCGCATGCAGCCCCTCACCCTCGGCGCATCGCGCCTTGACCTCTCCCGCGAAGGGCGGCAGAGGTACACGACTAGCGCGGCGAACTCAGCTCGGTTTCTAACCGTTGCAGGACCGGCTGCACTGCCACCGCATCATACGGTCCCGGGCCTGCTTCGTGCAGGTACCGATACACACGCGCCTGGGCGTAGCGCCGCACACCGGCAGGCAGGCTCGGCATCCAGGCGGCGATCAGTTCAGCGGCGGCACCGTGGATGCGCTCCCACTCCGTACGTCCCGGACCGAAATCATATGCGGCCGGCGCGTCGCGTGTCGTAGCCAATTGTTCACGGTGGCGCTCCGTTGCCGCAACATCCACGGCGCCATCGCACATCACCACGCCGTAAACGCCGTGCGCCCGTCCAAGCGAGATCAGATCGTCGGCGACGTCGCGCGCTACCAGCGCCGGATCGCGCGTCAGAGGGTCGCCATACCCGCCGCCGCCGCCGCTCCACAGCCGGATGATCTCGCCCATCTCGGGGCGGTAAACCGTGCGCTTGCCGATGTCGTGCACCGCATCGCCACGTTGCCCGACATTGCCATTGACCGCGCCACCGCCGCCGCCGAACGCGCCCCAGCTACCGAAACGGAACCGGTCCTTGCCGCGCATCACCACAACCGCACTGGGGTGCCGGATTTCCACGTCGTAGGCCACGCCGAAGCCGCCGCGGAACTGTCCGGCACCCTCCGAATCCGGCACCAGCGAATAGCGATGCACCAGCACCGGCACTTCGGACTCCAGGACCTCGACCGGAACGTTCCGCAGGAACGCCACCGAGAAATCGGTGCCGGAGATCCCATCGCGATCCGGCCCGCCAGCCGAGCCACCCGTCACCGGGTTCGCCACCACCACGCGCCCCGTCTCACCCAGTTCCGAGGTCGAAATATACGACACTACCAGCGTGTTGCCACCGCCGGCGGGCACCTCGCCCGGCAGCGCCTTGATCAGCGCGCCCACCACCAGGTCGTGGACGCGCATTGCCGTGGTGAAGCGCATGCCGCAAGCGGCCGGGAAGCGCGCGTTCACGACCGACGCCTCCGGCAGCACCAGATCGATGCAGCGTTGGATGCCGGCGTTGATATGGATCGAGTCCGACTTCGTCACCACGAAATTGGTTAGCCCCAGCGACAGGAACGGATGATGCTTCATCGAACCAGCCGGCAGGTTCAGCGCGGCGCGCACCTGAGGGTCAGAGCCGGTATAATCCAGCGTCACCCGCCCGTCGCCGTGCGACACCAGACGCAGCGCGAGGCGCACCGGCAGATCGCTGATGTAGTCGTCCTCGAAGAATTCGGTGAAGCGATATTCGCCGGCGGGGATGCGTGCGAGCACCTCGCGGGTGATCTGCTCCGTCCGATCCAGCGTGCCGGCGATTGCCGTGGTCACGGCGTCGCGGCCGTAGCGTTGCGTCAGACGTTGCATTCGCTCGGCGGCCTTGTTTAACGACGAGACGCAGGCGGTGATGTCGCCCCAATTCAGCGCCGGGATCCGGCAGTTGTCGGCGAAGATGTTCCACAGTTCGGTGTTCAGCACACCGGCGCGATACAGCCGCATCGGGCGCAGGCGCAGCCCTTCCTGGAACACCTCGTTGTTCTGCATGTCGATGCTGCCTGGCGCGTAACCGCCGACATCGGTGCAGTGGATGAAGCACCAGGCAAAGCACAGCAGCGCGCCGTCCGCGAAGATCGGTTGGAACAGGTAGATGTCATTCAGGTGCATGACCATTCCGCCCGTGGAATACGGGTCGTTGGTCATCAGCACGTCGCCCGGCACCCAGTCGGTGACCGCTTTCGTGCCGGCGTGCATCGGCACGCCCATGATCGGGGTGGCGCCGCTGCCGTACGGATAGGCGAACGTCTCGCCTTCCGGCGTCACCAGCGCCACCGCGAAATCCTGTGTCTCCTTCACGAAGGTGGTGTGTGAGGAACGCAGCAGGATCCAGGCCATCTCATCGACGACGGCCTTGAACAGGTTGGCGAAGATCTCGGTGCTGACGGCGTCCTGGCTCATGGCCGTGCCTCCATCCCGGTCTGCGACAGGACCAATGCGCCGGACGGTGCGAGGCGTGCCTGCCAGCCCGGCGGTATCAGCGTGGTGGTGTCCATCTGGTTCAGGATGACCGGACCTTGCACGACGGCATCCCCGGCAACTGCCGCGCGACCAAGCACCGCGGCTTCCACCACGCGCGCGCCGAGGCGGATCGGTCGTTGCGACGCCGGTGCATCATTGTCGTCGCGCACCGCGCGCAGGCGCTGGCGGCGTATCGCGCCGGTGATG
The DNA here is from genome assembly GCA_035696165.1 of Acetobacteraceae bacterium. GTDB lineage: Bacteria > Pseudomonadota > Alphaproteobacteria > Acetobacterales > Acetobacteraceae > Palsa-883. The sequence continues at coordinate 6,882 of DASRQX010000463.1, read as the reverse complement.
TGCACCCGCAGTTCCTTCAGCCAGACCTCGTTGGCCTCGGTGGCGTGGCCATAGACGGCGCGGTGCGCGCCATGGAACGCGGCGGCGATCCGGTCGCGATCACCGGTTGCGAGCCAGTCGTCATCGAGCGCGACCGGAACATCGTAGCCCTGGCCCTCGTAGCGCATTTCCGCTGCGTAGGTAACGTGGATCGTGTCGATAGCGGCGCCAGCGGATTGCACGGCTATCCAGGTGGCAGCCTCGTCGCGCAGCGCATCATACGCCCCGGTCAGATCGCCGGTCGACACCGCATGCAGCCGCGCATAGACCGGGCGCACCAGGTCGCCCTCGATATTCGCCCGCGCGGCACCTAGCGCGCTCAGCGCGCCGGGGAACGGTGGGATCAGGATCGTATCGATGGCGATCTCCTCGGCGATCAGCGCGGCCATCAACGGGCCGGCGCCGCCAAACGCCACCATGCGGAAGCGCGGCGCGTCGACGCCGCGGCGGGCCAGCACGCGCGTGGCCTCCGCCGCCATCATCGCGGTGGCAATACGGATCGCGCCGTCGGCGACCTGCTCCGGCGTCCACTCCAGCCGGGCGCCGATCGTCGCCAACGCCTGCCGCGCCGGCGCCAGTTGCAGCGCCAGCTTGCCGCCGAGGCGCTGCCCCGGCGTCAGCAGGCCCGCCACCAGGAATGCGTCGGTCAGGGCCGGGACCATCGATCCGCTGCCGTAACACGCGGGACCGGGATCGGCGCCGACACTGCGCGGACCGACCTTCAACGATCCAGTGCTGTCCAGCCAGATGATCGACCCGCCGCCGGCGCCGATGCTGGACACCGCGACGGTTGGGATGAGCACCGGGAAGTCCCCGACTTGCTCCTCGCTGCTCAGCACCGGCGCGCCGGCGCGGATGACGCCGATATCGGCGCTGGTGCCGCCGACATCCAGCGTCATCAGGTCGGCCTTCGCCCAACCGGCATCCTCCGCCGCGTCGGCCGCGCCGGCGACACCGGCGGCTGGGCCAGACAGCAGCGCAACGACCGGGCGGTCGCGTATGGTGCGCGCCAGTTCCGCGCCGCCATTAGACCGCGCGACACGCGCCGGCACGGCAAGGCCGCGTTCGGCTAGTCCTTGGTTCAAACGGCCGATATAGGCTTCGACGATCGGACGCACGCTGGCGTTGATGGTGGTCAGCACGGCGCGTTCGTATTCACGCGCCTGCGGCCAGATGTCGCTGGACAGCTCCACGCGCAGATCGATGCAATGTCGCCGGATCATGGCACGTACCAACTGCTCGTGCGCCGGGTTGCGATAGCTGTGGATGAAGGTCACCACTGCGATCTCCACCCCCGCCGCGGCCAAGGCGCGTGCGGCGTCGATCACGTCCTGTTCGTGCAGTTGCTCGATCTCGGCGCCGTCCGCGCCGATACGTCCACGCACCTCGCGCACCCACTCGCGCGGCACCAGCGGCAGCGGGCGGCGCGAATCGAACCGCATCGGATGCGGAATGGCCAGGCGTTGCAGCTCGAACAGGTCGCGGAAGCCGCTGGTGGTGATCAGCCCGACGCGCGCGCCGCGCCGCTCGATCAGCGCATTGGTGGCGACCGTGCTGCTGTGCGTGTGATGCGCGTCGCGCCATGCGGTCGCATCCGGGCGCAACGCGCCGCTGATCTCGTCGACGCCGGTCAGGATGCTCTCGCCTGGGTGCGACGGCGTGCTGGGAACCTTGAAGCAATGCACGTCGCCCGACGCAGTGCAGAACACCAGGTCGGTGAACGTGCCGCCGACATCGGTGCCGATCGCACAGCGCGGATCGTGCAGCGCTCCGGGCGCCGGCATCAGGTCTTGCTCACGAACGGGCAGCCGCTTTCGGCCGCATCCCGGAATGCCTGGTCACCTGGGATTGTGGCGATCTGCTCCATGTAGTCCCAGGCATATTTCGACTCCTCGGGCTTTTTTGCCCGCATCAGGTGCACGTCGAAGATCATCTTGTTGTTCGCCTGGATGTGGCCGTTCGGGGTGAACATGTCGGACACCGGCATCGCCTTCATCGCGGCCAGGACCGTCTTCGTGTCAGTTGTGCCGGCCTTTTGTGCCGATTTGAGATAGTGCAGCGTTGACGAATATACCGACGCCTGGAGATCGGTCGGCTTGCGTTTCATCTGCGCCTCGAACCGTTTTGCCCAGACGCGGGAGGCATCCGTCAGGTCCCAATACCAGGACTGCACGAACTCCAACCCGTGTGCGGCCTTCAGGCCCAGCGCATGCACATCGGTGAGATACAGGATCGGCGTCACGACCTGCTGGCGCTGGGTCACGCCGAACTCCGCCGCCTGCTTGACGCAGGTGATGGTGTCGCCGCCGGCACTGGCGATGACCACGACCTGCGCGCCGGACGACGCGGCCGATGCGAGATACGATCCGTAGTCGGAATCACCCAGCGGGTGCTTGACGGCGCCGACGACGGTGCCGCCGAACTTCTTGACGGCGCGGATCGAGTCAGCCTCCAACGCCAGGCCGAAGGCGTAATCGACGGTGATGAAGTAGCAGCTCTTCGGCCCGGATTTCAGCAATCCCTCGAACAGCGCGGTGGAGTCCGCATAGGTATCCTGCGCCCAATGAATTCCGTTCGGCGAGCAACCCGTTCCGCTGATCGCCGAACTGGTCGAGCCGCAATGCAGCGCGATCTTGTCGTACTGCACCGCCAACGGATTGGCGGCGAGCGAGATCGCCGAGTTGGCGAAATCCGCCGCCGCCTCGACGCCCGAGGAGTACCACTCGCGCAACAAGGCCACGCCGATGTCGGGTTTGTTCTGATGGTCGCCCGAGAGAATCTCGATCGAGCGGCCTAGCACAGTCGGGCCGAAATCCTGCGCCGCGAGCTTCGCCGCGACGATCGATCCGACGCCGCCCAGATCCGAATAGATGCCGGTCTGGTCGTTGATCACCGCGATGCGCACCGGCTTTCGCGTCTGGGCACGGGCGCGCCGGATCAGTGCTGCCCCGACCAGTCCACCGGCGATCGCGGCCCGGCGAGCGATCTCTGTTGTCATTCGGTCAGGCCCCTGACTTGTGCGACGCAGCATGCGCGCGACGGCGCTTCACGCCAAGGGGTGGGGGTGGTTTCACCCCTCTCCCCTTGAGGGAGGGGGTTGGGGGGAGAGGTCACAGCGGCAACCGATGCACCGCGTGTCCGTGGCACCAACCCCTCCCCCACCCCCCTCCCTCAAGGGGAGGGGGAGAATCGTTTTGGCTGTCACTCTCCCAGAATGGCGCCGACCGGTACGCCGGCCTCCGCTGCCGGGACCTTCCTTCCGCCCTCCGGACGAATCCGCCCGATTTCGATGAAGCCGCCCTGGCCGTGCACGATCAGGCCCGCCTCGGTCTGCGCAACCACCTGGCCGATCTTCTTGCCCTTCACCTCGGAGAACGTGCGCGCGATCCGCTTGCGCGCATCATACAGGAACAGCTTGCGCCCCTCGTGCATCGTCCAAGCGCCCGGCGCAGGGTCGCAGCCGCGGATCAAATTGTAGGTGATGTCAACGAGGTTGGCCCACCTCACATGCGATTCGGCGACACGAATAATACCCTCATACGTCGCGTCCGGCTCATACTGCGCCAATGCAGGCGCTTTGCCGGCGACGACCCCCTCCGCCACTTCCACCAGCGCTGCCACGCCCATCGGAAAGACTTTGCCAAAGTATAACGATCCGAGCGTGTCTTCCGCCTCGATCTTCACCGTGCGGGTCAAGATGACCGGCCCTTCGTCCAACCCATCGGTCGGGCGGAAAATGCTGAACCCGGTCTCGTTGCGCCCGGCGATAATCGCCCAGCTCATCGACGACGCGCCGCGATGCAACGGCAACAGGCTGGGATGGAACTGGATCGTCCCGAACGTCGGGATGTTGCAGAAATCCTGAGGCACGAATTGCGTGACATAAGCCATCACGCCGACCTGCACATTGGCCGCGCGCATCGCTTCCTGCGCCGCCGGATCGGTCAGCTTCGCAAACTGGTGGACGGTCACGCCGCGTGCCTCGGCGGCCACGCGCAGCGGATCGGGCCGGCCGGTCTCCGGCGCGCAGAACACCACCGCCACCTCATCGCCGCGGTTGAGGAATGCCTCCAGCGCGGCCTTGCCGAAATCCTGCTGCCCGATGATCGCGATGCGCATGCGACGGCCCTCCTGTGCGTTTCTGACGATGCGTTTGTGTTTGAGCGCGGCAGAATGCACGCGAGCGGAGCATGGGCAAAGCCCCGGCCTTGCCCACGCGCCGGGGCTTCGCTCAAGCGCCTGCTTGGCTTACGCGTCCGGGCTTCCCTTAAGCACCCGGCGCGGTCGGCGATTCCGGGGCGGGGGCCAGCATCTGGGCGCCGCCGCCGCGCTGGATCTGGAACACGGCCAGGCCACGACGTACTTCGCCGTCCGATTGCAACGCGAGCCACCCATCCGCGCCGGCGAAGCCATTGGGTTGCGTCAGCGCGCCGGTGGAATAATCGTGTCGCGCGAGCACGCGTGCGATGGCCGCGGCGTCGAAGGCAAGATCGGCCAGCGGCGGAGGTGGCGTGTTGTATTTGGCGGTGTAGGCCTGCTCGAACGCCGTGCGGGCGGCGGGATCAGGAGCGGCGTACCAGGCGCCGACGATCTGCCCGCCGCGGCTACCCGCGCTGGCCCACAGCGCCGGGCCCAGGATGTGCACTAGCGAGGCGTCGATGTCATAATACGGCAGCACTGCAGAGATTTCGGCGAGTTGATCGCCGACGTCGCCGAGCAGCAGCGCGTCAAACGGCGGCGGCGGGATGGACTGCTTCGCCAGTTCCTGCGCCCGGCGCCGCCCCTCCGGGGTGCCCTCGGCGCGCGCGGCGCGGATCTGAGCATCGATCGGTCCACGCCGATTCGCGAAGTCGGACAGGTCGCGCGCGGTCTGATTAATGCTGGTCATGTTGGGTTCGTACTGACGGATATTCGGGGGCGGCAGGCCAGCCGCCGTGGCCGCCTGGGTCAGTGCGTTGGCCATCACCCGGCCGAAGTCGCTGTCCGGCAGCATCGCCGCGATCCGCGTCTTGCCGTCGGCTTGGACTGCGGTGACCAGCCGGTGCACCTGCTCGCCGGGCGTGATGCCGAGCGGCCAGACGCCGGGCTGGGCCTGTCCGGGATCGTTGGTGAAGGCCAGCACCGCCACGTTGGCGCCGTGCGCAATTGGCGCGACAGCGGCGGTCTCGCCCGAGGTCAGCGGGCCAAGGATGAGACCGGCGCCCTCCGCCAGAGCCGCCTGGGCTGCGGCCGCGGCGCCTTGCGGCGTGCCGCCGGTGTCCTTGACGATCAGCGCCGGCGCGCCGGGCGCGTCCAGCGCGACCTGCGCCGCCTGCAACATCGGCTGGCCGATATCCGCGCGCGGCCCGGACAATGGCAGCAGAATGGCGACGCGGCTGGCGCCGGCGGTGGGCGCAGCTTGTGCGCCTTGGTAGGGTCCCTGCGCCGGCACGAGAGCCATTGGTGATCCGTTCGGGTACGGGCGGCCGTAACCACCGCCGTATCCCCCGCCGCATCCCGCAAGCGCCAACATGCCAAGAAGGATTACGAATGCCCGACGAACCATCTGCCGCGCCACCCCCACAGGATCAGCCGGACAGCCCGCCTGTCCCGCCGGCGGGCCTTGTGCTGGTTTCCACGCCGATCGGCAACCTCGGCGACATCACGATGCGGGCACGGGCAGCTCTGGCGGCGGCAGACCTCGTGTTGTGCGAGGACACGCGACACACCGGCGGGATGCTGGCCGCGCTCGGCGTCAGCGCGCGCATGCAGGCGCTGCACGAGCACAACGAGGACGCGGCGATCCCGGCGTTGCTGGCGCGTCTGGCGCAGGGGCAGCGCGTCGCATTGGTGTCCGATGCGGGGACCCCGCTGCTGTCCGATCCCGGGTTCCGGCTGACCCGTGCGGCAATCGCGGCGGGTGCGGCGGTGACGGCGATACCCGGGCCAAATGCGGCGCTGACCGCGCTGGTGCTGTCCGGGCTGCCGCCGCTGCCGTTCCTGATGCTGGGGTTTCCGCCGACGCGGGCGGCGGCACGGCGGGCGGAGTTCGGGCGGCTGCGCGCGGCCGAGCGGGCCGGGCTGTCCGCCACGCTGATTTGGCACGAGGCGCCGCACCGGCTGGCCGAGATGCTGGCCGACCTTGCCGGCGCATTCGGTGATCGCCCGGCCGCGGTGGCGCGCGAACTGACCAAGCGGTTCGAGGAGGTGCGCCGGACGGGCCTGTCGGCGCTGGCCGGGCACTATGCCACCGCGCCGCCGCGCGGGGAGATCACCGTGGTGGTCGGGCCGTCGTCGCCGGAGCAGGCCGATGCCGAGGACCTCGACGGCCGGCTGCGCGCTGCGCTGGCCGGCCACAGCGTGAAGGACGCAGCGGCGCTGGTGGCGACGGCGACGGGCCTGCCGCGCCGGCTCGTCTACACGCGGGCGCTTACGCTGGCGGATGCGGGGGCCGACGCGGGGGGAGACGTGGAGATCGGCACGGAGCCGTAAGGAGACGGTCCTGCACCGCCGGGTGGGTAAGCTCGTGCGCCGCCACCCATTTTCTATCCTGCGTCGCCTAGTGCAGCGCATCCAAGGAACGGCTCGTATCACGATGTATCCGAGACCGGCTCGCCGAATCATAGACGGAACCCGATGATAGGAGCGGTTTCATGGGTCCGCTGCGCTAGCGAGTGCCGGCCGCAAGTCGCGGCACGACGCCGCACCACCCCCGCAGCCAAGGTAGATGCTATGGGGCGGGCGACGAGGAGATGGCACCATCGTCGCGTTGTGACAGCATCCGATGGAGTGCCCCATGGCAAAGTTCAACGACCTTAGCCGGTCGCTCGTCGCCCTGGCCGAGGATAGCACGTTAATCGCAGC
>DASRQX010000462.1:0-25818 GCA_035696165.1 Acetobacteraceae bacterium | reverse complement strand
CGCCGCAAGTTTGGCCGCTGCGTCCCGCACACGGCGAAAAAACGTAGGGCGGACAAGCCTGGCCCCCCGGACACTTGATCCGGCGGGCAGCGCCCTCCGCCACTCCCACTCCTAGCGGGTATCTCGCAAGACGTCACCGGTACTGCCGCGCCGGTTTGTTGCGTTGGCGGAATGCGCTGCCCCCCGGATGAACGGTCCGGGGGCAAGGCTTTTCCGCCCCACAATCCGAGTCCTATTCACGCCGCAGCGCCGCCAGCACCGTCGTGCGCACCTCCGCCGGCTGCGTCTCCAGCGCATGCAGCAGATCGCGCAGCGTGCCGCGCAACTCATAGACCTGATCCAGCAGCGACAGCACCACCGGCATGGTTTCCTCACCGATCTCCATGGCGCGGTGCAGGTCATGGATCAGCCGCACGCGCGCCACGTCGATCTCGTGGAACTCCCACCCCGCAACGTCCTGGTCCGGCCCCCCCTGGTCCACCCCGCCCTGGTCCGACCCGCCCCGATCCGCCCCGCCCTGATCCGGCCGCACCCAGCCGCGGGCAACCCAGTTCGCCAGCTCGGCTTCTGGCAGATCGGCAAACAGCGCGACGACCGAGGTGATCCGCATCAGCCCTCCTCCAGCCCCTCGCGCGGATTGACCTTGTGCCGCGGCGTCCAGGTCTTCAGGAACTCGGCCAGCTCCGGCTCTTCAACCGGCGGCAGCACGACATGCAATTGCACGAACTGGTGGCCGTCGTGGACGCCACGCCCGCGCAGCCGCAGCCGCGTGCCGGTGCCGGAGTTGGGCGGAATGGTCAGCCGCACCTTGCCCTTGATCGTCGGCACTTCCAGCGAGGCGCCGACCACCGCCTCCTGGATGGTCACCGGCAGCTCTATAATGATGTCGTCGCCCTCGCGGCGGAACAGCGGATGCGGCGCGACAACGATCTCCACCAGCGCATCGCCGGGCGCCCCGCCGCCGAAGCCCGGCATGCCCTGGCCCTTCAGCCGCAGCACGTGGCCATCGCGCGTGCCGGCGGGAATGCGCACATCCAGCGTCTTGCCTTCCGGCAGGGTGATGCGCCGGCTGGTGCCGTTGGCGGCGTCCAGGAAGCCGACCGTCAGCGTGTAGTGCGCGTCGCTGCCACGCGCGGTGAAGTGCTGACCGGCACGTCCGCCGGCGCCGCGGGCGCCGAATGCCTGGGCCAGGATATCCTCCAGGTTCTCCGGGTCGAACCCGGTCTGGCCGCGGTAGCGAGACTGCCCCGCGGCGTCGGCGAAATCGCGATAGAACGGCCGCTGCGGCGGCACCTCGTTGCCCGACGCGTCGATCTCGCCGCGATCATAGCGGCCGCGCTTGTCGGTGTCCGACAGGAGTTCGTAGGCGGTGCTGATCTCCTTGAATCGCTCCGCCTCCTCCGGCTTGCCGGGATTCAAATCCGGATGGTGCGTCTTGGCCAGCTTGCGGTAGGCCGAACGGATCGCGTTCGCGCTGTCGCTCTTCTGCACGCCCAATATCTCGTACGGATCTTTCATCTACCGGCGCACATCAGGTCGAACACTCCAAGCCAGTCACCGCAGCCAAAGCCGAAATCCCCGAATACGCGTTGGCGTCAACGGCCGCACCGCCCGCGCCGCGGGTCCGCAAAACGCAGCCCGATCGGACGACGGCCAAAGGCACGACGGCCGGCCAACGCACACACGGTACGCAGGATGATGGACCCAGACCGGTCAACATCAAGTCCCCGTCCAGACCGGCGGACGCTTGGCCAGGAACGCATCGATGCCCTCCTCCGCATCGCGCGCCAGCATGTTCCGAGTCATCACCTCGGCCGCATACGCATAAGCCGCGTCCAGCTCCATTTCCGCCTGGCGATAGAATGCCGCCTTGCCGATCGCCACTGTCAGCGGACTTTTCGCCGCGATCTGCCCGGCCAGCGCGAGGACCGCCGCATCCAGCTCCCCCTCCGGCACCACACGGTTCACCAGCCCGATCTCGCGCGCCCGAAAGGCATCGACCAGATCGCCGGTCAGCAGCATCTCCATCGCCGCCTTGCGCCCCACCGCGCGCGACAGCGCCACCATCGGCGTGGAGCAGAACAGCCCGATATTCACCCCCGGCGTGGCGAAGCGAGCGGTATCAGCCGCCACCGCCAGGTCACAGCTCGCAACCAGCTGGCAACCCGCCGCAGTCGCCACTCCGTGCACCCGCGCGATCACCGGTTTCGGCAGTCGCACCACGCGCAGCATCAGCCGCGAGCACAGCGCGAACGTCGCTTCATAGGCCGCGCGCGTCGGGCTGGCGCGCAGCTCACGCAGGTCGTGGCCGGCGCAGAAGGCCGGTCCCGCACCGCCGATCACCACCGCCTTGACGCGGGGATCGCTCTCGATCCGTGCCAGTTCGGCGTCGAGTGCTTCCATCAGCCCCGTCGACAGAGCGTTGCGCGAAGCCGGGCGGTTCAGCGTCAGCCAGGCGACGCCATCGGTGTCGCGGCGCAACAGGCTCGGCGCTGCCACGGTGGATCCGTCGTTCATTTCAATCTCCAACACCACCGCAACTGTCAGGCAACCAGACTGGCTTCCTTGCGGGCAAATGCCAGGTGCCAGCCCTCCTGGCGCGGGATAGCCGTGCCAGCCGTCGTCGGAATGACTTCCTCGGAAACCTTGCATCCAGGAAAGTCCGCCGCGACCTCCGCACCGATGAAACCGACCGATTCCACGACTTCGTCGTTTGGCGTCCCGTCGAAGTAGAACCGCAGGCCGATATGCCGCGGCTCCACCGTGAACTGCGCGCTGCGCAAGTTCGGCGACACCTCTCCCCAAAGCGCTCGGTTCAGCGATGTCACGACGTCCGATAAAGCAGGCGTCATCATGCGGCTGGCTCTCTCATGGTCTCGCGGTGACGATGTGGGCGCCGCCCTTCCGGTCGTAGACAATATCCCCCTTGGGCATCGGGTGTGCAACGCAAGTGACCGGATCGATGTAGTGGCCGATCACCTTCCCGAAATCCACCCGCTCCTTGGTTCCGGGACGTCCGATCGGCACGTCGTTCCCCGGTTGTCCAGTGCCCGCCGCGAGGTCCGGCAACGCCTGCGGGTCCGGGTCGGTCAGTATGCTGCGCCCCGGGATGTAGTTGTTGCTGCCGGCAATATGCTTATCCTGTTTGCCTTGATCAAGGCGGGGCGCTCGGCTCCGCACGCCACCGCGAGGCGGTCGCGGCTGCCTTGCACCGTCTTCACCGGGGTCAACCACGGTATGTCCCTGTATGTTGCCATGTCATATGGGGCCACGAATGAGCGCGCGTGCGAATGGAGCAGATGGGGCCATGACGAACGCCGACACGCGACCGCCCGACACTCAGCCGCCTGATGCCCAACCGCGCGGTGAGCTGTCGCTGCGCATGGTGGCGATGCCCGCCGACACCAACGCCAACGGCGACATCTTCGGCGGCTGGATCATGTCGCTGATGGACCTGGCCGCCGGCACCGCGGCGGCCGCACGCGCCAAGGGACGCACCGCCACCGCCGCGGTCTCGCACCTGAGCTTCCTGCTGCCGGTGAAAGTCGGCGATGTGGTCTGCGTCTACACCGAGGTGGTCCGCGTCGGCCGCACCTCGATGTCGCTGGCGGTGGAAGCCTGGGCGCTGCCGCGCGGCCTGGGTGACCGGCACAAGGTGACGGCGGCCGAGTTCGTCATGGTGGCGGTCGACGCAACCGGCAAGCCACGCCCAGTGCCCCCGGCCTAGCGCGGCGCCGGGCGTCGATCCGGACCGGAGCACGCCCTCGGGCGCTTGACCCCGGGGTCGTTGCACGAAAATCACATTCCGCGTCTGCCGCGACCTCAACCCTACCCGAGCTCTCCGAAGTGACCGCCTGCTACACCACGTCCGGGGACACGACCAGCTTGTGGGGACTCTAATCCGCCAAGGTATGCCCTGGCTAACCCGTCTTCCGATGGCGCGGCAAGCTATTTTTGAGCCTCAATCCCTCCCTAGTCGCCGCGATGAAGATGGGACCCGGTTGACGCACTACCGGTGGTCTGGCGCAGCGCCACCAGCTCGGCCGCGCAGGGCAAGGCGTCTTTGTCGACAAGCCAAGCGACCGACTTGTCGGTCTGCTTGCCGCACTGCGGGCACTTGATGCTGAGGTTAAGGCCGTCGGCGACGGTGACCGCGCCCGCAACACTCAGGGGTGTCAACGCCGCCAGAGCCACCCAACAACATTGCGTGCAATACGTTAACGTACCGTTCGCAAGGATGGGCCTTCCGCCTCTAATTGCCAAACTGCGAGCACTTCGCCTACAACCCACCCAATCAGTCCAAGCCAGCAACGACCATCCCACCCAAAAAAGGGAGGCGGCATCATGTCATTCACGGTCACCTACAACCCCAACGGCGCCGCCAGCGGCACCGTCCCCACCGACCCCAACATCTACCCCGTCGGCGCCACCGTCACCGTCCTCGGCAATCCCGGCAAGCTGCTCGCCTCCAACGGCTACTTCCTCAACTGGAACACCGCCGCCAACGGCACCGGCACAATCCTCAACCCCGGCGCCACTTTCCCCATCACCGCCAACACCATCCTCTTCGCGCAACTCATCAACATCGCCAGCGATTCCACCAGCAACCTCACCAATGGCGGCCTCACCCCCAACTTCGCGGTCCAATACCCCATCTACACCGGCATCCCCGCGGCCCAGCTTGCCCCCATCCAGGCCAACCTGATCGCAAACGCCAACTACCTGCTCAGCGGCACGCCCGCGCAAATTGAAACCGCCTTCGCCACCTGCACCGGCTGGTTCGCCACACCCGCCTCAAAATTCGGCGCCTCCAACCGCCAGTCGATCATCTTGGACCTCGTGGATAACGGCGGCGCCTACAACACCGGCTACCCCAACCCCATCCATACAGACGGCCAATACCTCAACGCCAGCCTCGCCAATGCCGGCCCCGAAGTCGCCATGGTCTTCGCCGCCGAATTCGCCGAAGTCCTCATGTCGATCGCGGGCAACTGGAACGCCGGGGACAGCAGCGGCGAAGGCCTCTCGCAATACTCGGCCTGCAACCTCTTCCCCGCCGGCTACCTCACCTATTACGGCGGCAGCTTCATCCAGGCCTGGCTCAACGGTACCGGCAGCAACATCGTCACCAACCAGGGCACCCCTTCCCCCAATGCCGCCCGGTCGGACTTCGTCAACACCACCTATACCGGCTCGACAGTCAGCGGGATCGCCGTCCATGGCGACGGCGATCCCGTCTCCTTCGGCTGCGCGCTCGGCTTCATCTACTACCTCACCGTCCAACTCGGCTTCACCATCAACCAGGTCATCAGCACCTATTCCGGCACCCTCGCCAGTTGCTACCACAGCCTCACCGGCGACACGTCTGACCCGTTCCCCATCTTCGCCAACCTCATCGCCAGCGCCTACCCCGCCGGCACGTCCGTCACCAGCCTGCCCGGCGCCAACCCGCAAAACCCCTTCCCCATCGCGGAGGTGCAGTTCTACATCCAGAAAAACACCTACGGAAAAGACGAAACCCAGGACATCATCGACAATCTCGGCGGCCTCGTGATCGAAGCCTTCTGGGTCGTCATCACCGGCTTCAGCCAAAACTCCTTCCAGTCGCTCGGCATCACCGTCGCCTCCTTCACCGGCACCTTCGCCGCCCTGCAGACCAACAGCCAGGGCCTCACCATCACCCCCAACCCGCTCGGCGCCCAGTTCGAAAACGGCGTCAACGCCACCACCCCGCAAACCATCCGCATCCCGTTCGACATCACGCTCAGCACGCCGATCTTGAGCCAGTTCCCCGCAACCGGCGTCTCCCCGCCCTACATCCTCACCGCCTCCCTCACCTCCAACGGCGCCGCTGTCACCGGCTCCACGGCCAGCACCGAATTCGAATTCATCGCCGGCGCCGACCCCTATTTCACCAATGTCGACGCCACCAACAACCAGCCCTATCTCAGCCAGGATCTGCGGGTCTTCCAGGCCGCCCCCGCCTTCGCCGGCCAAAAAATCCCCTTCCCCAACGGCCCTACCTTCGGCACGGACAGCATCGACGGCGCCTACACCTACATCCAGGCGCTGCTGGACTATCTCAACAACACGCCGGACTTCACCAACCCCAACGGCATCGACCCCTTCTCGCTCCTGCCGGACCAGCAGGGCGAAGGCCAGACGGACAGTTCCGTCGCCCCCTACGCGGTCAACCAAAATCCGTTCCAAACCCCCTTCATCGCCAACAACTACAATTTCGCCATCGCCCGCGTCCGCCTGCGCGGCACCGGCACGGTCGGCTCCCCCGCCACCGCTGAAAACGTCCGCGTCTTCTTCCGCGTCTTCGGCACCTCAACAAACGACACGGATTTCGACCCATCTGCCACCGGCACCTACGCCTCCCAGCCGGACGCCGCCGGCCACCCCGGCACGCCCATCTTCGGCGGCGTCGCTCCCAACAACGTCACCACCATGCCCTTCTTCGCCACCGGCAATCCCGGCGCCGAGACCGACTACCAGACCAACGGCTACAATAACAAAACGCTCATCATCCCCATCGGCCAGCACGACCTCTACCATTACTACGGCTGCTTCCTGAACTTTTACGATCCCGCCTACGAGATTGCCAACCAGCAGATCCAGGTCTACCTGCCCGGCACCCATCACTGCCTGGTCGCCCAGATCGCCTTCGACGACGCCCCCATCCCGGTCGGCGTCCCCGCCACTTCATGGGACCAGCTTGCCCAGCGCAACCTGCAATTCACCACCGTCGACAACCCGGGCCCCATCGCCGCCCACCGCGCGCCACAAACCTTCGACACGCGCCCGAGTACGGCTATCGGCCAGCCCGGCGGCCTCGGCACGCCGCCCGACGAACTCATGATTGAATGGGGCAACATCCCCGCCGGCGCCACCGCCTCGCTCTATTGGCCCGGTGTCGCCGCGGCGGATGTCATCGCCCTGCTCCGCGAATGGGGCGGCACCGCCCCCATCACGGCGTCGGACGCGCATACCCTCGCCATCCCCATCCACGGCGGCATCACCTACATCCCCATCCCCACGGGAACCGGCCAGAATTTCGCCGGCCTGTTCACCATGGAACTCCCCATCGGCATAAAAACCGGCCAACTCTTCGAGGTCCTGGTCCGCCGCGTCTCCACCCGGCGCTTCGTCGCGCCGGCGCCCCCGCCGCCCCCACCCATCCTGCAAACCGCCCCCGCCCAACGCGGCCAACCGGCTTACGTCTCACACGAAATCATCACCACCAACGCCGTCTCGGATCGCGCGTCGTTCTACCGCTACATCGTCGGCACCTTCGTGGTCCGCATCCCCGTTAGCACCTCCGCCGCGATGCTCGCCCCCGAAGCCACGACCCTTGCCATTATGAAATGGCGCCTCGCCAACATGTCCCCCTCCAACCGCTGGGTCCCGGTGCTGGAGCGCTATATCGCCTATTCCTCCACCCGCCTTAACGCCGTCGGCGGCGACGCCGGCAGCGTTCCCGCCTCCCTGACCTACATCCCCCCCAGCCTCCTCGCCCCCGGCCGCGGCGGCGCACCCGGCGAGACCACCACCTGCGGCAAGGTTAGCGAAGTCCTGTTCGACTGCCACGGCGATTTCATCGGCTTCGCCCTCGACAATTGCTGCGACCCCCACGCCTTCGAAACCCGAGAACGCGCCATCGGCGACCTCGCCCTCCGCGCCTGCCAGCTAAACCTCCGCCTCTGCGTCACAGTGGACAAAACCTGCAACCGCATCACCCGCCTGGCGATCACGCCCTGACAAAGCAAGAAAGCAAGCACATCTTTTTTTGTAATGGCTCACCTCCCCCCACGCGCGAGGCCCTATGTGCAAATGAACGCAAATACGCCAGCGGTCGTGCGGACGCCGAGCGGATTCGGCAATTTCCGGGTTCGCTCGGCCGAAGGCATTTATAAAGCCAAGCGGAGGCCAGGGTTTGACTTGGACAGCCCGACCAGAACGGATCTATTTGCGTACATTTGCCCTTATTTGCGTTATTTGCGTTATTTGCGTTAAAAAAACTTCTTCTCCCCCTCGTTACGTAATTTCGCGCCTGACCTCCCCACGCGCGAGGCCTTGCGGACGAGTTTGTACCGGAAGGATGACGTCGGAGGGTCGCAAACTCGCCCACAGCCATCAAAAAATTGTCCAAGGTCCATGGTGTGGAGGGGGGGAGTAGGTGAGCAATCACGCTCATTGGTCTGTCGCGAGATGCGCAAGCAGCTTGGTCAGGAAACGCCAATCTGTCAGCGTTGGAACGCGACGCCCACCGGGGACACGATCAGAATCCAATATGGCAGAATCCAATATGGCAGACTCCAATCTGGATCGCAGAAATCCGCCGCGAACATCCTGTCGCCACCCGAAACAGCGGCAGCCGTGGCGCGCCGCCCGAACCGCCGGGTTAGACCCGCAGCAGACATGGAGACCCAGCGGCTCGTCGCCACCCACCCACCGGCCAGGAGCGAGCCCTCGCCCGACTTCGGTGTACCGTGGGGCGTACCGTGGGGTCTACCGTTGATCGTGTTTGTCTCCCGCCACCGCCTGCAACGCGGCGCCGGTCAACTTCAGGATCGTCAGGCCTGAACCGGCGCGATCAAAATTATAGATGTACCCGCGATCATCCACCTCCCCGAGATCGGAGAAGATTGCCTTGCGGCAGTAATGCGCGTTGCCGCGATGGGTGCCGCAGCTCTCCCGCGTGTTCTTGTTTGGCGCCTGAATGAAATAGGCAACGCGGCGCGGACGATACGGGTCTCGAATGTCCCAGACCTGCAGGCCGGCGTTGAACATCGCGACGATCAGCAGCCTGCCGTAGTAGGGCGGATAGATCTGCCGGTTGAGCTCGTGCACGCCAAACCGCGCTCCTTTGGCGCAGAAGTCTCCCGGGAACTGCCCGACATCCAGCACCGCGATCGGCCACGGCGCGCGTTCGTCGGTGATGTCGAGCAGGAACGGGTTTTTCCACGGCTGCCCGAAACAATCGTTGGTGGTTTCCTCGGACGTGACCGCCAGAAGGTTCCACCGTTGTGGCTTGCCGTCGAGGTAGTTCTGTTGCTCTTGCGGAATTGGCACGCCAAAGATCGGGATCGCGGTATGGCCGCCCTGGTTCGGATTGGTCGCGATGTAGCTGATCTGCGGATAGAGCAGGTCCGCCTGCGTCGGGCGTGTCGCGCACTGCGGCGAGGCGCTCGGGGCCTTGCAGCCGTCGAGCAGCTTCCGGCGATCCAGGATCTGGAAGACGCCATCGAAATCGACCCCATACGCGAGATAGACGCGGTTCCTGTTCACCCCCGCCGAATATATCTGGTGAATACCGCCAGGTGGGTTGGTCACGCCCTCGTAGCAACTCGGGCCTGGCGCGTTGGTGCAGCTCTGCGCGGTCTTGACCGGCGCGTCGGGCTGCTGTCCGACCAGCCCGAACTGGCGGATGAAAACGGGCTTCGCCGGATCGCCAAGGTCATAGATGTACATGTGCTGCGCCGACCCGCTTTCTTGCCAGCCGTCGGTCGGCGTCTGCGAGATCGTATAGGCGATACCGGTGTCGCATTCCCACCAGTCGTGGTGCGTCATGTTCAATCCGCTGATGATGACGGTGACCAGCTTGGGCGCCGCCGGGTCCGTTACGTCCCAGACTTCCTGGTTCGTCTGCCCGTCGTGGCGCAGCAGGTACCAGTGGTTTCGCTCGGCGTGCGGCAGGGTGTTGCCGCCGCACACGGCGAGATGCGTGGCGCCGCCGCCGCTCGCGACCGGGATATGCGAGAGGAACCGCGGGTGTGCCACATCGGTAACGTCGATCAGCGAGGTGCCGTTGTTTTCGATCTTCCCGGTCAGCGCGTTCAGTGCCTTGCCGGGGCTGTTGGCCACATAGGCGATGTAGCGGCCGTTCTGGTTTTCAATCCAGCCATCGTCGGAGCTCGCACGCCCCTGATTGTCCTGGAACCCGAGGGCCCGCATGTTCCAGATCGATTGCTGGTCCCATCGGTTCGGCGGCGGCACTGGCAGCGGCGGCAGGCCCGCTACGCCGCTCTGCCCTTCGTTCGAACTGATCGCCGGCAAACTGATGGCCGGAACGTCCGGCCCATCCGGGATGTAGGCCGGTGTCGCGGTGGATCGGGAAACGAGAGACCACAGGCACAAGCCGATGAGGCCGACGCCGAAGGCGAACCCACGCATATCATTCACCAGAATCCCCCCCAATGCGTTCAAGCCGAGCGTTCAAGCCGAGCGTCCAAGCCGGCTGCCCAACACCTCTTCAGCCACGCGCCTTGATACGCGCCACCACCCCAACCCCCGAGCCGCTCACACCGCCGCATCCGCCACCGGAACGATCAACGCGTCAACCGCCGCAATACACCCCCCCGCGCAGATCAACGGATTGACGTCCAGTTCACCAATCACCCCCCGATGATCCGCCAGAATCCGCGACACCCCCGACACAACGCCGGCAAGCGCCCCACGATCCACCGCCGGCATCCCCCGGAACCCATCCAGCAACCGCGCGCCCTTCAGCCGCGTCAGCAGCGCTAGCGCCTCCGCTTGCGTCACCGGCGCCGGAGCCAGCACGGAATCCTGCATCAACTCGACCAAAATCCCACCAAGCCCCACCACCACCAGCGGGCCAAACATCGGATCGATCCGCCCGCCGACCACGATCTCGATCCCCGGCGGCAGCATCTTCTGCACCAGCACGCCGTTGACGCGCGGCTGCGGCTCCAGCGCCGCCGCGGCTGCAACGATCGCGTCGAACGCCACACGAACCGCGTCCGCGTCTCGCAGATCCAGCCGGATCACGCCCGCCTCGGTCTTATGCGGCACGTCGGGCGATTCCAGCTTCAGCACGACCGGATAACCCAACGCCTCCGCCGCGCGCGCCGCGTCCTGGCGCGTCCGCGCCAAAGCCTCGTCCACGACCGGCACGTCGTACAACGCCAGCAGCGCCTTCACCTCACGCTCGGTCATCGCCTGCCCATGCGCCGCGTCGATCATCGCGCGCGCCTGCGCATGTGTCTCTACAGGCGTAGCAACGACCGTCACCACACCCTCCGCCCGCTTCGCCGCCCGCCAGTTCCACGCCTTCAACGCGGCGAAGCACGCACTCATCGAGCGGAACAGCGCCACGCGCTCGGACTGTTCCGCCTCTTTCATGCCCGGGCCCTCAAGCCATTCCGACTGCCAAACAATGCAAACGATCTTGTCGTGCCGTTTCGCCAGCGAGTCATAAACCGGAATGCGCAACGCCGACTGTGCGAAGCCGTAGGTAAACGGCACCACCAGCGCGCCATACAGCGTTTCCCCCAACAACGCCCCGGCGCAGGCATTCAACGACTCCGGATCGTTCAGCACCTGCCCGGTGACATCACACGGATTGCGCGCCGCGCCGAATTCCGGAATGCGTGACACCAGCAGTTCGCGCAACGGTTCCGGCGGTTGCGGCAATGGCACGCCGTGCTGTTCCGCCCGATCCGCCGCCATGATCGCCGCCCCACCCGAGGCCGCGACGATCGCCACCCCTTCGGCCTTCGGCGCCGGCGCCTTGGCGAAGAACGTCGCGGTTTCCACCAACGCCTCGAAATCCTCCACCAGCACCGCGCCCGCCCGCTGGAACACCGCGCGATAGGCGGCGTGCGAGCCCGCCAGTGACCCGGTATGCGACATCGCCGCCGCCGCACCCTCGGCGCCGGTCGCCATCTTGAATACGATCAGCGGCTTGTCGCGCTGCCAGGCATACTCCGCCGCCAACAGCAACCGTTCCGGCCTCGCCATGCCCTCGAACACGCAGGCGATCGCCCGGCACCCCGGATCGTCCGCCAGGTAGCTGACGTAATCCGCCATATCCACATCACAGGAATTTCCCGAGGTCAGTACATGGCTGAACGACGCGCCGCGCACCACCGCCTGTGCCAGCGCCATCCCCAGCGCACCCGACTGGCTGACGATGCCGACTGCGTGCGGCCGCGGCGGCGGGATCGGCGTGATGTTCATGAACGTGATGCGCGAATCCAGCGTCGCGTTCACCGCGCCGATGCAATTCGGCCCGACAATGCGCAACCCCGTCTCCCGCGCGATCGCCGCCAAACGCTCCTGTTCCGCGACACGGTCCTCGCGCACGGTCTCCGAATAGCCCGACGCAAACACGATCACGCCACCAACGCCGGCCTTGGCGCAGTCCAGCACAATCTGCTCGACCGCCTCACGCGCGACGGTGATGACGGCGCAGTCCGGCACCCGCGGCAACGCCGCAACCGACGGATAGCATACGCGCGCACCAATCCGTTCGTAACGCGCGTTCACCGGATAGATCGCGCCAATGTAGTTGGCCAGGTTGTCCAGCACGCGCTCGCCGAACGAACCCGCGCGCGCCGAGGCGCCGATCACCGCGATCGAGGCCGGATGCAGCAGGCGGACAAGCTCCGCGTGGCGATAGACGGTTGTGCGCTGCGCTGACATCGCTCGGCCCGATTGACGTTTTTCCCCCGCAAACGATACTCATCGGTAGCATCGCCAGCAAGCAGCCGGCGGCAATACAGGGTGGACACGCATGTCGCTGTTCGATCTCACCGGCAAGGTTGCCATCGTTACAGGTTCCAGCAAGGGAATTGGCCGCGCCATCGCCGAGCGCCTGGCCGAGCACGGCGCACAAGTGATCGTATCCAGCCGCAAGGCGGATGCGTGCGAGGCAGTGGCGGAAGGCATCCGCGCCAAGGGCGGGCAAGCCGCGGTGATCCCCTGCCACATCGCGCGCAAGGACGAGTTGCAGAGCCTGGTCGATCAGACCATCGCGCTATGGGGCGGCATCGACGTCTTCGTCAGCAATGCCGCGGTGAACCCCTATCTGGGCCCCGCCGCCGGCGCATCGGATGATGTCTACGAACGCGTGATGGGCGCCAACGTCCGCAGCAATTTCTGGCTGACGAACATGGTGTGTCCACACCTGGCCGAACGCGGCGGCGGCGCGTTCATCATCGTCTCATCGATCGGCGGCCTGCGCGGCTCCGCGCAGCTTGGCCTCTATGCGATTTCCAAAGCCGCCGACATGCAACTCGCGCGCAACGTCGCCGTGGAGTGGGGACCGAAAAACGTGCGCGCCAACTGCATCGCCCCCGGCCTGGTGCGCACGGATTTCGCCAAGGCACTGTGGACCGATCCGGTACGGTACCGACGCGCCACTCGCGACGTGCCGCTGCAGCGCATCGGCGAACCCGATGAGATCGCCGGCGCGGCGGTATTCCTGGCCTCGCAGGCCGGCAGTTTCGTCACCGGCCAGACGCTGGTGGTGGACGGCGGCACCACCGCCGGCGTGGTGATGCAAAAGGAGGAATGAATGCCGACCTCGCTGACCCGCACGGCACTGCAGGCGCTGGACCGCAACGACACACTGGCACTGTTCCGCGATGAGTTCGATCTGCCACCGGACGTGATATACCTGGACGGCAACTCGCTCGGCCCGCTGCCGAAGGCGACACCGGGTCGGGTGGCGCGGGTGGTCGCGCACGAGTGGGGCCAATCCCTGATCCGCGCCTGGAACGCGCATGACTGGATCCGTCTGCCGCTGCGCGTCGGCGAGAAGATCGGCCACATCATCGGCGCCGAACCCGGCAGCACGCTTGTGGCGGATTCGACATCCGTCAATCTGTTCAAACTGCTCGCCGCGGCGCTTGAGGCTCGACCGACCCGCCGGATCATCCTGACAGAGGCGGGAAATTTTCCAACCGACATCTACATGGCGCAGGGCCTGGCGGCGCTGCTGCGGCGCGGACACGAAGTGCGTGCCGTCGCTGATCCGCTGGCGGCCCTGAACGATGACGTCGCGGTGCTGATGCTGACGCATGTGAACTACCGCTCTGGTGCAATGCACGACATGGCGACGGTCACAAGCGCGGCGCACGCGGTGGGTGCGCTGACGCTGTGGGACCTGTCGCACTCGGTCGGCGCTGTGCCACTGCAACTGGCGAAGGATGGCGCCGACTTCGCGGTCGGCTGCGGCTACAAATATCTGAATGGCGGCCCCGGCGCGCCGGCGTTCCTTTCGGTGGCGCCGCGGTTGCAGACGGACTTGCAACTGCCGCTGACCGGCTGGCTGGGACATGCGAACCCATTTGCCTTCGCACCGGATTACCGGCCGGCGCAGGGCATCGGACGCGGAATGGTCGGCACGCCGCCGATACTCAACCTCGCGGCGCTGGAGGTCGGCATCGATCAGATGCTACGCGTGCCGACGGACGCACTGCACAAAAAATCACAGCAACTGATCGACCTGTTCATCACGCTGGTCGAGCAAGAATGCGCAGAGCACGGGTTCCGTCTACTGACACCACGCGATGCGACACGACGCGGCAGCCAGGTGGCGTTCGCGCATCCGGACGGCTACGCAATCATGCAGACGCTGATCGCACGCGGCGTGATCGGCGATTTCCGCACGCCCGACGTCATGCGCTTCGGTTTAGCGCCTCTCTACGTGCGCCACGTGGACGTTTGGGACGCCCTGACCGTGCTGAGCGAAGTGATGCGGACCAACGCCTGGCGCGACCCAAGCCTCTCCGAGCGCCGCGCCGTAACCTGAAGCCGTACACCTCGCCCCCGCTTGCGGGAGAGGTCGAGGCGCGAAGCGACGGGGGTGAGGGTCTCGCCGCCGCACCACGCACACCATTAATCCACTTAGCGGCCCAAGCCCACGAAGAGCGGACAAGGCATACCGACAACCCGCGCCCCCCAAGAAATGTCGCGACCCGGACTGCCGAGATGCCCCCAAGCCGGGCTACCTCCCCTTCCCCTTCTTCTCCACCGCCTCGGCAATCCGTTGCGGATCAACCTCGATCTCCACCCCCGCACGCTCCACCTGCAGCTTCATGATCGCGCGCGAATCCTGCCCGCCCCAGCCGCGATTCATCGCCTCGGTCAAATCCGACAGCGCAATGTTCGCCAACCGCATCGGCACGTTCATCTCGCGCCCGACCTGCGTCGCCAGGAACACATCCTTGTGCGCCAACCGCAGCGCAAATGCCGCCGGCTCGTACTTACCCGGCAAAAACTGATCCGTCAGCGAGTCAAAAGCGCCTCGCCTGCCGATCGCCCCTTGCCGCACCGCCTCCCATATCGCCAGCGGCTCGATCCCCGCCTTCACGCCCATCGTGAACACCTCGGCCGCCCCGACCGTCATGATATACCCGAAACAGTTATGCACCAGCTTCGCCACCGACCCCGCCCCGATCGGACCGACATGGCTCGGCTGGTCGGCAAACATGTCCAGCACCGGCTTCCACCGGTCGAACGCCTGCTGATCGCCGCCGCACCACACCGCCAGCTTGCCGGTGGCCGCACCACGCGGCCCACCGCTGACCGGCGCATCGAACAGGTACGCCCCTTGCGCCTCAAACGACGCATGCGCCTTGCGCACCGTGGTCGGCGAGTTCGTCGTCAGATCGAAATAGGCGGCATCCTTGCGAATCCCATCCAGCAATCCGTTCGGTCCACTAACGACCGCGTCGAACTCCGGCGGCCCCGGCAACGAACTGAAGATGATGTCACACTCCGCCGCCACCGCCGCCGGGCTGTCTGCCCAGCGCGCCCCGGCCTGGATAAACCGCTGCGCCGCCTCGCGCCGCACGTCGTGCACCACCAGCGCGTCGCCGCGCGCCGTCAACCCGCGCTGCAAATTATTGGCCATCCCGGCACCCATGGTACCCAGGCCGATGAACCCCGCCTTCATCGCTGCGTACTCCTTACGGGTTCGCCTCGAACACCTCGCGCGCGATGTTCGCCGCCGACATCGCCGCCGGCCAGCCGGCATAGAACGCCAGATGCGTGATCACCTCGGACAGTTCCTCCTTGGTGACCCCGTTGATCAGCGCGCGCTCCAGGTGCCCACGCAGCTGCTCCGGCCGATACGTCGCGATCAGCGTGGCACAGACGATCAGGCTGCGATCGCGCTTGGACAGTTGCGGCCGTTCCCACACATCGCCAAACAGCACTTTCTCCGACAGATCAATCAGCTTCGGCACAGTACCGCGAACGCGGTCGCGCGAGGCAGTCGACGGGGCTTGAGCCATGGTTTCCTCCTTGGTCGGTTCCGGGTTCTCCGAGATCCCTATTGCACACCAACCGCCCGATCGAGTCCAATCAAGCGAAGTCGTAGGTGGTCACGCCTACGCCTTCCACTTCGCCGCGGCGCTGGCGACCTCCGGCGGATAGACCGTCACCGGCCGCGCGTTCTGCCACTGCACCATCACCATCTTCGCGCCGATCCGCCGCCCGCGCGCGTCATATTGCAGGTGCCCGCCTGGGAACAGCAACGCCGGCCCCGTCGTCATGTCCAGCGCGTGCAGCGCCTCGTTCACCTTCACGCGATCAGCCACACCTGCGCGCTCCAGCGCTTCCTTCAGGATCATCACGTGCGCGTAAGCAAAGATCGAGTCATGACCGAACCACGGCTCGCCGGTGCGCTTCACAAACCGAGCCGAAATATCAGCCGCGTCCTTGCCGGGCCAGTTCGCCAGGCCCACCAGCACGCCCTCCACCTCGTCGGCGCCGGCGACCTTCAACAGTTCCGGCACCGCCCAATGCCCGCCATTGCCGATCAGCGGCATCTTGCTCGGCGGCAGGTTGAACTCACTGAACTTGTCCAGCAGCAGCTTGTCGTCCGGCACATTGGTCGAGGTCAGCAGCACGAAATCCGGACGCGCGCTGCGCACCGGCTGCACCAACGTGGTCGCGTCGGTCAGCGGCGGCGTGTAGGTCTGATCGACCACCGGCACCAGCTTCTCGTCCTTCAGCACATGATCGCGGATCGGCTTCATGAAGCTAATCGATGCGGCGGTGTTGTCGCCGATCAATCCCACTTTTGTCGGCCGCTTGCCGGATGCCTTCTCGGCCAGCGCCATGATGACCGGCACCATGTCCTGCGATTGCTGATCGGCCGTCGGCGAAGACTGGAACACGTATTTATAACCGCGCCCGGTGATCAGATCGGAGTACGACAGCGTCAGCCACGGCAGTTGAGCGCGCTCGGTCACCTCGGTGACGGCCAGCGTGAACGTCGACAGCCAGCAGCCAAATCCGCCGACCAGGTCGGGGTGCTGCGCGATCATGCGCTGCGCCGCGTCCTTCGCCTTTTCGGCGCTGTCCTGCGTGTCCAGCTCGAGCAGCTTCAGCTTGGCGCCACCCAGCGCCTTGATGCCGCCGGCGCTGTTCACATCCTCGATCGCCAGTTCGGCACCCATCTTTTCCAGAATGCCCTGCCGTGCCCACG
This sequence comes from Acetobacteraceae bacterium, assembly GCA_035696165.1. GTDB lineage: Bacteria > Pseudomonadota > Alphaproteobacteria > Acetobacterales > Acetobacteraceae > Palsa-883. Next base: position 8,567 of record DASRQX010000462.1, on the reverse strand, counting down.
GCCCCGACAGCGGCACCAGCATGGCGATCTCCACCTCCTTCGGCGCCTGCGCGCACGCACGTCGCGCCAGGCCCGAAGCCCCCGCCGCGGCGCCAAGCGCCAGTGTAGACCTGCGTCCGATCAGTCTGGTCATGGTCGTCGTTCTCCCTGGCTGCGTTCTGATTTAGCCGGCGCCGATCCCAAGATAAGACCGCCGAACCCGGTCATCGGCAAGTAGCGTCTGGTACGGGCCGTCCAGCACGATCTGTCCGGTTTCCAAAACATATCCGTGATCCGACAATTCCAGCGCCTCGGCAACGCGCTGTTCCACCAGCAGGATGGTCAGCCCGTCCTCGCGATGCACCTGCGAGATGCGCTCGAAGATGGTGTCGGTCACCGCCGGCGCCAGCCCCATCGATGGTTCATCCAGCATCAGCAACCGTGGCGCGGACGCAAGGCCCCGGCCGATCGCCAGCATCTGCTGCTCGCCGCCCGACAGCGTGCCGGCAAGCTGGTCGGCGCGCTCCGCCAGGATCGGAAACAATGTATGGATCCGCCCGATCGTGTGGGACCATTGCTTCGTGCCGGCAGCGGTATAAGCCCCCATCTCCAGATTCTCGCGCACCGTCAGCGTACGAAACACCTGCCGGCCCTCCGGCACATGCGCGATGCCCAGATGCGCGCGCCGGTCGGCCGGCAGCGCCAGCAAATCAGCGCCCTCGAAACGGATCGTGCCTTCAAGCGGGCCAACGATGCCGCTTATGGTCTTGAACAACGTGGTCTTGCCGGCGCCATTCGGGCCAACGACGGTAACAAACTGCCCCTCGCGCACCGTCAGCGAAACCTGCGTCAGCGCGTGCAGGCCACCATATGCGACTGACAATCCATTGATCTCAAGCATGCAGGCGGGCCAGGAATTTCTTGCCGAGATACGCCTCGATCACCGCGTCCTGCTCCACCACGTCACGCGGTTTGCCGGCGGCGAGCACGCGCCCATGGTCCAACACAACGAAATGATCGGCGATGCGCAGCATGGCGTGCATCGTGTGTTCGATGATGACAATGGTCATGCCCTCCCCGCGCAGCCGCTGCAACACGTCCAGCACATCGTTGCACTCATCGCGGCCGAGCCCGGCGAGCGTCTCGTCCAGCAGCAGGATGCGCGGCTGACCGGCCAACGCACGCGCCAACTCCATCAGCCGAAGCTGCTTGTTGGTGAGCCGGCCTGCAACGCTTCCCGCAAGGTCCGACAATCCGACCCGCGAAAGCGCCGCCTGCGCCGCCGCGATGGCCACCTGGTCCGACAGTCCAGCACCGTAACCGCCCACCACGACATTATCCAGCAGCGACAACCGCGGGAAGCTGCGCACCACCTGGAAGGTGCGTCCGACGCCCATGCGGCACACCGCATGTACCTTGCACCCAAGCAACGACTCGCCTCCCAGGCGCGCCGCGCCGGAATCGGCGCTGATCACGCCATTCAACACGTTGAACAGCGTGGTCTTGCCCGCACCGTTGGGGCCGATGATGCCTAGGATCTCGCCGGCCTCGACGTTGAAGCTGACACCATCCACCGCGCGCAACCCGCCGAACGCGCGTGACAGCGTCTCGACCTGCAACAGGGTTCCGCTCGGCACCACGGGACGCGGCGGCAGCGTCGCGCGGCTGGGCGCCAACGCGACCGGCGCGGCCCGAAACCAGCGGTCGCGAATGGTCCAGAACAACCCCTCCGGCGAAAGCCGCATGATAACGATGATCGCCAGGCCGTAGATCACCCCTTGGATGCCCGGAATGATATTGCCAAGCTCGGCATTCAGCGATTCGGCAAGCGGAATGAGAATCACGGCGCCGATCACCGGCCCCCAGACCGTCGCGACGCCGCCGAACAATGTGACGACCAGTGCCTGGGCCGAGATCAGCACGCCGAAAACAGAATCCGGCGTGACCACCAGCAGCACGCAGGCATACAGCCCGCCGGCCGCCGCGGCCATTGCACCCGAAGCGATCAACCCGCGCATCTTCCAGGTCCGAGCGTCGATGCCGGCGGCTTCCGCGGCCAATTCGTTCTGCCGGATCGCCAGCAACGCCAGCCCGAACCGCGAGTTCTCCGCCGCGATCGACACCAGCAATGCCACCACCAGCATCGCCAGCGCCAGCACGGTGTAATGCCGAGGATCGCTGAATTGCAGATACAGGAACGGATGCTCCCGATGCATCGGTAGCGAAACTTCCTGGAAGCCCAGGTACTCCATGATGTACATGATCGCCAGCGGGTACGCCAGCATCGACAGCGCGAAATAATGCCCGCGCAACCGGAACGTTGGGGTGCCAATAAGGAACGCCGCGACCGCACCCACCAGCATCCCAAGCGGAATGCCAACCCACGGCGTCAGCGACCAATAGACCAGCGCCAGGGTCACGGTGTAGGCGCCCAGCCCGAAGAACGCCGCATGACCAAACGAGGTCAGTCCCGAATAGCCGGAGAACAGGTTCCACGACAAACCCATCACCGCCCAGATCGGCACCAGGCTCAGCATGAGCTGATAATAGCTGTTGGTGACGAACAGCGAGACGCCCAGATACCCCGCCGCACCGATCGCCAACGCAATCCAGTCACGTCGCAGCCGCGGCGCGGCACCCGGTCTCATGCGGGCTTCCTCAAGCGCGTTCCGCCGAGCGGCCGAACAGGCCTTGCGGACGCAACATGATGATCAGCAGGAACACCACGAAGATTGCCGCGTTCTGCAACTGCGGCGGCAGCACCAGCGATGAGCACTGCTGCACGAAGCCCACCGTCAGCCCGCCCCAGAACGCCCCAAGGATGCTGCCCATGCCGCCCAGCACGACGCCGGAATACATGATGATGACGTAATCAAGTCCGACGAATGGGGTGAACGCGAGATACGTGGCGATCAGGCCGCCGGCAATCGCGGTGACCCCGCTGCCGATACCGAAGGCAATGCGATAGGTGCGCTCGACATCGATGCCCATATAGGTTGCCGCGGTGGGATTGTCCGCGGCGGCGCGCATCGCCTTGCCAAGCCTGGTGTGCTCCAACAACACGTACAGCCCGATCGCAAACAGGATCGCCACCGCACAGGCGACCAGTCGCGCCTTGTTCAGGAACAGCGTGGCATCGCCGACCACCGGGCCGATCTCGAAGGCGCGCGACGACAGCGGCGTGCGCACGGTGTGCGGCGTGGACCCAAACAGGATCAGTCCGCCATTCTGCAGGATCAACGACAACCCCAGTGTCACGATAAGCTGGCCAAAATGTCCGTCGTCGATCGAACCGGTTGTGCGCATGCCGGAGACATGCGCGATCAGGAAGCGGTGCAGCAACATGCCGCCAACGAACACGATAGGCCCCGCCAGCATCGCGCTGACAAAGGGGCCGACATAGGGACCCAGGAACGCCAGCAGACCCCAGTCACTGAACAGATACAGGCTGACATACATGCCCAGCATCAACAGCTCGCCCTGGGCGAAATTGATCACCTTCATGACGCCGAATATCAATCCGAGCCCGACACACATCAGGCCGTAGATGCAGCCGATGATCACGCCCGCCGCGACCGCGTTCATCACGTTTTCGATCAGGATGTCCAGATTCACCGGCAGCCTTCCCGCTCTCTCCCTTGGCCGGTCCATCGCGAGATCGGCATTTCCTCTCAACCGGTCTTAGCCGGTGCCCGGCATGTCCTCAAGGGACCAGCGATTGACCAACTGGCCGAGATGGCGTGGCGCCTCGCCGCGCCACAGCGCGGTGCCGTCCTCGGTCAACCCCCAGGCTGCCGCAACTCCCAGCGCGCGCAGCCCATCCGGCGCGACCGCGCGATAGCAGACGTGGTGATGCCCGTGCACGATCAGCCGCGCACCCATCGCGCGCGCCAGATCGTCCAACGTTGCACTTCCCGCGGGATGGCTGCCAGGAGCCTCGTGCGTCACCAGGATGTCGGCGCGCTGTGCGGCCAGGCTTTCATAGTCCTCGGGCCAGATCGCGGTCGCCCCGAGCGAATGGACGAGCGCGTCGCGATGATCCTCGCGCCAGCGTGGCCCCAGCTTCGCGAGATCGGCGGGCAGATCGTTGCGCCGGTGCACCCTCGGCGGTTCCGGCGGTTCCCAGATACGCGGCCGGAACGTCCCACCCAGGCCAGCGATGCGCACGCCGCCGATCTCGATCACCCGCCCGTTCAGCGCGCCGGACGCCGTGCGCGGATTGCGCGCGGGGTCGGCGAGATTGGCCCACATCTCCGGCCCACCGTCGTTGTCGTGGTTGCCGAAAATCCAGAACACAGCGATGCCGCGGTCCAGCAGCGGTGCGGCCACTTCGTCCAACGGGCGATGGCATTCGATGTCACCCAGCAGGATCGCGGCGGTGGGCGGCGAGCCGGTGGCATCGAGCCCGCGTGCCACGTAAGGCCACTGGCGGTGGATGTCACCGATGAAGACGATTGTCATGTGATAGGAGCGATGCGATGTGGGCGCCATTGACAGGTGACCATGCCCGCGCCGGGCCCTCAAGCCCCCGCAATCCGCAAGCAAGCAAGTTTCACCACGGAGGCACGGAGACACGGCGAAGCAAGCCAATGCGCTTCGCGCGAACCGCCGTTGCTTTCCTTCTCCGTGTCTCCGTGCCTCCGCGGTGAAACCTACTTTCGGGGCATCAAACGCCCGGGTCCCATCACGAGAGTACCCGGGGCTTGAGAGCAATCCAGCCACCGGGCACACTAACGAACGCCGCGCCGCCCGCGTGGACGGCACGACGGGATGAGGGGACATGATGCGGGACGTTGTCGGCACGGAAGATCCAGCGGCTTTTCTCGATCGGCTCGAAAGCGCCGCGGAACGCACTGAAACGCCGTGCAGCGACGGGACCATGGTCTGGCGATCCTGGGGCGCCGGGCCGGTGTTGGTGTTGTTCCATGGCGGCGCCGGATCGTGGCGGCATTGGGCGCACAACATCGACGACCTGTCGCGCGATCATCGTCTGCTGGTGCCGGACCTCCCGGGGCTCGGCGAGTCGGCGATGGTGCCGCGTCCGGAAACCGCCGGGGCGGTGGCGGCAGTCCTGGCACGCGGCATCGACCTTATTCTGGGACCGGACGCGACCTATGACGTCGCCGGATTTTCCTTCGGCGGCACCGCCGCAAGCTGCCTCGCCGCGCTGCACGGCGCGCGCGCAAGGTCGCTGACGATCATCGGTTCCAGCGGTGTCGGCCCGTCCGGCAGCCAGGTGCAACTGCTGAAGGTGCGACACCTGACGGGCGAAGAACGCGTGGCCGCGCACCGCGTCAACCTCAGCCGGCTGATGATCGCCGACCCGGCGAAGATCGATACAATGGCGCTGCTGATCCAGGACTGGAACACGCGGCATTCGCGGCTGAAGACGCCGATGCTGTCGCGTGGCGGGGCGATCCTCACGGCGCTGGAGACAACGCGCAGCGTGACGCTGAACGGCATCTGGGGCGAGTTGGACGCGCCGGCCAACCCGCGCACCCGCGAACGCGCGGCGGCGCTGCGGGCAATCCGCCCGGACGTGAACTTCCACATGATCGCCGGCGCCGGCCATTGGGTGGCCTACGAGGCGCCCGAAGAATTCAATGCCACGCTGCGCGAGATGCTGCGACGAACGCGCCCGTAAGAACGACGGGGGAGAAAACGATGCCGGACGACAACGGATTGGGGCTGATGCTGGGCGATTCCGGACCCGGCATGCTCGCCGGCCTGCGCGTCATCGAGGTAGCCGACGAACGCGCCGAGTATGCCGGATTGCTGCTGGCGGGCCTTGGTGCCGAGGTGATAAAGATCGAGCCGCCCGAAGGCAACACCACGCGCCGCATCGGCCCGTTCCTGGACGACACACCCGGCCTGGATCGGTCGTTGTTCTTCTGGAACTACAACCGCAACAAGAAGTCCGTTGTGCTGGACTTGCGGCAGGCGCCGGCGCAACAGCATCTGCTGCGCCTGCTGGCCGGCGCCGACGTGCTGCTGGATTCGTCGTGCGGCGCGCTGCGCGTGGCACTCGGGCTGGATCGCGCCACGTTGAACGCCCGCTTCCCCAGACTGATCACCGCGCGCATCACGCCGTTCGGCGATGACGGACCGTGGAAGGATTTCCACGCCTCCGATCTGATCCACCTGGCGCTCGGCGGTGTCATGATGAACTGCGGCTACGATCCCGATCCGATACTGGAATATGACACACCGCCGATCGCGCCGCAGATCTGGCACGCCTATCACATTGCCGGCGAACAGCTTGCCACCGGCATCATCGCCGCGCTGATCCATCGTCATCGCACCGGCCAGGGTCAGGATGTTTCGACCGCGGTGCATGAAGCGGTGTCGAAGAACCCCGAGCTCGACATTATGCACTGGGTGATGCGGCGCGTTCCGCTGTGGCGACTGACCAATCGCCACGCGGTGGAGACGCCGAATCACTCGCCCAGCATCAGCCACACCAAGGACGGCCGCTGGTTCATCTCGCACGGCGTGGGCGCGCGCGACCTGAAGAACCTGGTACCGCTGCTGTCCGAATACGGCATGCAGGCGGACCTGCAACCGCCACCGCCGGATGCCGACCTGAAGGCGCGCAACGTGCCCGGCTCGCAGGTCGGCGACGAGAGCCGCGCGCACATGTTGGATGTCGTGCAACGCTTCATCCGCGCCTGGACCTACAAGGACATGCCGTGGCGGCAGGCGCAGGATGCCGGACTGCTATGGGCACCATTGCGCAAGCCACATGAAAACGCGCTGGACGAACACTGGCTGAAACGCAAAAGCTTTGCGAATATCGAACACCCGGAACTGGGTCGTAGCTTTTGTTACCCGACCAGCAAGTGGCTCAGCACCGCGACAAGCTGGCAGGTGGGTCGGCGCGCACCGCTACTGGGGGAGGACACGGCTGCTGTCCTCGGTGCCGCGGCGCGTCAGCCAAGCGTGCCGGCCGAGCCGCGCGGGATCGACAAACCCATTCTGTCAGCCCTGCACAACAAGCCTTTCCCGTTGCAGGGTGTGAAGATCCTCGATTTCGCCTGGTTCCTCGCCTCCGCCGGGGGGACGCGCTTCCTCGCGGCGATGGGTGCCGAGAGCGTCAAGGTCGAATGGAAGGACAACCCCGACACGCGGCTGGCAGCGATGGCGCCGGTCGGCGGACGCGCCGCGCGCGACGCCGCGACCGCGCCGCTGCCCGGGGTGAAAGACCACGACATGGGCGGCCAGTTCAACAACAAGAATGCCGGCAAGCGCGGCATGTCACTGAACATCCGCCATCCAAAGGGGCTACAGATCGCCAAGGACCTTGTGCGTGTCTGCGACATTGTCGCGGAGGGATTTTCACCCGGCGTGCTGCAGCGGCTTGGCCTCGGCTATGACGTGATGAAACGCATCCGTCCCGACACCATCTACATCCAGCAGTCCGGCATGGGCGCGCACGGCACTTACGGGCGGATGCGAACGGTCGGCCCCGTCGCGGCGGCGTTCGGCGGGCAAGGCGACATGTCGGGCCTGCCGGAGCCGGCGGTGCCGGTCGGCTGGGGGTATTCGTTCCTCGACTGGATGGGCGCCTATGGCTACGCACTGGCGCTGCTCGGCGCGCTGTATCACCGGGATCGCACCGGCGAGGGCCAGTGGATCGATGCGTCACAGTGCGAGTCCGGATTGTTCCTGACCGGCACGACGATTCTCGACTGGTCGGCGAACGGACGCGAATGGCGTCGCTACGGCAACCGCTCGCCCTACAAGCCGGCCGCGCCGCACGGGGCGTATCGTTGCGCGGGCAAGGATCGCTGGATCGCCATCGCCTGCTTCACCGACGCCGAATGGCGCGCGCTATCCGATGTCGCGGGCCGTCGCGAATGGCTGCATGACCCACGCTTCGCGACACTGGCCGACCGCCTGGCGCATCAGGACGCGCTGGATGCGCGGGTCGGCGCCTGGACCGTGTCGCACGACCGCTACGAATTGATGATGAGACTGCAACGGGCCGGCGTGCCAGCGGGTGTCTGCCAGAACGCCGAGGACCGTTGCGACAATGACCCGCAACTGCACCACCTGAAATGGCTGACCGAGGTCACCGGCACAAAAATCGGCACCTGGCCGGTCTACGAGTTGCCGATGAAGTTCAGTCATACACCGGCCTATATCGGCGGACCGATCAATCGAGGCGCGCCGTGCTATGGCGAGGATAACGCGTGGGTGCTGACGAACCTGCTGGGCATGTCGGCATCGGATGTAGAGAGACTGGCGGAAGAAGGCGTGATCTGACGATCAAACACGTCTCCCTCTCCCCTTGGGGGAGAGGGTCGGGGTGAGGGGTCGGTGCCGCACAACACACAGCGGAAACCGTCCCACCAACCCCTCACCCCAACCCTCTCCCCCAAGGGGAGAGGAAGAAGCTGCAAGGAAGCACCATGAACAAACTGGCCCGCCTAAAAAACAAAATCGCGGTCATCGGCGTCGGCAACACGCGCTACGGCAACTTCCCGGAAACCGACGAGTACGGCCTCGCCGCGCAAGCCTTCCGCAACGCCATCGCCGACAGCGGCATCGACAAGAACGCCATCGACGGCCTGCTGGTCTGCCGCATC
>DASRQX010000461.1:0-13416 GCA_035696165.1 Acetobacteraceae bacterium | reverse complement strand
CTCCCCCGTGGTGGCGGTCGGGTGGTCTTGCGGTTGGGTCTCGATACGCATCGGTTGCTCCCTCGTGCTGTGGGACGCATACCGAACCCGATCCAGCGCCTGGCTGCCACTCCCACCCGCATAGGTTCTTGCCTTCGTTGCGGCAAACAAAGTCGTGGATACCGGCCTGCGCCGGCATGACGGGGTTGCGGCCCGCGCGTCAATGTTTAGGGCCGTAGGTATCACACGCCAACAGAAACGTTTCCGCCTCCCGATACAGCGCGAAACGCCCTGTCTCCAGATGCATCAGGTGTGTGGCGCGCCCGATCTTGATGTCGCGGCGCGCCGCCACCGCGGACAAACCATCGAATAGCCCGCGCGCATCGGAATCGGTACACATCCCGTCCCATTCGCCGCGGATAATCGCGACCGGCGCGCGAACCAGTCCCGGCTCGAACGCAAGCTCGCCCGCCCAGGCGTCGTATATGTCCTGGAAGGCGCCGCACGGCACCTTCACTGCGGGCGGCGAGCGCGTGCGGCTGGCCGGATCGCAGTCCAGATAGGCCTCACCCCATGCGGCGAAATGCTGCCTCGACAGCACCGGCAGTTCGCCGGCGGGCACGTCAGCGGTGAAACGATCCCATTGGTCCCGCAGCGAGATCAGGCGCCACGCCGGCAGATCCACGTGCTGGCCCTGCGCAGACCGCCGCGCGATCGGCCCGAACCACACCATGCGCTCGACCAGCCGCGGACAGCGCCCGGCGAACCGACCGGCGACGATGCAGCCCCAGGAGTGCGCAATCAGCGACAGCCGAGGAATGCCATGTCGCTCGCAGATGAATCGCACCGCCTGCTCAAGCTGTCGGCTCGCGACCTCCGCGCGGCTGAGCGGCGGCCCGGCCTCGGCGGGTGCCGCCATCTCCGGATACGCATCGGACAAGTTGCCGAAGCCATGAAAATCCAACGCCCAGACGTGGAATCCCGCGGCGCACAACGAATCGCGCCATGACAACCCGTCGAACCGATACGCGACCGACAGCGCGGAGGGAAACGTGCCGCCATGCACATACAGCACGACGCGGTTCGCCGCATCCGCATCCGCCGTCGCCGGCGGCAGATGGCGCAGAAACAGCGACAGGCCGGTCGCCGGGCTGGCGATGCGAACATGTTCCTCGCGCGGGTCGAGTGTCATCGCGGGAACGATCTGCGTGATGGCGTTCATCGGGCATACTCCGAAGCAGTGGCGCTGCATGTGCCGTGAGACATGGCGACGCCTGGCCTCGATGTCCCGTCCGATCGCTGCGGTGGCTGTCGAAGTGTCGGTTGCCCCGATCAGGCGATTGTTACGCGCCCCGCATCGCCGCACGCACCTCCGCCGCGCGCGGGATCGGCGCCACCGCGCCATAGCCGGTGCATTTCAGCGCCGCCGCCACCACCGCATAGCGCGCCGCCGCCTCCGGTGCGTCGCCCGCCAGCGTGCGTGCCAGGAACGCACCGCACAGCGCGTCGCCGGCGCCGGTGGCGTCAACCACCGCGACTGGGTGCGGCGGAATGCGTACGCGGCGATCCGACAGGCCGAGATAGGCCCCGTCCTCGCCCATCTTCAGCACCACGACCGTCGGCCCCAGCCCGAGGTAGAAATCCAGGATCGCGTCCGGATCGGTCAGCCCGGTTAGCACGACCACGTCCTCCATGCCCGGAAAGACGTAGTCCGCCCGAGCGATCGCCCCGTGCATCACAGCGGCGGCTCGCGCCGATGGCCACAGCCGCGGGCGATAATTGGTATCATACGCAACTTTCCCGCCCGCGCCGCGCGCGATCTCGATCGCGGCGAACACCGCGTCGGCGGCGCTGGGCGAGATGCCCTGGCTGATGCCGGAGGCAAAGAATATCTTCGCCGCCGCGATCGCCTCGCGCGGCAGGTCGGCCGGCGCATACAGCGCCGCGGGCGAGTCCTTCCGATAGTGAAGAAATTGATGCCCATGCGCGTCATGCGTAACGAAGTACACCGCGGTCAGCGCCCGATCGGTGCGGATCACCGTGGATGTATCCACGCCCTCGCGCGCCCAAAGCGCCATCAACGAACCCCCCGGCGCGTCGTTGCCGATCGCCGTGATGTAGCCGACCCGCGCCCCCTGACGCGCCGCGGCAATGCCGGCGTTGGAGGTGTCGCCGCCGTGCCCCTCGAGATACAGCACGCGGCCATCCGGCTGCGGCGGCAACTGGTTGAACTCCAGCATCGGCTCGCCCATGCACAGCAGATCGACCGCCATCACACGTCGTCCATCATGCGCCCGCCCACCATGCGCTCACCCATCACGCGCCTGTCCATCACTGGGCCGCCATGACCTGGCGCGCCGCCGCCTCGATCGCCGCGCGGTCGCCGGCGGCGGTGCGCTTCTCGTCGACCAGCGCGCCGCCCATGCCGACGAACGCCGCGCCGGCTGCCAGGTAGGCGGCGACATTGCCCGGCTCGACCCCGCCGGTCGGGCAGAACGCGACCGTGGGCAGCACGCTGCGCAGCGCACGGATATGCGCCGGCCCGCCCACCGAGGACGCCGGGAACACCTTGACCACATCCGCCCCAGCGCCCAGCGCCGCGCGCACCTCGGTCGGCGTCAGCGCCCCCAGCATCAACACCGCATCCGCCGCGCGGCAAGGGGCGGCCAGCGACGCATCGATCCACGGAGCAACGATGAAGCGTGCGCCGGCGTTCAGGCAGGCCGCGGCGGTCGCCGCGTCCGGCACGGTGCCGGCGCCGACCAGCAGCGCGGGATCGGCGGCCAGCTCGCGGATCAGCGCCGGGGCGTCGGGGATCGTCATGGTGATCTCGAAGATCCGCAGCCCCGCGTCGCGCAGCCAGCCGACCGCCGTCGCCGCAAGCCGCGCGGAACTGGTGCGCACCACCGGCACCACGCGCGCCGCGCGCAACCGGCTGATCAATTCATGTTCCGCCATGGCGCGTTTCCTCCGGCCCTGCGGCGGACGCAATCATCTCGTGCTTGATAGTGCAACCCTGGCCCGGTGCTTGACAGCACAACCTAGGATGGGGCGCCATGCCGGCGGAACAAGAACGCAGAAGGAGGATCGGCCATGCCGGATGGGATCACCAAGACCGCCGCGCGCGTCGTCAAGCGCCTGTTGGCCGACGAGTTGTCGCCGTCGTCGTGCTACGTCGACGTGGTCAACGCGGCGTGGCAGACCTCGAAGTTCCCGGGCATCCAGCACAAGGTGCTGTATGAGGACAAGGCCAGTGGCATGTCGGCGCTGCTGTTCAAGCTGGCCCCCGGCGCGGTGGTGCCGTTGCACGAGCACACCGGGGTGGAGATGACCTACGTGCTGGAAGGCACGCTGCAGGACGACGAGGGCGTCTGCACGGCGGGCAATTTCGTCTGGCGCCCGACCGGCAACACGCACGAGGCGGTGGCCCCGAACGGCGCGGTGGTGCTGGGCATCTTCATGAAGCCGAACCATTTCGCGGCCGGGCAGAAGTTCTTCACCGAGCAGGCTCCTGGCTGACGCGGCCGAAACTGGCCCCGCCCAGCCTGACTGGACTGGCGCAAGCTACGCCGGCCCAGGCCTGTACCCCCGCTCTGACTCGCGGGCTGCCTCAGCCGGGCTCGCGTGCCAGCACGTCGTCCGCCCAGCGCTCCAGCGCCCGCGCCTGGCCGTTCAGCGCCATGACGTCGGCGCCGGGCGCGTCCAGGCTGCCCTGCTAGTGCGCCGCGCTGGCGACCAGCGCCGTCGTGGACACACGTAGCGCGGCGAGTGAATCGCGCCACGCAGCCATTGCGATACGTTGCTCCGCGATCGCCGTGTCCAGGGCGGCAAGTGCCCGGGCTAGGCGCGCGGCGTCCGGCTTTACCGGCTTCGGAGCGGGAAACGGGCGGACCGGGAACGGGATGATCTGGGCAGAGGAAAGGTCGGACGCGGACACGGCGATGGCTCCGGAAATCAGCAATCCTTAACAAATCATGAATGCGACAAAAAATCCAGCATAAACAGTCGAATACGGATGTATGTTGATGGCTGGATAGAGGGTCGCCCCGCCGCCCCGCCCGGCCGCACACCAAGACAATCCCAATCCGCCAGCGCAGCCTTGTGTCGCCCGTCCCCATGACGGCATGATTTGACACTATAACATCGCGGCCGCCCTCCGCCGATTCCGGCAGTGCGGCGCGGGGGCGCACACGCGCAATGGAACTCGGCTTCGAAATCCTCGTCGTCCTTCTGCTGATCATCCTGAACGGCCTGTTCTCGCTCAGCGAACTGGCCCTGGTGTCCGCCCGCCGCGCCCGCCTGATGGTGCTGGAGCGCAAAGGCGTCGCCGGCGCCACCACCGCGCGCCTGCTGACGGAGGACCCGCAGCGCTTCCTGCCCACCGTGCAGGTCGGCATCACCCTGGTGGCGGTGCTGACCGGCGTGGTCGGCGGCGCACGCATCGCCGCGCCGATCGAGGCCTGGCTGCTGACCCTGTCCGTACCGGCGCCCGTCGCCGGCACCCTGGCGCTGGCCCTGGTGGTGGTCGGGACCACGTACCTGACCCTGGTGTTCGGTGAACTCGTGCCCAAGCAGCTGGCGCTGCGCCGGCCCGAAATGGTCGCCGTCCGGGTTGCCCGCCCGACCATCTGGTGTGCGCGCATGATGGCCCCCGCGGTGTGGCTGCTGTCGCGGTCCACCAACTTCGTGCTGCGCCTGCTCGGCCGCCACCGCAGGCCGCCGCAGGCGATCGCGGAGGAGGAGCTGAAGGCGCTGCTGGCCGAGGGCACCCAGACCGGCGAACTCGAACGCGAGGAACGCGACATGATCGAGCGCGTGCTGCGGCTGGCCGACAAGCCGGTGCGCGCCATCATGACGCCGCGCACCGAGTTGGCCTGGATCGACCGCACCGACCCGCGGCGCGACATTGTGGCGGCGCTGAAATCCGCCCCGCACTCGCGCTTCGTGGTGTGCGACGGCTCGATCGACAACGTCGTGGGCGTGGTGCAGGCGAAGGATATCCTGGACCGTCTGCTGGACGGCGGCGACCTGTCGATCGGCGCCGCGCTGCGCCAGCCGATCGTGGTGCCGGACACTGTCACCGCGCTCGATGCGCTGGAGCGGCTGAAGTCCGAACCGCTTGGGCTGGCGCTAGTGATGGACGAGTACGGCAGCTTCGAGGGCCTGGTAACCGCCGCCGATGTGCTGGAGGCCATCATCGGGGATCCCACCGACGCCGAGCCTCAGGCGGGCGGCCCGGTGGGCGCCGCGGAGCCGGTGCTGGTGATGGACGGGCTGATGCCGGTGGACGAGTTGAAAGCGCGGCTGGAGCTGCCGGACCTGCCGGCCGAGGGCAGCTACCACACGCTGGGTGGCTTGTTGCTGGCGCTGCTGCGCCGGGTGCCTGGGGCGGGCGACCGGATCGTGTTCGGCGGCTGGCGGTTCGAAGTGCTGGAGATGGACGAGCGCCGCGTGGCGCGGGTGCGGGTGGAGCGGGAGCCGGCGGCCGGGTAAGGGGAGAGTCTTTCGCCTCTCGCGCTCGCGGGAGAGGCCGGCGGGCACAGCCCGCGGCGATCTTATCCAGCACGGCTTGCGTGACGAGTTGCTCGATCGGCGTGGCGTTGGATATGGCTCTCGGCCGGCGCGCGGGTGCTGTGCAGGAAGACGGCCCACCAGCGTCCCGCCCGCTTCTTAAGGAAGGCGGATTCCAACCAGACCTGCGGCTTGGTGCCGGCGGCGTCGGTAATGCTGCCCCGATTGACATAGGCGATCCAGGCAACGTCGCCACCGATGCGGATATCGGGTTCGGTCACGTTCCATTCGAAGCTTTTTCCGGCATCTCGCTCTGCCTTGATCAGCGCCAGCATTCCAGGTCCATCGAACCGGACACCCGCCTCGAATAGATAGAAATCCGGCGCGATGATGGCGTAGAACAGCGCCTCGTCGTTCTCGCTGACCGCGCTGAAGATCGCGCGCACTGTCTCCAGGACCTGCTCGCGTTCCGCGTCAGCACCGTCCGCCATCGTTCCCCTCCGTTCGCAATCGGTCACTCCGGGCAGTTTGCCGGAGGCCCACCGATCAGGATACGGCTCCCGTTTGTGTCGTGGCCGAAAAAGCGTTACGTCCGTAACGTGGGCAAACACTCGATCTAATCTTGCGGTGTCATAAGGTTCTTGCCCGATTCGGCGCTGGTTTGTCAGGCGTTGAGATTGTCACTCGTGGAGCCGGGGTGTGGGTCTCGGATCCGACCAACCAGGCAACGAATCAACATTCTCGGCTTATGTCGAGGCACTGACGACGGCGCTGGGACACGCTGACCTGGCAGCACCGTTCCGTTCGTATTGGCCGATTGCCAACAGTCGTGTCACCAGCCGCCATTTGCCGCTCGGAAATCCGCCAGGTTGGGGAGGCGGATCGCGACCTCCAGGTGGTCCTTGTCAGACTGGCCGAGGTGTCCCGCGACCTTGTCAGCTTTTGAACCGATGGCATATTCTGCCAACGGGCCACCCTGAAGAGGAAAATGCTGTGCCGACGCGCAATGTTGTGCTGACCGAACAACAGGCGGCGATGATTGAGCGGCTGGTGCACTCCGGCCACTACCAGAATGCCAGCGAGGTGCTGCGCGACGGACTGCGATTGGTGCAGCAACGGGAGGCCGAGGACAAGGCGCGCCTCGTGGCGCTCCGACAGGCGGCCAGTGTCGGGCTGGAAGATTTCGCGGCCGGCCGCTATCGCAGCTTCGCCGATGGTGCGGCGCTGCGACGCCATATGGCCGCGCGAGCCGACAGGGTGCTGAACCGATCGTCGGGGTGACGCGCCGCAAATGGATCGTTCGACTGCCGGACACGGCCGAGGCGGACTACGACGATATTTTGCGCTCGACCACCCGACAGTTCGGTCCCCGGCAAGCCGCGGCGCGTGGCGCCTTGCTGGCCGCCGCTCTGGCCCGCCCGGAGCGCGGGCCGTGCATCGCTGGAGCGCGGTCGCGCAGCGAGATCGGTGAGGGGCTGCATGCAACGCAGGAAGATGAAAGCAAGAAGATTTAGAGATCGACCGTAACGAGCTGTCACGCCGGACCCAGACCGGCGTCGCTTTACAGCGTAGAACCCGAGGTTGAGCTCGGAAGTCCGGTTCGGCACGGACCCATTTGCGTCATTTGCGGTTCAATCTTCTTCGCTTCGCTGCCGGTATCCGACGATGACCTGCAGGCTGCCTGTCCGCGGGCAGCCACGCCAGTAAAGCATGTTTTTAACCGCAAATCATCGCAAATGGGCCAGCAACCGAACTGGCACCGAACGAGGCACTCGATTTCCGCGCGCCGGTTGCCAGTTCCAAAACTCCATCCATGTGGAGCGTCAATCGAGAGCGTTGAACAGTCCCGCCCCGCAACACCCACCCCAACCCTACCGAATATCCCGATACGCCTGAGTAACTGGTCGCTTCAACACCACCTCGGAAAGAAAATTCGCCACATACTTCCCCGCCATGACAGCCATCCCCTCCTCCTGCAAACGCCGCGACGAGGTCCGCATCGGCAGCCGCAGCAGGAACTTCACCTTCCCCGCCGCATGCAGCCGCCGAGCAATATTCGTATCCTCCCCATAGAACGCGATCGCCGTATCAAACCCGCCAATCTGCTCCAATGCGCTGCGCCGGGCGGCGAAATTCCCCCCCACCACCATATACCGCGTCATCCAATACGCCGGGCTGGCAAGCAAAACCCAATACAGCCGCACCATCATCCGCTGCCACCGCGCGGCATCGTAATAAATATACGGACCGCTCACGCACACCACGCCCGGATAGCGCTCGAACGTGCGCAGCACGCGGGCGATCCACCCGGGCGGCATCCTCGTATCGGCATCGACATAGCCGATCAGCGTGCCGGCAGCTGCCTCCAGCCCGGTCTGCCGCGCCCGGGTCAGCCCCTTGATCGGTTCGTGCACCACTCGCACCCCGGGCACGCGCCCCGCCACCTCGGCGGTGGCATCGATGCTGGCATTGTCCACCACCAGCACCTCGATCTCGTCCGGACACGGACAGCGTTGGATCTCCGCAAGGATCTGCTCCAGGCACGCCGGCAGGTAGTCCTGCTCGTTGTAGGCCGGCACGACGATGCTCAGGCGCATGACAAGCTCCATTCGGGTGCCGTTGCCGCGGCCTCGCCGCGACTCGCGCGCACGTACACATCTTGCCACGCATCGACAACAACGGGGACACCGAACTTCGCGACGTGCCGCGTCGCCCGCGCCTCCATCGCGGCGCGAAGATCGGGCTGGCGCAGCAGCCCGGCCAGCGCCTGCGCGAACGCCTCGGGCTGCCCGGGCTCCGCCAGCAGCCCGACCTCGGGCGTGATGTATTCAACCAGCGGGCCGTGCCGCGCGCCAACCGAGGCCAACCCCGCGCTCATCGCCTGCAGCAATACCATGCTCTGCGATTCCGACGTGCTCGCCAGCGCAAACACATCTGCGGCGCGGCACAGATCGGCCAGCGCATCATGGCGCAGCGTGCCGGTGAACCGGACATGCGCCGCCACCCCCAGGTCCTGCGCCAGCGCTTCCAGCGCACCATGCGCCGAGCCGTGCCCGGCCAGCACCAGCTCGGCCTCCGGCACCGCCTGTCGCAGCGCCGGCAACGCACGCAGCAGCACGTCGATCCGCTTCTCCCGCGCCAGCCGCCCGGCGAACAGCACGGTGGCGCGGCCCAGCCCGAACCGCGTCTTCAGCGCCTGCCGTTCGCCCGGCGCCGGGGGACGGAAACACGCGGTGTCGATCGGGTTGGAGATCACCGCGCCCGGCCGGCGGAACCCGTGTGCGCGCATGTCCGCCATCGTTGCCCGAGACGGCGCGCTGACCCAGTCGCAGCGGTTGTAGTAGCGCGCCAGCGCCCGCCAGCAGCCGCGTGCCACCGCGCCGCGCGCCACCGGCGCATACACGTTGAACTCGCCGATCGCCCAATGGTTGGTGCCGATCAGCGGCGTGCGCAGCCGGTGCGCGACCGCCAGCGCCTCCAGCCCGACGCCCAGGAAGGTGTGGCTATGGATCACGTCCGGGCGGAACCGCGCCACCGCCCGCCAGCGCCGCCCGGTTGGCAGCACCAGCCGCGACTGGCCGGTGGACCCCGGCATCGGCAGCGCGAACAGCCGGTGCACCTCGACCGTATCGCCGAGCGCTGGTTCGCTTGGGATGGGTTCGCTTGGGGTGGGCCTACCCAGCGCTGGCCTGACCAACGCCGGCTCGCCCATCGGCAGGTTGGCCCGGGCGAAGTCGCGTGGCGAGGCAGCCGGCGCGAAGATCGCCACCGCGTGGCCCCGCGCGCCCAACTCCCGCGCGCTGGCCAGGATCGAGTCCTGGATGCCACCCAACTCGGGATAGAAACTATCGGTGAACAGCGCGATCCGCATTGATTTGTTACGCACCCCGCTCATCCGGCCCGGCCAGCACCCGGCGCACCAGCAGCAGCAGGGCGCTGCCGACCAGCACAAAACCCACCATCCCGGCGATTTGCAAATCGCCCTGCAGCGAGGCATACAGTTTGCCGAACCAGTAGCCGAGCAGCACCAGCACCAGCGACTTCGCCAGCGTGCCCAGCAGGTTGTACGCCAGGAACTGTCGGATCGGCACATGCGCCGTGCCGGCTGCCAGCAGCACCGCGAACCCGGCGGAGTGCGTCAACTTGCCGAACAGCAGCATCGCCCCGGCTCGCGTCCGGATGCGCGGCGCCAACACGTCGATGCGCCGGCGCAGCCGCGCCGCCCAGCGACCGCCGCGATCCAGCTCACCATCCATCGGGCGGGTCCGCGTCCAGCGCCCGATCATCCAGCGTCCGACCGCATAGTACAACATGTCGCCGAGCAGGTCGCCGAGCACCACGACGGCGTAGACGCCGACCAGGCTGAACACACCCTCCGCCGCCAGGAAGGCCGCGAACACAGTCACTGCCGGGCCTTCGACCACCGCCAGCGGCAGCAGTGCGGCGTAGCCGTAGACCGCCAGGTAGTGCTGCATCTCCGCCTGCATGTACCCTCCGCCTGCATCAACCGCGGGTCTATATGGACCTTGGGCGGCCCGTCGTCAGGAATGCAGCGTTACGGCGGCACGTCCGAGCGATCCCCCCAATGGGCTCCCAGATGGGCTCCCAACTGGCCCCGCAACCGGGCTCCCAACTTGTTCGCCCAACGGTGCCCTCAGTGGTTCCCTCCGTGGTGCCAACATCGCGTCGGCCTCGAACGCCTCCGCCGGCGGCATCCGCAAGCCAACCGGGCAGTGCAGCATCTCGAAGCTTCCGTCCAGATGCTCCACGGCCGCGGTGCAGGCCTCCACCCAGTCGCCGGTGTTGATGTACTGCACGCCTAGACGGTGGTGCATCGCCGGGCGGTGGATGTGTCCGCAGATCACGCCGTCCGCCTGCTGGCGTTGCGCTTCGGCGGCCAGCGCGCGCTCGAACCGGGCGACACAGGCGGGGCCGCGGCCGGTCTTGCCGCCCATCCGGCGGCGCCAGCGGATCACCGCGTCATTCGCCAGCACGGCGGCGGCGTAGACCCAGATCCCCAGCGCGGCCAACTGCCGCATCCGCCCCAGTCGCGGGTCGAACCGGTCGCCGTGCATCACCAAATGGCGCCGCCCGTCGGCACCCTGATGCATCGCCTGGTCCACCACCTCGATCCCACCGAGCCGCAGGCCAATGGAATCGCGCAGGAATTCGTCATGGTTGCCGGGGAGATACAGGATGCGCGTCCCCTCCTGCTGCTTGCGCAACAGGCAGCGCACGATGTCGTCGTGCGAGCGCGGCCAATACCACCGTACCTTCAGGCGCCAGCCATCGACCACGTCGCCCACCAGATAGATCAGGTCCGTCTCACAGGAGCGCAGCAGGTCCAGCAGGCGTTCCGCCTGGCAGTCGCGGGTGCCGAGATGCAGATCGGAGATGAACAGCGCGCGCACCCGAAGGTGGCACGCGCCGGGCAATCCGTAGCCGTCCGCCATCCCTTTCATCTCCCGCACCTGGTTGCCGGCGTCCGGCCGCTGTCGTGTCGGGCAGCGGCCGAGGGCCTGCGGATCGACGCCGGGGGACTGTGGATCGACGATGCAGCACTTCCCGGACTCGCCCGCCTGCCCGTGTGAACTTGATATGATCACACGTGTATTACTGGCATGACCCGAGTCTTACAATCCGGTTCGTGTGACGACGAAACTAGATCAATATCACCAAATGGTAATCGTTGCGTAATATGCCCGCAACACGCCGATTAGTTGTCGAGTGTCAGGCGACCCGCCTGGCCTCGGCGCCGTCTCCTCGAGCCGTCGGGTGACCCAGTGCAACCGTGCGACGATAGCCGCATGCCGCGGCGCCCGAAGGGGAGGGGAGAGGGAAGGGTAGCAAACAGGCCAAGCGCCCCCAGCATCGCTGCGTGATGCCCGAGACGCCCGACCATAACATATCCAGAACATACTCCAGCCTGCGGCACACGCCGCTAGAAACCCGCGGCGCCCCTGTCGGTGCCCGGCTTGAACGTCGACACCCTATGCGTCACCCATGCGCCACGGGGTCGTCCACCCCGCATCAAATGCGCAACGTTCAGGCAGCGTGCCCGCAATACGCCTCGATGCGATATCCATCCGGATCAACAACGAACGCTGCGTAGTAGCTCGGCCCGTAATCCGTCCGCAGCCCCGGCCCGCCATTGTCTTTCCCGCCCGCGCCCAGCGCCCCGGCATGGAACGCGTCCACGCTGGTCCGGCTGGGCGCGTCGAAACAGAAATGCAGCCCCGATTGCATGTCCGCCGGCACCGGGCGCGGCGTCGGACTGATCCACAGTACCACCGCGTCGCCGCCATACCCCAGCGAACTTGCCCCCTCGTCCAGGCACTTGTACCCCAGCGGGGCCAGTGCCGCGTCGTAGAACCGCTTCGTCCTCGCCAGATCACGCACCCCGATCGAGATATGATTGAGCATCGACTTTTCCTCCGTTTCGCCAGGCGACCCTGGCAGTCTAACTAGCTTGCCGGTTGAAGCTGGTAACGCAATGCCCATCTCTTGTCAACCGGCATAGAGGTTAGAATGCAATCTCGCGCGCCCCCGCCCACGCCCACACCAATCGCGCTGAACGCCGCCGCGCGCGAGGACGCCTGCCTCGACTATGCCAACACCCGCGCGTGGCGCGGCACAGCGGCGCCGCAGGAGCAACTCGGCGCGCTGACCGACGTGCTGGACTGGATCGCCGGCATCGCCGGCCTGTCCGCCGACGCGTTGGCTGCCCTGCGCGCCTGGGCGGACGCCCACCCCGACAAGGCGGCCAGCCTGTTCGCCGCGGCGATCGCGTTGCGTGAGGTGGTCTATCGCGTGTTCAGCGCCGTGGCCTCCGGCACCATCGTTACCGAACCGGACCTTGCCGCCCTCAACCGTGCCGTCGCCCAGGCCCCGCCACGCGCCCGCCTCGCCCGCCTGGCCGGCGCCCCCCAGCTGCCCGGCACATATGGCTGGCAGGTCGAGCACGCCGCCCTGTCGGCCCCGGCCCTGCTGGCGCCCATCCTCTGGTCGGCCGCCGATCTGCTGGTCCAGGCGCCGCACCGCCGGATCCGCCAATGCGCCAACCCGGAGTGCCTCTGGCTGTTCATCGACGCCAGCAAGAACGGCACCCGCCGCTGGTGCGACATGACCGCTTGCGGCAATCGTGCAAAGGCCCGCCGGCACTACCTCAGGTCCAAGCAGCGCTGAGGCCGGAGCGCGAACAAAAGCCAGTGCAACGTTCGTCATCGATAGTGATAGCGGCCGTCTCGGCCAGCGCCCGCCGCGTTGCTTTCCCGGTCACGCGTTTGCGTGGATTCCGAGTCTACCGTTCCGACCTCGCCACGTATCATGATCAAAACCGAAGCCGACTCAGCCAAGGACATTGGCTGAAAGTGACGCTGCTTCGGGGAGCGGGCGCGTCAGACTTTAGACGTCAGCCAGCTCCCCAAATTTACGCATGTGTCCGCGGCGCGTCGCACCCGCGCCCGATCTTCATTTCCCTGACCGCAAGCCTCGGCACGCGGCATGGCGCAACTCGCACCAGTCCGAGATCGGCCAGTCTTGCGATTACCCGCGGCCGAAAGTCGCGACTCTCCATTCGTCATGGCCGGCGAAGGCCGGCCATGACGGGGTGGGGCAGCGTAATACCAGCCGCCCTAAACATTGACGCCCGGGCCGCTACCCCCGTCATGCCGGCGCAGGCCGGCATCCACGACTTTCTTTGCCGCAACGAAGACAAGTCGTAGATAGCGGCCTTCGCCGGCATGAAGGGGAGCTCAGCGGAAGAGTCGATCATTCTGGCGCCTGGTCACTGCTGTCCGGTTCACGGCGACCGAATAGGCCAGAAATGGCTGTCGCATAAGGACTTCTCGATGATTTTGGGTGGTGTCGACTTGAACTAAGTTTCGGCGGCTGGGGCGGCTCTCCCGCCGGATTTGGCCAATTTTC
>DASRQX010000460.1:0-18973 GCA_035696165.1 Acetobacteraceae bacterium | reverse complement strand
CCGTCACCCAAGCCGGATGCAGTGGTGCCGTTTAAGCACTCAATCGCAGCAACTGAACACGGAAGGGAAGGTGGCGAGATGAGCGAATTTCCACTTGACGGGGGACACCTCATATGAGTCGTGGATACCGGCCGGAGCCTGCCCTCGGGCGCTTGACCCGGGGGCCGGCATGACGGCGTGGGCAACTTTGGCGGGTCGATCTTTCGGGCGGTTGGTCTGGCAGCTTGTGGCGGTCATTGCGGCCCCGCGGCGGCGGGGCGAAGGCCTTCCGTTTTGATCGCCCAATCTTGTGGACGGGCCCAGGAGGGCCGGTGCCGCCGGCGTTCGATCTGCTCGGCGAACTGTGCCTGGGCGCTCTGCAACGCATCGCGGGCTTCGCGCGATCGCCCGAGGTAGGCCAGAGCGGCGGCGGTGAACAGGTGCGGTGAAAAAAACCGCGGCCGCAGCAGCATCAGCTGGCCGTACGTGTCCAGCGCGGCCTGGTACTCTCGTGAGAAAAGCTGGAAGTCGCCGATCCCGTTCAGCCACTGCCAGGTGAGCGGATCGTGCGGGCTTGCGCGAATTGCCTGTCGCAGCCAACTGATTCCTTCCTCGTGATATCCGGCGCGGACCAGTACCAGGCCGAGTGTGCTCATGACAAAAGCGCTAGTGGGGTTGAGAGCAAACGCCATCCGCGCTTCGCGGACGCTTGCCTTCCAGTCACCGACCATGCACATCATTGTCGCGAGCACGGCGTGCGCCATGGCATCCTTGTCGTCGAGCGACATCGCCAGACGCGCTTCGGTGTGTTCGATTCTCTCGAGGTCATTGAAGGGGCGCGTCGTGTAGAGCCAGGAATTCCAGTACAGGGCGAGCGAATAGCCGTAATGGCCCGGCGCGAAATTCGGGTCGAGCGCGATCGCCTGGCGGAAGAAGGCTTGCGCAATCTGATTGTCCTCGGCGCCGTATTTATAGAAATGCCACAGACCGCGCTGGTAGGCCTCCCAGGCATCGAGCCGATCCGGCGGCTTGCTGTCTCGAAACGCCAAGCGAATGAGGCACCCCGGCGCGTGATTGTCGAGCAATTGGTCCGCCTGGGCCGAGGTTTTCCTCGCCCGTGGTCTCGGGTCTTCCATCGTCAGCAAGCGAGCAAGAATCGTACCACGAAGAAGCAGGGAGAACCACGAAGGACGCAGGAATAGCGCTTCGCGCGGTGTTTGATCGGGCGTCCGCGCGAAGCGCCAGAATCCTTATTCCTTCGTGGTCCTCCGTGCTTCTTCGTGGTAAAAATCTCGCTTGCTTGCCATCGATCGCACATTCAGACCCTATCGGCCGGACCCGGGCGAAATCGGGGCAAATCGAAAATCACCAGGGTTGCTGTTGCGATTCGAGACAGGCTCTTAGGTCACGCATCATCGCCCGGGATCACGGGCAATTGCTTGCGTTTGACGCCGCAGGCCTTACGGCTCCACCCGCTGTCCGGTCGAATTGGGAGCCGCTCTACCCGCTACGGAGCCTTGCTCCTGACCATCCGAATCCAGTGAACCGGGAGGCATATCGACACTACAATATTCCGTATTGATATCCTTCAGGTCATGGGAGGGGTCATGCGGGAAAAAGACGCATTTTTTGGTCTCTGGATTGAGTGTCCAGCATCCTTTACCTCGTTTGCACGAGGCAAGCCGGTCGTCGAAAATCAGGTCGATCGGATGGTGGTTATCTGACTCCAGGACGTTATAAATGGCGCTCTGTCCGAGCATGTCTGACTCCTGATCGAAAGTCAGATCATAGTCCTGCATCAACACCACTTTGTGGAGTTCCGACATGGTGGAGAGAAACACGGTGTATTCTTGAAAAAAATAATCCGCGACAGGTACGGTCACTTCGTGGCCATTCTCGAACTTGGTTTTTGGCTTGCCATCCAGATAATAAAACGACTCTCTCATGAACGCATCGGAATATTTCGGACCTTCGGTCATGGCAGGCGTGTCGTCGTTACTGGCGCCGGAAAAATTGGCGATAAGAATAAAGTCAGGATGACGACTTGCCTTGACGTGATCCCAGATCGCTTTTGAAAAATTCACTATCCCTTGCTGATAATCAGGGATGCCCGCCTGACCGGCGGCAGATCCGTTCGGTCCCCATGCTTCGTCATTATACAGAACATCAAGCAACACGCCATCATATCCCAGCGCCAATATTTTATCAATTTCATGCAGCACGTAGTCTCGCCAGTCAGGCATCCATACCCTGGCTTCGTATAGTCCGGGAAATTTTGGATTTGGGGGTCCCAGCCAGGCGGGCGCTTCGCCAGTAAGGTTACCATTTGCATCAAACCACTTGGACTGCTCGGCCAGATCGATGTTAGAGCAACAGCGCATGAACTCGCCGCTATCGATGTAGGCGATCGCCAGCCGCCCGCGCGGACGACGACTATTTTGAAATGCATGCACGTTGGCAGGGTCAAATGCGCAATGGCCAGAGTAATAGTCGTCAATGAACATATCATACTTTTGGTCTGTTGCGTCTGCCCATGCCGCCTGAGCGCTTGGCGCACCGTTCAATCCGGGAGCATTGAACTGGAGGTAGTTCTGCACACTATGAATAGACTTGGGCCTGGTGTCGCGTTTACCCAGGAGTCTGCATCGTGGTAAATTGGGATTTCTGGCACATTCGTCAGCAATGCGTTCTACGGATATCCCATCGATTGCCGCTCCCTTTATTTTTGTGCAATCCACGGTTTGTGTCTGTGCGCTGTCCTGAGCCCAGGCGCTATACGCCAGCATGGTTCCGACCAATAAGGGGATCAGAAACGATCTATATATCACGCGATGCATACGATGCCTGCTCCTTTGACAGCGCGTTCAGGACCGGGGTGTACAAGCCCGGGGCGTTCAGTCTTGCCACCATGGCCCCGGACCATCGTGCGCGGCGACGGGTCGCCGTAGAACACATACGCGGGAGAGCTTGGCAGCTGCGTCGACGGTCCCCGCAGTTCCATCTGCCGCTCTCGCTGTCGACCAGGCGCCACATGCCGAACCCAACTCAAACTCTACGGAGGGGCTCATTTTTGCTTCAGCTATCGGCCTTGAAGCAAGAAAATAGTCGGTTGCTCACTGACATTTGTGGGTGGCAACGAGTTCATGCGGGCGGCCTGAAATCGAGCTTTCCGGCGACAAGATAGACCATTGCCTCGAAGTTTCTGGTTGAGCGGTAGCCGCGAGGCTTGGCCTTGGCGGCCTGGACGAGGCTGTCAATGCCTTCGATCAGACCGTTGGCGATCTTGCGGTCGAACCGGCGCCGGATGCCGTCCCGACTGGCCCGCATGTCTCAATACTGTTGCGGGATGATGACGCCGGGCATTGTCGTGCCAACAGGTTTTCGCGGCGCCGCCGATACCGGGTGTATTGGCCCAATTGGTACGTGATCCCAATGGGTACGTGATCAACGTGCGAAATCCTGTTGGCGCGGCAAGGACCAAACCAGCACCCGCGACAGTGTGAGAAATCCGGGCCACGGCCAGATTTTGGATCACCTTAGTTGTTGCAGGATCACGGTGGGGGCCGAGCGCTGCTGTTGCGACGGGAAGCGCCGCAGCGCCGAGGGCGGGGAGCCAAAAATGTTAGTTGGTATGATCACCAGGTTATCCCATATAACCTTGGTTATCGATCTTATTTCAGCAGGAGTCTCGCCCGATGGCCTTACCATCCAATGGAATCACCGCCGACGTCATCCGCGACGTGATGCCGCCCTATCACCTCAGCGGCGACCTGCTGGAGGCCACGTTCGCCGCGCTGCGCCGGCCGCCGGCGGATGCGTCGGCGGCCTGGCGGAGCGCGCGCATCGCCCGGCTGACCCGGGAGATCGTCACGTTGAAGCCAGCCGATGCGGGTCAGGCGCGGATGGCCGCAGAGATCCTGAACGTCCGGGAGCTGGCGGATACCGTCATCAGCCGGGCGCAGGCGCCGGATGTGACGGTGGTGGAGTTGTGCCGGCTGGCGCGGACTGCGGGCGAGGTGGTGCGGACGGCGGCGTTGCTGTTGCGCACGCTGGAGCGGTCGCAACAGCTACCGGTGCCGTTCTATGGCACCGTGATCGAGGACGAGGTCGATCTCGCGGTGGTGGATAGGGCTTGGTGCAACGATCCCAAGTACCGCGAGAGCGGGGACGCGCCGGGTGGTGCGGGCGGGACGACGGACAGGCCGGTCCCTCCGTCATGGCCGGGTCAGGCCTGGCCATGACGGAGGGAGAGAGCGATGACGGCTCTGGCGCGACGGAAGGGGAGGAGAATGATGGCTTGGGCGCGGCGGCGGGGGAGGAGGGCGACGGTTTGGGTGTGACCGAAGGGGAGGGGGGTGACGGTCCGGCCGCGGCGGAAGCGGAGAGCGATAACGATCCGGCGGCGACGGCTGGTCGGCGGGCGCCGACGGCACATGGGCGGGACGCCGGCCCGACTCCCGCGTTCGTGGTGACGCGGCTGGACCAGGGGCCTGGCTGGACGCTCGAGGTTGTGCGTCCCCAGACGGGTGGGGATACGGAGCGCGGCGCGGCGCCGGAGGGGGCCGTGTGATGATGTGCAACAACCTCCGGGTCGATCGCCCGGGGCGTGCGCGGTACTGAGCCTGCCCTGGGGCGCGCCAGCGAGATCAACCCTCGGATCAAGCCCCCGTGGGCGCGTCCATCGCGCGAGAGGACGACGCACCGGGCGCGGGTACGGCTGGCGGAGGAACGTGCCGCGTCGGTTGGCCGGTAGCCGCCTTGCCCGGAGGGCGGCCCCATTTTCACCTGCGCTAGCGTGCAGCGAGGCCCACGGATCGCGTGTCCGGGGACCGGCGAGGTGTCGTTTGCGCGCTGTGCGACAGGACCCCATGCAATTGTCTGCTGCGACAGAGGGCCTGCCACTGGTCAACGACCCGCGGTAAGCTGCGGGCGGTGGTGCGGGCGGCCCCTTTCCCACCTGCGTCAGGGCGCGGCGAGACCCCCGGATCGGGTGTCCGGGGGCGGGCGAGGCCCGGTTTGCGCGCCGCGCGACAGCACCCCATGCAACTGTCTGCCGCGCCAGGGCGCGCCTGCGGGCTGCGACCCAATGGTGAGCCGCGGGCGGTGGTGCGGGCGGCCCCTTTCCCGCCTGCGCCAGCGCGCGGCGAGAGCCCCGGATTTGGTGTCTTGGGGCGGGCGAGGCGTCGTTTGCGCGCCGCCCGACAGGACCCCATGCAACTGTCTACCTCGGCCCGGTGGTGGTCCACGCCGCTCGCCTCTGGGATGCCGCCGCGCAGGCGCAGCCTTATGTGCCGCGCAACCAGGCAGGAGCGTCCCCAATGTCCGCCACCGCCATCGAGGAAGACGCGCTCGGCGAGGTCCGTGTCCCGGCCGATCACCTGTGGGGCGCGCAGACCGAGCGCTCACGCGAGAATTTCTCCACCGGCGTCGATCCCTTCCGCGTCACCCGGCCGGTGGTCCGTGCGCTCGGCGTTCTCAAGCAAGCTGAGGTCCGCGCCAACCGGCAGCTTGGCCAGCTTCCCGCGGACAAGGCCGCGCTGATGGAAGCGGCGGCGCAGGAGGTGATCGACCGGGAGCTGGGCGCCGAGTTCCCGCTGGTGGTGTTCCAGACCGGCTCCCGCACGCAGACCAGCATGAGCGCCAACGGAGTGATGGCCAACCGCGCCATCCTGCTCGCCGGCGGCTTCGACGAACATTGCGCGCGGGGTATCGAGCCGGACACGGCGCGCATTGCCGCCAACCTGAACAACTCGCCGATGCTGGTGACCGCGCTCAGTCTGCATATCCGCTACGAGAAGGCGGCGCGGAATGTGCTTACGGCTCGTCGCGTGGAGGTGACGCTGCGCGAGGCGGCGCTGAAGCCTGTTTATGTCACGGCGGAGCAGTTCGGCGCCTGGGTCCGGCCGGTGGACATGCGCCACAAGCTGGCGGAATGAGCGATGGCGATGACATCCGCGTTGCGTGGGTGGGTGGTGGGAGGCGCTGCCCCCGGATCAAGGGTCCGGGGGCAAGGCTTTTCCGCCCTCCGCGGACTACGCGGACAATGGCACGCGCATGACTTGGGCCACGCGCGCGACTTGGTGGGTCAGTTTGGGGTCAGCCCACCGCCGTCTCGATCCGACGGCAGCCCGCAGTACTTCATCGCCGCTTCGTCGAGGACGTAGCTGGCCAGATGCTGCAGGTGTTCCGCGGTGAATGGGAAACCGTCGGCTGCGGCCTCGTTGGCCAGCCTCGCCAGGTGGCCGGACCAGGCGACCTCGCGGTTCGCGTGCCCCGACCGTGCAACAGGCCAGGTTGGATCGGTCGCGTTTGTCATATGTTGCCTGCACCAATCGGGTCTCAGGCGAGGCTACGCGCTGATCGTTACCGATCGGTTTATCGCCGCGCCGGCGCGCCATCAAGCCGGTGCCGTCGTGATTGCCTGGATGACCGCACCGACGGCCGGCGCCATGTCGTCAAAGGTTCCGACGCGGGTGTCGTCGTCGTTGACCATCCGGAACACCTGTATCGCATCATCCCGCGCATGGATGATGAAACTGACGCAGCGCCCATCGGGCCGCACCGAGGACAGATCGAGGAACAGATCCGACTCGCAGCTCTCGTAACAGTCCAGCGACCATTCCGGGTCGAGGCACCTCAGCGCCACTTGCGCGAGTTTCGCCTGCTGGTCGGTCAAACTGTTCCGGCAGAGCACTGACATGGTGATGTCATCGGCCGCCATGAGGGGAAAGGCGTCCACTGACATCACGAATTCTCCTAGCAACCCCGCGCGTCCTGGGCCGGAGACATACGCAAACCTGCCCTCAGAATGTTAACAAAATATTAGCGGCATAGGTTCAGGAAGGACTGATGTCATTCAAAAAACAATCGTCAGTCGCATTTATATGACCAAGACGACGCGGTCCAGACTCACTGCCCCGCGAAAGGTTGCGATCAAGTTAGCGCAGACCGCTCAATTTACGGCGATCCTTGTGGCTGTCCGAGCAGATATACAATCTAAGGTTGTAGAGGACAATTTGTATTTGCTGACCGGGCACCGAATCGCGGGGCATGGTCCGCTCGATCGACGGGTGGCCGCCCGAACCGGTCGTGCGGCGGGTCAGGCCTTCACCAGCGGACAGCCGCCGTCCTGCAGCGGACGGAACGCCTCGTCCCCGGGAATGGTCTGGGCCACCTCCAGCAGGTCCGATTCGCTGTGCGATTGCGCCGGTTGCTTGGCGCGCAGCGGGAACATCTCGCGGACCACCGTCCCGTCGATCCGCAGTTTGGCATCGTGGGCCATGAAATCGTTGATCGGGATCGCCGGCATCTGCTCCATCACGGGCCCGGCGGCGTCGGTTCCGGCAGCCTGGACGGCCTTCAGGTAGTGGGTGACCGCTCCTCAGGTGCTCGCCTGGAATGCGGTCGGCGGCCGATCCTTGTGCTGCTTGGCAAAGCGGGCGGCGAAGGCGCGCGGGGGAATCCGAGCGCAGGCAATCGCCAGCTCGGTCGGCGGGCCTGGCCGGCACCTGCATGCTGCCATCTTTGCGATCTGGGTCAGCAGGGGAGCGGAAGTCCCCGAAAGTCCGTTTTCGAGGCATCAGTCGAAGTCGTGGCCCAGTTGCTCGGCGAAAAGCGCCTCTGGACGGAGCGGGTGTCGCACGACGGCACAATTTGGCCCGGTGTCGACCGTGGCGTGGTTTGCAAGCGATGGTCGCGGGTCAATGACGAAGGTGTCAGCCCATGCCATCTGGCGCAGATCCCGCCCTGTAGGAAGGGTCGCAGATAATTGGGTCATCGTCTTCGGTGGTGATGACGCAACCAGTCTCGGTTGTCACAAAATTACGATTGCCGGCGTCGATTGGGTCGCCGTTTTCGGTGGTCATGAAGGCACCGGTCTCTGTTGTCGCGAGGTGCAGGTTTCCGCCGTCATTGGGATCGCCTGCCTCAGTGGTAATGGCAGCACCCACCTCGGTTGTGATGAATTGCATACTGCCCGCAGAGAGCGACTCACCCATCTCGGTCGTGATTGCCAAACTGTTTTCGTCGGTGACCGCCAAACTGTCGTCGGGTGCCGGGGGCGCCGTGGGTTGGTTAATGCCTGCCGTGTCAAACTCATCATTTGTTGCAATTTGCACCGGATGTTCTCCCATACCAGGGGTGTGTTAGCGTCCAGTGTTGCTACCTGGAGCTATTATCTAACATCACAAGACTCGTGCCGATTGTATCACGTTGAGCCAGCCGAGACCGACGACATAACCCGTGGTCGCGCCTGCGAGGAAGCCGGCTCAGGCGGACGTCGTGGTATGCCGCGGCGCAGGACGCGCGTATTCGGGTGCGCGCGATAGGGCAACAGCGCGGTGTCGAGCGGTTCGGAGGTGTCCATGCGAAGGGTCGATTTGCTCTGTATCCAACCTGTCAGCACCGATGAGCGGGCCAAGATCGAGGCGGTCGATTCGGTGGTCCGGCTGGTCGACGCGGGCGGCTGGTTCGATGGCGAAATCCGCGAGACCTGGCCCGTGTACTCCACCCAACGCTACCTGCCGCCGGGCGCGACGGGGATGGGCACGCGTGCGGACCGCGACCGCCTGCTGGCGGAAGCTGAGGTGATCCTCGGCGGCTGGCCGTTTCCGCTGGATCTGCGGGCCCGGTCGCCGCGGCTGAAGTGGTTCCACCAGCGGCCGGCGGGGGCTAGCAATTTGCGCCTGGGCGACCTGTGGGGCAGCGACGTGGTGGTAACGACCTCGCGCGGGGCGGGGAACACGCTGGCCATGGCGGAATACGCGATCGCCGGCATCCTGTTCTTCGCCAAGGGCCTGCACCGGGCGGTGCTGGATCGGGACATGGCTCGGTTCGACCATCGCGCCTACCGGCCGCTGTTGGTGGAAGGCAAGACGGTGTGCGTGGTGGGCGCCGGTGGAATCGGCCGCCAGGTCGGCCGGTTGGCCGCCACGCTGGGCATGCGCGTGATCGGCACCAGACGTCATCCGGAACCCGCGGCGAAGCTGCCGCCGGGCTTCCAGCAGGTCGGCGGCGCCGGCGACCTGGACCGGTTCCTGGCCGAGAGCGATTTCGTGGTGGTCTGCTGCCAATGGACGCAGGAGACCACCGGGTTGATTGGCGCGGCTGCGCTCGCGGTGATGCAGCCCGGGACCGTGCTGGTCAACGTGGCGCGCGGCGAGATCATGGACGAGGCGGCGGTGGCCGATGCACTCGGACGTGGGCATCTGCGGGGCGTCGTGCTGGATGTCTACAACGGCGAGTTCGAGCGCCCGCCGCCGGAGTTGCTTTGGCGGGATCCGCGGGTGCTGATCACGCCGCATGTCTCGGGCGGCAGCGATCAGAACCGGCACGGGGCGATCGACATCTTCTGCGAGAATTTACGGGCGTATCTGGACGGGGTGCCGTTGCGGAACGTGATCGATTGGGAGCTTGGGTATTGAGGGGTCGGATGGCCACCGGCTCTTTCCGAACGTCATGGCCAGCCTTGAGTGGGCCTCACCAGGGCCGCCATTGCCGTCGGCGCGGCTGCTTTTGCCCGGGCGGTTTTCATGGCGTCGATGCGCGTTCTGGTGTAAGGTGTAGTAACTAACCTTTGGCGCACCCGGGGGGCGCAGATGACCTCCATCACAGCTGCCTGCCTGTCAGGCGACACGCAAAATTGGCTCGGTGGCGACATTGAAAACTGGCCCGCTGAAGCGCGCGGGGGAAACCGGCCTGACGGCGGCTGCGCCCGGCGCCCCGGGTCGCCGCGCGCTCCGACGCCTGCCGCAAGGTGAGCGGGCGGTGTGTGGCACACAATCCGCGATCCAATCCCATGAACCGTGAGAAACCGTCGGTGGCACCCGGCACCGCAGCCTCTTCCACTAGGCGCCCGAATGATCGGCTCTTCCGTGCTGCCCCCCGTCATGCCAGCCCCCGGGTCAAGCGACTGAGGACAGGCGGAGCCTGCCCTTGGCGAAGGCCGGGAGGCCGGTATCTAGGACTTGCCTTTGTTGCAGGAGAGAAAGTCGTCGATACCGGCCTGTGCCAGCATGACGGGGGGCACCGCCGGTGGGTCAAACTTCACGGCCGCTGGTATTACGCGCCAGCGCTTCCGCTAGGCGGCGAGTTCGACCGCGCCGTCGATGATCTGCTCCAGTTCGGCCACCAGATCGGGCGAGGCGCGATACAACGGCACATGGCCACGCAGCAAGGTCTGCGCGCTGCGCTGATAGGCGGCCTTACGCACCAGCAGCCCATCGGCGCCCAGGCGCGCCTCCACCGTCGCAGCCAGAATCCCCGCCGGGTTCTCGATATCGACGCAGGTCTCGGTGAAATCACCACTCGGCAGCGCGAGACCGCGCGCTTGCTCGTGCGCGATCGAGCCCTCGATCAGTGTCGCCGCGGCGAGGCAGCACCCGCCGGTCACCGCCATCGAGCCGTGCGCCGCCTGCGGGGTGAAGTAGCGCACGCTGATATGACCCGTGCCACGCGGCGGGCCGACGATGCAGACCTTCGGCACGGTTTCGCTGTGCGCGAGCTGCCCGGCAGTCATTTTGGTGCCGTCTCGATTGGCCAGGCCAATCAGCAGGCCGGCCGCCACCCAGATCTCACGCAACGCGGCCTTGAAGTCCTGATCGGCGTCCAGCTCCGCGGGTGGCTCGGTCGCGGTCTTGCCGAAGTCGGCGGCGCGGGCAATCACCATCGGCACCGCGACATCCACACAGGACACGTCGTGCCCGGCGACGCGGTCGAGCGGACGGCCGGTCGGCAACAACCTGCCGGTCTTGGCGCCGCCGGGATGGTGCAAAAACAGATCGACCGCCGGGAAGGCACCGTCCACGCCGGGGATCTCGGCGGTGGCGGCGGCACCATGCACGCCCAGACGCATCCGCGAGCCGACGATGGCTCCGGTATTGGTGTTGCGGATCTCGATGTCGAACTGCCCAGGCGCCTGCATTCCGGCCAGCCCGGTGTCGAGCGCCCACAGCGGCAGCGCCGCGGACATGTTGCCGCAGTTGACGCTCCAGTCGATCGCCGCCTTGTCGGCGGCAAGCTGAGCCAGCGTGCTGACCATCCGCACCCCGCCCGCGCCGTCCGATTCAAGGTCTGCAAAGAACACCTTGTTCGACGTCGGTGCACCGCGGCCGAGACCCGTGATTTGCCGGTTGCCGCGACGTTCGTTCTCCAGCGGCAGGCCCATCAGGTGGCGCAACAGTTCCTCGCGCCGAGCACGGTCGGTGGGGGCATAACGCTCCCAGATCACCAGGCCGGTCGAGGTCCCGCCACGCATATGGTGCAGCGGGAATTCGATGACGCCGCCGCGCCAGCGGAGCGCCAATTCCGGCAGCGCGGGAAGACGGTCGAGCGACATGACGAGACCTCCAACACCGGGGCAGTGGCCTGCGGTCAGCCTACCACGGGATGGTGCAATCCGTCGCATCCCGCAACCGATCGGGCCAACAACAATATGTCAGCCGGCGAAGCTCTTTCGCAGATCGACGATGCGCACGAACATGGCGCGCCGCGGACCGAAGGGCAGATCCTGAAACCCAAATCGGGCGCAAAACCCTCGCACGTTGTCGTCCAGCGGATGGGTGATCACATCCGCGCTGCCGATGGTTTCAGACGCAACCAGTGCCGTCCGCAACGCGAACAGCAGCAGCGACGCCGCGTGTACGTGCCCCTGAAAGTCCTTGTCCACCGCAAGCTGGCCGAGCAGCGTTGGGGGGAAAGGTCGAGCATGCGCGGCCCGGGGGGTTCGACCCCTCCCCCCAATTTTGGCCGGCTTCGCGGCCCAAGCCCTCAAAGGGAGGGGGGAATGTTTTGCCCCAGTCCGCCGTTATCCTTTTGCCCCAGTCCGCCGTTATCCTGATGCCTATGTGGCACGCCCCGGCATCGCCAAGACATTCCGGCCGCCCCGGTGTCGGCGACCACACGCCAACAATCCCCGGCGCGATGGCCCGGCCACGCCCGCCATCCAGCTTGACAGTCCCCGCCACCCCCCCTATCTCCCGCCGCTCGCTTCCGCCGCCAGGGTCCCTGACATGAGAATTCGCAACAGCCTGAGGTCCGCCAAGGTGCGCGACAAGAACTGCCGGGTGGTCCGCCGCCACGGCCGGGTCTACGTGATCAACAAGAAGAACCCGCGGATGAAGTGCCGCCAGGGGTGATCCCCAGGGCGCTGGCCACTAACGTCTGATCGCTCCCGCCAACCCTGGCGCCCGCCCCCACTGGCCGCCGCAACACGCCGCCTTGCCTGCCTCGGCATCCGGTCCCATCTTTCGCCCGGATCGCCCATCCCGGGCACCCAAAGAAGGGCGCGCATGCGGCTCCCCGATCCCAAGCCTGACGTCATGGCCCGACGCGATGAGATCATCGCCGGCCTCGCCGCCTTGCTACCCGGCGACGCCCTGATCAGCGAGCCGATCCGCCTCAAACCCTACGAGACCGACGGCCTGACCGCCTACCGCCAGCCGCCGCTCGCCGTCGTCCTGCCCGACACCACCGAGCAGGTCGCCGCCATCCTGCGCTACTGCCACGCCAACGGCGTGCGCGTCATCCCGCGCGGCGCCGGCACGTCGCTGTCCGGCGGCGCGTTGCCGCTGGCCGACGCCGTGGTGGTCGGGATGATGCGGATGAACCGTATCCTGGACATCGACTACGCCGACCGTTGCGCGGTGGTCCAAGCCGGCGTCACCAACATCGGCATCACCAACGCCGTCGCCGCCCGGGGCTTCTTCTACGCCCCCGACCCGTCCAGCCAACTCGCCTGCATGATCGGCGGCAACGTCAACATGAACTCCGGCGGCGCGCACTGCCTGAAATACGGCGTCACTGCGAACAACCTGCTCGGCCTGAAGCTGGTCACAATCGAGGGTGAGATCATCGACCTCGGCGGTGCCCATCTGGACGCCGCGGGCTACGACTGGCTCGGCCTGCTGACCGGCAGCGAGGGTCAGCTCGCCGTCATCACCGAGGTCGCCGTGCGCATCCTGCGCGGCCCGGAAGGTGCGCGGGCCATGTTGGCGGCGTTCCCCTCCAACGAGATCGCCGGCGCCTGCGTCGACGCCATCATCGGCTCCGGCATCATCCCGGTCGCGCTGGAGTTCATGGACCGCCCGGCGATCCACGCCTGCGAGGCGTTCGCCCATGCCGGCTACCCGCTGGACGCCGAGGCGATGCTGATCATCGAGGTGGAAGGCAGCGCCGCCGAGCAGGACGCGCTGCTCGGCCGCATCCGCGAAATCTGCGAGCGCCACACGCCGAGCAGCCTGCGGGTCTCGCAGTCGGCCGAGGAATCCGCGGCGATCTGGAAGGGCCGCAAGGGCGCGTTCGGCGCAGTCGGGCGGATCAGCCCCGACTACCTGTGCATGGACGGCACCATCCCCACCTCGCGCCTGCCCGAGGTGCTGCGCCGCATCGCCGAGATGTCCGCCGCCTGCGGCCTGCCGGTCGCCAACATCTTCCACGCCGGCGACGGCAACCTGCACCCGCTGATCATGTTCGACGCCAACGATCCCGCCAGCTTCCACGCGGCGGAGACCTTCGGCGCCGATATCCTGAGGCTCTGCGTCGAGGTCGGCGGCTGCTTGACCGGCGAGCACGGCGTCGGCATCGAAAAGCGCGACCTGATGGGCGTGCAGTTCAGCGAGATCGAGCTGGATCAGATGCGCCGCATCAAGTCGGCGTTCGACCCCGACTGGCTGCTCAACCCCGCCAAGGTGTTCCCGCTGCGCGATCTCCCGGCGCTGCCCCACGCCGCATGAGCGACGTCCGGTGAGTGAGGCCCCATGAGTGATGCCGCGGCGCCGGCCGGCGAACCGGCGCCCGCCAGCGAACGGGCGCCCGCCGACGAAACGGCAATCATCGCCGCCATCGCTGCCGCGTCAGCCGCGCGAGAGCCGATCCTGCTGTGCGGCAACGGCACGAAGTTCGGCATGTTGCGCCCGGTGCAGGCCGCCCGCTGCCTGACCACGACCAACCTCACCGGCATCACGCTCTATTCGCCCAAGGAGCTGATCATCTCCGCCCGCGCCGGCACGCCGCTGCCGGAGATCGAGGCGGCGCTCGCCGAAAACGGCCAACACCTGATCGCCGAGCCGCCCGACCTGACCACGCTGCTCGGCGGTGCTGGCGCAACGGCGAACGCCAGCCCCCAGACCATCGGCGACGCACAAGCGAAAAATGGCCCGCCGCCAAACGCCGGCCCACAGATCACCAGCGTCCCCCGGGCAAACGCCGGCCCAAAGCCCACCGAGGTCCCTCGGGTAAACGCCGGCGCCCAGACCATCGGCGGGATCGTCGCCAGCAACCTGTCCGGCCCGCGCCGCGTCGCCTGGGGCGCGATGCGCGACCACGTCATGGGCGTCCGAGCGGTGAACGGCTCCGGCGAACTGATCCACTCCGGCGGACGCGTCCTGAAGAATGTCACCGGCCTCGACCTGTGCAAGCTGCTCACCGGCAGCCACGGGACGCTCGCGGTGATCACCGAAGTCACCCTGAAAGTCCTGCCCGCGCCGGAGAGCACCGGCACACTCGTCCTGCCAGGTCTCGACGCGCCGCGCGGGGTTGCCGCGTTGTCCGCCGGCCTGGGATCGCCCTTTGGCGTGTCCGCCGCCGCCTGGCTGCCCGACGCGTCCCTGGTGCCTGCATTAGGCCGAGCCAGAGGGTCGGCCACCCTGCTGCGCATCGAGGATTTTTCTCCGTCAGTCGCCTACCGCACCGCCTGCCTTCGCGCGGAGCTGGCGTCGTTCGCCGATGCCGAAATCCTCGACGACACCACGTCCCGCACGGTGTGGCGCGCCGTGGGGAACGCGCTGCCCTTGCCGGCACTGCCGTCGGCTGCCATTTGGCGCGTCTCCGTTCGTCCCTCCGCCGGCCCCGCG
This sequence comes from Acetobacteraceae bacterium, assembly GCA_035696165.1. Lineage (GTDB taxonomy): Bacteria > Pseudomonadota > Alphaproteobacteria > Acetobacterales > Acetobacteraceae > Palsa-883. The sequence goes on along the minus strand of DASRQX010000460.1, from coordinate 4,145 downwards.
GTGCTGCGTGCCGTCGCCGATGCCGGCGTGCAAGGCTTCCTCGATTGGGGCGGCGGTCTGGTCTGGCTCGCCGGCCCAGCCGACACCAACACCCACAGCGTGGTGGAACAAGCCGCCCGCGCCGCGCACGGCACCTGGACCCTGCTGCGCGCTCCGGATGCCCTGCGCGTCGCGGTCGACGTGGTCCCGCCGGAAGCCGAGCCGCTGGCGCGCATCACCCGGCGCGTGAAGGCCACATTCGACCCGCGCGGTATCCTCAACCCCGGCCGGCTCTACGCCGGTCTATAGCGAATTACGCGATGGTTCCCACCTCCTTGATCCTGCCGATATGGTTGGCCGCGTTCCTCGTCTGCTGGATTGCCTACCTGTCGGCTTGGCCGTACCGGCGGATCGTCAATCCGTATTTTCCAATGCTGGCTGGCTGCGCCGCTTTCATGTTCTTCATGATCACGCTGGCGATCATCGGTGTGCACATCGTGTGGCTCTCCTGGGTACTGCTGGTTGCCGCAATCCTCTGGATGGCCACATCGATACCGCTGTTCCGCAAGGCGCGATGGGCAGCCAGGGCGCGGGAACGTGACATAGCCCAACGCAGGGCTCGAGGCGGCTGATCGGTGCAGACCACCTTCACCCCGGAGCAATTGCGCGACCCGGACATTGCCGCATCCAACCAGGTGCTGCGCACCTGCGTGCACTGCGGCTTCTGCACCGCCACCTGCCCGACCTTCCTGTTGCTGGGCGACGAACTCGACAGCCCGCGCGGCCGCATCTACCTGATCAAGGACATGCTGGAGTCCGGCCGGCCCGCCGCCGAACTCGAGGCCCGCCACATCGATCGGTGCCTGTCTTGCCTATCCTGCATGACCACGTGCCCGTCCGGCGTGCACTACATGCATCTGGTCGATCATGCGCGGACCCATATCGAGCAGACCTATCGCCGCCCCTGGCACGAACGGCTGCTGCGATCCGTGCTGGCCAAGATGCTGCCGCGTCCCTGGCTGTTCCGCGCGGGGCTGCTCGCCGGCTGCGCGGCCCGCCCATTGCTGGATCGAGTCATTCCAGCCACGAGCCCGTTCACCCGCCGTCTGCGTGCGATGCTCGCGCTGCTGCCGGCGCGCCTGCCACCACCCAGCGCAGCGGAAACCCCGCGTACCCACGCGGCGCAGGGTCCGCGCCGCGCCCGCGTGGCACTGCTGGCGGGTTGCGCGCAGCAGGTGATTGCTCCATCCATCAACGACGCCACGATCCGCCTGCTCACCCGGATGGGCGTCGAGGTGGTGGTCGCGCAAGGCGCCGGCTGCTGCGGCGCACTGACCCAGCACATGGGGCGCCACGCCGACGCGATGTCGGCAGCACGCGCGAACATCCTGGCATGGTCCCGCGAAATCGACGGCGCCGGCCTGCGCGGCCCCAGCCCGGATGCGCCCAGCCTTGACGCACCCGGCCTTGACGCAATCATCATCAACACCTCGGGCTGTGGCACGGTGGTGAAGGACTACGGGTTCCTGTTCCGCAACGATCCCCTGCGCGAGGCCGCCGAACGCATCGCCGCGCTGACACTCGACATCAGCGAATTCCTGACCCGGATCGACTACACGCCGACGCGTCCGCCACCCGGCCTGACCGTCGCCTACCACGCCGCCTGCAGCCTGCAACACGGCCAGCAAATCACCGCGCAACCAAAAACCCTGCTGCGCCGTGCCGGCTTCACGACCGTCGAGCCAGCCGAACCGCACATCTGCTGCGGCTCGGCTGGCACCTACAACCTGCTACAACCGGACATCGCCGCACGGCTGCGCGCGCGCAAGCTCGCCAACCTGCACGCCACCCAGCCCGACCTGATCGCCGCGGGCAATATCGGCTGCATCACCCAGTTGTCCGGCGACGGCATCCCGGTCGTGCACACGGTTGAACTGCTCGACTGGATGGCCGGCGGCCCGCCGCCGGCGGTACTGGCCTGATCCGTTGCTTGCATCGCCGACCCGCGTGGCGCCAGCATACAGCATGCGACGTTGGCTTTTCCTGCTGCTGATCTCCACCACCCAGGCGGTGGCGCAGACGCCTGCCGAGCGTGCCGCGGCGCTCGATCGGCTGCTCGACGCGTTGAAGTCCGCGCCGAGTGCCGAGGTAGCGGCGCCGCTGGAGCAGCAGATCATGCAGCGGCTGATCCAGGGTGGTTCGCCTGTCGTGACGCTGCTGATGAGCCGCGGCGCGCGTGAGATGCAGGGCGACGCCAATCAGGAGGCGATCCAGGATTTCACCGACGCGATCACGCTCGATCCGACCCTGGCGGAGGCGTATCACCAGCGTGCCCGGGCGCGTTTCGCCGCCGGCGACAGCCAGGGCGCCATTGCTGATATCGAGCAGACGTTACAGCGCCAGCCGCGTGATTTCGCCGCGCTGCGCACGCTCACTGCGATCGCTGAATCGCGGCATGATTGGAAAGGTGCCTACGCTGCCTGGAAGAAATTGCTGGAGATCGATCCGCAGACGCCACAGGGCGACGACAAGCTGAAGGATCTGCGCCGGCGGGCTTTTGGCGAGGAAACCTGATCGGCGTCGCCTCCACGACTGTGTTGCATCATGGCCGGGCTGACCCGGCCATCTGTTCAGCACATGCCGCGACGGATAGCCGGGCGAGGCACGACCATAACTGATCAGAAACATTCGTTTACGGCATCGATACCATCTGGTGCCACCCCATTCGCTCAACCCTCGACGCCCTGCCACCCCGGGCGTAAGCTGCCGAGGATTCGGGCAGCAGACCGGAACAGGAGGAGTGGCGACCGATGCAGGCAAGCGCAGGCGACAACTGTCTCACAGGCGTGCGGGTCATCGACCTGACGCAGTTCGAGGCAGGCCCCTCATGCACCGAGGCAATGGCCTGGCTCGGTGCCGAGGTGGTGAAGTTAGAGAACCCGAGCGCGGGCGATCCCGGCCGCGGGATCAACCCGCAGCAGAAGGGCCACGACGCGCACTACTTCCTGCAATACAACGCCAACAAGAAGTCCATCACCGTCAACCTGAAATCGCCACGCGGCCTTGACCTGGTCAAGGACCTGGTGCGCAAGGCCGATGTGTTCATCGAGAACTTTGCGCCGGGCGCGGTGGAGCGTCTGGGCCTCGGCGCCGATGTGGTGCGCGCCATCAATCCCTCGATCATCTACGCCCAGGTGAAGGGCTTCGGCGCCGGCAGCCCGTTCGAGAAAAATCTCGCCTTCGACATGATCGCGCAGGCCTGCGGCGGGAACATGAGCATCACCGGCGAGGTCGATGGCCCGCCGCTGAAGCCCGGCCCGACGATCGGCGATACCGGTACCGGCATGCTGACATGCATCTCCATTCTGGCCGCGTTGTATCGCCGCGCCCGCACCGGGCAGGGCGAGCACATCCAGATCGCCATGCAGGACGCCATGCTGCAATACACCAGGGGCGCCTTCGCCTCGACCACCACCACTGGGAAGGCGGCGCGCCGCGCGGGTTCCGGCAGTGTGCTGTCGCGCAATCCGCCGATGGGGCTGTATCCGACCAAGGGCGGCGGCCCGAACGACTACGTCTATGTGTATACGAGCCGCGCCAACCCCGAGCATTGGCGGCGCCTGCTGGCGGTGATCGGGCGCGAGGAACTGGTCGGCGACCTGCGCTACGACACCGCCGAGGGCCGGGTGGAGCACGAGGCCGAGGTCAACGCCATGGTCGCCGCGTGGACCATCAAGCATGACAAGCACGAGGCTATGCGCATCATCGGCGGCGCCGGCATTCCGGCCGGCGCCGTGCTGGATACCGCCGAACTGCTGAATGACCCGACGTTCGAGGAACGCGGCGTCATGCAGACCGTGCAGCATCCGGTGATCGGCACCTACAAGATGACGAGTTGGCCGGCGCGCTTCTCCGGCCGGCCGCCGACCCTTCGCCCCGCGCCGTTGCTTGGCCAGAACAACGAGGATGTGCTGGAGAGTTGGCTCGACATGAGCCGCGATGCCATCGGCACGCTGAAGACCGACGGCATCATCTGACGCTGCCGGCCGCATCGGGCGACGGATGACAAATTTATTCTCCCCCTCCCCTTGAGGGAGGGGGGTGGGGGAGGGGTCGGCGCGGCGTGAACTTTCGAAATGATCCTCGCTCCCCCCCTGTTTGGACCG
>DASRQX010000459.1:0-18612 GCA_035696165.1 Acetobacteraceae bacterium | reverse complement strand
ATAGCGCTTCCGGAAGGAAGCCCTGCTCGCGGAACTCCAGCACGCTCACCGCGCCGTGCCGCTTGGACAGCTTGGCCCCGTCCGCGCCATGGATCAGCGGCAGATGGCCAAAGCGCGGCCGCTCCCAGCCCATCGCCTGGTAGACCTGCACCTGACGGAAGGTGTTGGTCAGGTGGTCGTCGCCGCGAATGACATGGGTGATCGCCATATCGTGGTCGTCGACCACGACGGCATGCAGGTAGGTGGGCGTGCCGTCGCTGCGCAGGATGATCATGTCGTCCAGCTCGGCGTTGGCGACGCGAACGGTGCCCTGCACAAGGTCCTCGACCACCGTGTCACCGTCGCGCGGGGCCTTCAGGCGGATCACCGGCTTGACGCCTGGCGGGGCCTCGGCCGGATCGCGGTCGCGCCATCTGCCGTCGTAGCGGGGCGGCCGGCCCTCGGCGACTGCCTGCTCGCGCATCAGCTTCAGTTCGTCCGGGGTGCAGTAGCAGAGATAGGCGTGGTCGGTCGCGAGCATCTCGTGCGCCACCTCGGCGTGGCGGGCGGCGCGCGTGGACTGGAAGACGGTCTGGCCGTCATGGGTGATGCCGAGCCACTCCAGCCCGTCCAGGATCACCTGGGTGGCGGCGTCGGTGCTGCGGGCCCGATCGGTGTCCTCGATACGCAGCAGGAACTCGCCACCGTGGTGGTGCGTGAACAGGTAATTGAACAGCGCGGTGCGGGCGCTGCCGATGTGCAGCAGGCCAGTCGGGCTGGGGGCGAAGCGGGTGCGGACGGTCATGTCCGGCATCACTAGCACGGGCGTTCATACCCTGTAGAGACGCGCGCCTTGGGTTGCCGTCATGCAGTCTCCGCTGACCCTGGCTGGGATGACCTGGGCTCGGCTGACCACCTGCGGCCAAGCCTCCACCAGCCGATGCATCAGCCTGCCATAGACCGCGCCGATATCCAGCACGCGCAGCGGCAACATGCTGGAAATACCAACCGCGCGTTCCAGGAAGGCGATCTCGTTGATCGGGTCGAGAAGGTCCTTGGAACCGGTATAGCGGTTCATGAAACGGAAGTGATTGACCCCGAACGTGCCGTCCTCGGTCATGCGATCCAGCAATCCCAGCCGATCGACCGTCGTCGTATAGTAGCCCACCAGCAGCCAATGCAGCTGTTGCGCGGGCGTGAGTGCCTCTTGCCACAAATACGCATTGTGCGACCGGAAGCGAAGCAGATTGATCTGCCTGGTGAAATCCTCGGTCCACAGCGAGCTCTTGCGGACCGGATGCTCGTTCATGCCGCGATAGATACGTTGCAGCTCGACCAGCCGCGGGTTGGTCGCCACCGTTCGGCCTCGGCCGCCGCGGGCACCAGCAGACGCGTAGGCTCCTCGGCGTCGGCGATCTCGTAGGTGCGGTGCAGCGTCGAGGCGCGCACCATCGCCACGTCGAACTGCCGCAGCATGGCGTTGGTCGATCGCACGAGGTTCGCTTTCAGGATCGTTGTCAACGCCATCGCATCACGCCTCTCGCCCGCACGTGCGGCCACTGCATCCCTGCGCGCCCGGTTCGGCGGCTGATGTCCGATTGTTAATTCACTCATCACGTCGCCACCAGCTAGGCCACCAACTCCTATGTCACCAACCCCTGAGGTCACCAACATCTGTGGCCATCCAGAAACTTGGCGTCTTGGCGGTTCATTCGGTCGCCAAACCCAGATCTGCCCCAGGTCTGCCTTCGAGCGGTCAGCACGTGGTCGGTGTCGATTCGGTGATCCTGTCAAGGAAATTCCAAGCGCAATTCTCTTGATCGGGCATCATCCGGCGATTGCGGCGCGTACCGTCATCATGGCAGACAATCGGCATGTTGCGTCGCACCCTGCTCGCCGTCGCGGTCCCCGCCGCCGTCATCGCACCGGCCTGCGTCGGCCCTGCCTTCGTCCGACAAGCCTTCATCGGCCGCTTCAGCGGCCAAGCCTGGGCCGTACCCGGCAGCTTCGACGCCTTCCTGACCGGCATGCGGGCCGAAGCCCGCCGTGCCGGCATCGCGCCCGCGACGCTGGACCGCGCCTTTGCCGGCCTGGCGCCCAACCAGGGGGTGATCGACCGCGACCGGCACCAGCCCGAGTTCACCATGACCTGGGCGCGCTACCGCGCACTGGTGATCAGCGACCAGCGTATCGCCAACGGCCGTGCGGCGTTCCAGAGGAATCGCGCCCTGCTGGCCCGAATCGAGGACCGCTACGGCGTCTCGCCCGGTGTCATCATGGGCATCTGGGGCCTCGAATCCAGCTTCGGCACCGAGCTCGGCAACTTCCACGTGGTCGAAGCCCTCGCCACCCTGGCGTGGGAGGGCCGCCGCGCCACGTTCTTCCGCACCGAACTGCTCGCCGCGCTGCGCATTCTGGATCACGGCGACGTCTCGCCGGCGCGGATGACCGGCAGCTACGCCGGCGCGATGGGCCAGCCGCAGTTCATGCCTAGCGCCTATCTGCGCTACGCGGTCGATTTCGAGGGCAGCGGGCGACGCGACATCTGGACCAGCACGCCGGACACGATGGCCTCGATCGCCAACTACCTGGCGGGCAGCGGCTGGCGGCCGGGCGGAACCTGGGGACACAAGGTCACACTGCCCGCCAGTTTCGCCACGGCCGACAGCGGGCGCGACAGCCGCAAGTCGGTCGGCGAGTGGATGCGGCGCGGGATTGCCTCGGCCGACGGGCGCGCTCTGGCGCCGCCGGACACCCAGGCCGCGCTGATTTTGCCCGATGGACCGGACAGCGAGGCGTTCCTTGCCTACGGCAATTTCGCCGCGATCCGCCGTTACAATCCGTCGGACTATTACGCGATCGCGGTAGGCCTGATCGGCGACGGAATCACCGTGTGACGGATGGCGTGACCGGGTGGAGTGACAGATTCGGTGAGCGGCTTGATGACAAATGGGGTGAACGGCTTGATGACAGGCACGGCGACCGGCCGCGTGGCATGCGCAGGATAGCATGCGCGGGGTGAGCGGCGCGGCCTTCTGGCTGGCGCGGTTGCTGCCAGCCATGCTGCTGGTGTCCTGCGTGCCGACGCCGACGCCCTCGCCGCACTACGTGCTGGGCGACCCGTACCAGGCCGGCGGCGTCTGGTGGTATCCGCAATCGAACCTGCAGCTCGACGAGCGCGGGTTGGCCCAGGTCTACGACGATCAGCACGCGCCACTGACGACCGACGGCGAGGTGTTCGACCAGCGCGCAATGGCCGCGGCCCACCAGACCCTGCCGCTGCCGGCGATCGCCCGGGTGACCAACCTGCAGACCGGCCGCCAGGTGCTGGTGCGGATCAACGACCGCGGACCGCCCACGCCACGGCGGATGCTGGCGGTGACACGGCGTGTGGCGCAATTGCTGGGCTTCCCCCCGGGCGACGTGGCACAGGTACGGCTGGAAGTGCTGGAAGGCGACAGCCAGGCCGCGCAGTCCGACCTGGCGGGCGCGCCGACGCTGCCCATCGCGGCGGCGCCGCTTGGCGCGGTGGAATCAACGAGTCTGGCACCACCGCCGGGTGCCCAGGGGGCGGGCCCCGAGGCGAATGTCGGCGGCACCGGTGCCGTCGGGCCGGGTAGCCAGACGGCCCCACCGGCCAAGGCCGCGACATCGGCGCCAGCCATGCGGCTGCCCGAGACGGTCACGCAAGTGGCGCCCGAACCGGGCACGCTGTGGATCGACCTCGGCAGCTTCCCGACCTATGAGTTTGCCAACATGCAGCGCGCCGTTGTGGCGCAACTCGGCGCCACTATTGTCAACCAGACGCATGGGCGCGGGGAGAACTTCAAGGTGACGATCGGGCCGATCCCGGATGTCGCGCAGGCCGATCGGCTGCTCAATGAGGCAGTCGCCTCGGGCATATCCAATGCGCGGATCGTGGTGCGGTAAAGGAGACGGCACATGCTGACCCGACGCCTGGCGTTGCTGGCATCGATGACCCTGGCCCCAATCACGCTGGCCGTCGGGCGCGCCTGGGCGCAGGTCCAGGTGCCGCTGAAGCGGCCCGCCGCGCCACATCCGGCAACCGCGAAGCCGCGCGGGTCCGGCCGCGGCGAACCGGCACCCACCGGCAGTCCGGCCGACACGCCGCTCGGCCCGGTCGATACCGCCGCGCGCTGGGCGGTCATCGTCGACTACAACACCGGTGCGACCGTGCTGAACAAGGCCGCCGATGAGGAGATGCCGCCGTCCTCGATGACCAAGCTGATGACCGCCTACATCGTCTATTCCCGCCTCGCCGACGGCAAGATGCAGCTGACCGACATGTTGCCGGTCAGCGAAAAGGCCTGGCGGATGGGCGGCTCGAAAATGTTCGTCCAGATCGGCTCCACGGTCTCGGTCGAGGACCTGATCCGCGGCATGATCGTCCAGTCCGGCAACGACGCCTGCGTCGTGCTGGCCGAGTCCATCTCGGGGTCGGAGGAGCAGTTCGCCGAGCTGATGAACCAGACCGGCCAGAAGCTCGGCCTGACCCATTCGCATTTCACCAATGCCACCGGCTGGCCGGATCCTGACCTGCACATGAGCTGCCGGGACATCGCGACGCTGGCTTGGCACATCATCCACGACTTCCCGCAATACTACCACTATGACTCTGAGAAAAACTTCAAATACAATAATATAGAGCAGGGTAATCGCAACCCCCTGGTGCAGCGTGGCACCGCCGATGGCTTGAAGACCGGGCACACGGAGGCAGGCGGCTACGGTCTGGTGGCAAGCACGCTGCGCGGCGCGCGGCGGGTGATCCTGGTGCTGAACGGCATGACCTCGATGCGTGAGCGGGCGGAGGAGGGCGAACGCCTGATGGACTGGGCGTTCGCCAATTTCGACGACGTCACCCTGTTCAGCGCCGACACCGCGATCGAGCAGGCGCCGGTCTGGCTGGGCACCTCGCATACTGTGCCGCTGGTCGCCGGTCGCGATCTCGTGCTGACCATGCCGCGCAACTGGCGCCAGACCGCCCAGGTGAAGCTGAGCTACCAGGCACCCATCCGCGCCCCGGTCACGAAAGGCGTTGAGGTCGGCAAGCTGACCGTCTCCGGACAGGGCGTGCCGGCCGCCGAGTGGACCCTGCTGACCGGCGAGGCGGTGCCTCGGCTGAGCTTGCCCGGGCGCGCCATGTCGGTCCTGGCGCGGATGGTGGGCGGCCAGGGGTGACCGCCCGCGTTATCGCGCGGGATGGCCGTAACGGGTGACCAGCCGCTGCATCACGCTGGAAGGCCGTGACGGGTGACGACCGCGCGCTTCATCACGCTGGAAGGCGGCGAGGGGGCAGGGAAGTCCACGCAGGCGAAGCTCCTGGCCGACGCACTGGCAGCGCGCGGCCTGCCGGTACTGCGCACACGCGAACCGGGCGGTGCGCCCGGTGCCGAGGTGCTGCGCGACCTGCTGCTGAGCGGGCGTGTCGACTGGTCGGCACCGGCCGAGACCCTGCTGCATTTCGCCGCGCGGGCCGAGCACGTAGAACGGACCATCCGCCCGGCGCTCAACGCCGGGATGTGGGTTGTGTGCGACCGGTTCTATGACTCGACGATGGCCTATCAGGGCTACGGCCTGGGCGCGGACCGCGCGATGATCGCCGCACTGAGCCGGTTGGTAGGCGTGCAGCCCGATCTGACGATCGTGCTGGATGTCTCCGACGGGGTCGCGGTGCAGCGGCGGGTGCATCGAGGGGCGGCGGATGACCGCTACGAGCGGCTGGATGCCGGGTTCCATGCGAAGGTGAAGGCAGGCTTCCGTCAGATCGCCCAGGCGGCGCCGGAGCGATGCGCCGTCGTGGACGCGGATGCCGGCGTGCAGGTGGTTCACCTGGAGATCATGCGCCGCGTGGATCGGTGCGCGGCGTCGGTCCCTGCCAATCGCACAACACCGGCGGGGTAGGCGTCCGGCAACCACACTCTCTTTCCGTCGCGGTCAAGCGCTATCCCCGTCAGGCGCGGCCCGGAACCGGCCGTCCGCCGCCGTGGTCCCGGCCAGCCCGCATTTCTCACACTGTTGCGGCATGCTGGCGCGGCAAGGACCAAGCCAGCACCCGCGAGAGTACGAGAAATCCTGGCTAGCTGTGGTGCACTGAAATAAGCGAGTCCGACAACGTCTGCTGCACGGCGCACGTGTCGCCGGTGAAGCTGCCGAGAAGGTGGAGGCTGTCCACCTTCACGCCATTGTCACTGAGCGCGAGCATGCCAGTCGAGGCAGTGAAAGTCGCGGTGGTGACGTTTGCCATGGCGATGATATCGCCGACCGCGAAGCCCGAGATGGGGGGCGTGACCGTTGCACCGTGCGCCAAGGACAGCGTTGCGTTCGGCCCGATGAAGGAGATGCCGGCAAGCTTGACGGTGTTACCGTTGATCGTCGCGGTGCTATCCGCGGCGATCTGGAGCGAGCCAGTGCCAGAAACACCTTCCTGCATCTGCAGGTTGCCACCGGCGGCGCGGATGATGCCATTATTCACGATCACCTCGCCATCCGGCACCGCCAGCGTGCCGTACCGGGAGATCAGGCCACCCGCCAGGTTACCGATCGTTACGCCAACAGCACCCCCGGCGACGGTCCCCCCGGCGAGGTCGATCTGGCTGCCACTGCCGATATAAATTGCTGATCCACCGTGAGATTTCTCCCGCTGCCTACGCTGACAGTGGCGGTACCGGCTGGAGCGTATTCGTTGACGCCAACCCAGAGCGTTCTCTCCACGTTCACAGAACCACCGCTGGCAATCGTGACGTGGCCGGTGGAACCTGCTTGGCCCGCCACGCCAAGACCGCCGCTGAAGTTGGCGGACCCGTTATCAATGACGTTGAGTGTGCCTGCCCCTTCATCGCCGATCGCGGCGACCGCACTGATATTCAAGACGCCATCGTCGATTGTGACAATCCCGACACCGTCGTCCATTCTGCCTATGTCGAGCGTTACGAAATTGATGACGCTGTGCGTGGTACCGCTGCCTTCCGCCACCAACGCGCCGACCGCGTCATTGTCCACGACCAGAATGTTGCCGTCGTTGATGGTTGCGCCGAGCGCAAAAACAGCACTGGCGCCGTCACACACCATCAGCCCCTGGCAGCCGCCCGATTCGCCCACCAGCAGCGTGCCATAGGGTGCCGGGATGCCCGCCAGATCCAGCGTGCCGGTAAAAGTGATCGTCTCGATTCCGAGCAGCATCATACTGTTGGCCGTCAGTGTTCCGCCCACTGGACCGCCGACACCCATTTCGATAACCGCGCCGTCATTGATACCGCGGGCCACGCCCCCAACCCAGTTGTTCGGGTCAAACCGGTCACCTGGCCTGCCCTTGCCGGAAAATTTCATCGTCCGCTCGATGGCCATTTGCGTGCTCCATACGTTCGCGTCGTGTTCGGGCTGTGTGCGCCGGAACGATTAACAGCGGATTAATGCCGGTTGCCGAAACGCACGATCGCCAACGCAACGCCGGAGATGACCCACATCCGTTCCTTTGCCGGTTGCAATGATATGCACCGAAGTAACGGTTGACCCGTTGAACCGGGGCAATCGTTCCGCCGGTTGGTATAATACCAGCCGATATTGAGATTGGTCCGCCGGCGCTGCCTTCCCCTCATGCCGTCGCAGGCAGTAAGTCGTGGATGCGGCCTGCCGGCGCCCGCCGCGAGGGTGGTGGTGCTGTGCTTGCACGACACCCGCCGAAGGCGAACCGATACAGCGGTCGGTGCACACCGGCATCCGGCGTGCCGCGTCGACTTGCTCCCTGCAAGACAGCTTGCCCGCCAGCTTGCGGAAACCGCCGTGGTGGAGGACGCTCGCCAAAAAACAGAACAGCAGCAGCAGGAGGAAACCGCCATGTTCATCCGCAACGCCTGGTACGTCGCCGCCTGGGCCGACGAAATCGCCGAAACACCCCTGGCCCGCCGCATCTGCAACGAGCCCGTCGTTTTGTTCCGCGACCAGCACAACCACATTGCCGCCCTGCTGGACATGTGCTGCCACCGCGGCGCGCCGCTGCACATGGGCACGGTCGTCGAGGAAGGCCTGCAATGCGGCTACCACGGCCTGATCTTCGACCGCTCCGGCACCTGCGTCCGCGTCCCCGGCCAGACGCACATCCTGGAGCGCACCCGCGTCCGCAGCTTCCCCGTGGTGGAGCAGGACGCGTTCGTGTGGATCTGGATGGGCGATCCGGCGAAGGCCGATCCCTCCGCTATCGTATCGTGGCCGTACCACAACGACCACAAGAACTGGCCGCACAAGCACACGATGTATCCGATCAAGGCCCCCGCCATGCTGATGGTGGACAACCTGATGGACCTGACGCACCTGGGCTACGTGCATGCCGCAACGATCGGCGGCAATCCGGCGCAGCATGTCGAGGCGAAGATGCAGACCGAGCGGACGCCGCTCGGGCTGAAATTCACCCGCTGGATGCTGAACTCGCCGCCGCCGCCGACCTACGTCAAGGCGGTGGGGTTCCAGGGCCGCATCGACCGCTGCCAGCGGTTCGAGTTCATCGCGCCCGGATCGATCCTGCAATGGACCGGTGCGGACGAGGCCGGCGCCTACCGTGACGGCGACACGTCAGGCAGCAAGCTGGAGTTCCGCCTGTACCACGGCCTGACGCCGGAGACGGATACGTCCTGCTTCTATTTCTGGTCGGCCGCGAACGGTTTTCGCCAGGACGATCCGGCGGCGACCGAGCAGTTCTTCGACCAGGTCGCCGCCGCGTTCATGGAGGACAAAACCGTGGTGGAGGGCCAGCAACTCCGTATGGCGGAATTGGGTGAGGCTGGGCTGGTGGACATCGCGACCGATGCTGCTCGGTTGCATATGCGGCGGACGGTCGAGCGGTTGCTGGCGGAGGAGGCTCGGGTAGGGTTGGCTGCGGAGTAGGTCGGCGCAACACAAACTATTACCGCGGTTCCATGAAAACACACTTATCCGCTATGCAACACGATCAATCGAACACGTGGCGGATAATCCGCAGGTAGAAGGATTTCTTAGCCGCCAATGAACGCAAATGAACGCCGATATGCCGGTTTTGTGGGTGCGTCATTCGTTCAAGTCCGCGGGTCAGTCACCGCTGCATTTGCGTTCATCGGCGTTCATCCGCGGCCGAAATTCCTTGCTTCTTGATCACTCGGCCGCAGCCACATGGAATGCGGCAAGGGCCCGCAGCACGCTGCTGCAGCAGGCCATGCTCGCATGGTCGCTTGCGGTCGAGATCGACGGGCATTATCTCGACAAGCGGATCAAGACCGAGACAACGGAAACGCTCGACCTTGCTCGGTTCGAGGAATTGGTCGTCCATGAAAACGATCAAACTTGAAAACCCGGAGCGGCACTTGGTCGCTCGCAAGCGCGAGTTGGGCATCGCCGGCGTCGACTCCCTTCCCTTGAACGATGGCGCCCGGCGCACAGCATCCAAACGACGCCTGTTGCGGGCCACCTCCGAGAACGCCGCCGCGCAAGGGCGGCAGCCGCGATTCCGTGCGGCCGGCGCGTAGCACATCGCTGCGCCGTCCTTTCGGTGCGCTAACCCACAGCACTGGCCCGCTGCATCCGTCCCAACGCCTCCCGTGCCGCGCCGCCATCAATCACCCCCGCCGCCACCGCCACCCCATCCCGTAACCCGGGAACTTTCCCCGCCACCACCAGCGCCGCCGCGGCATTCAGCAGCACCGTGTCCCGATACGCCCCCGCCACCCCCTCCAGCACCCCCAGCAACGCCGCGGCATTCGCCGCTGCATCCCCACCCCGGATCGCCTCGACCGGCGCGCGCGCCAACCCAGCCTCCTCCGGCACCACGAGGAACCGCCGCACGACGCCGCCCTCCAGCGCCACCACCACATTCTCCCCCGCGACAGTCAGCTCATCCAGCCCTTGGCCGTGCACGATCCATGCCGCCTCGCTGCCCAGGCGCCCCAGCGTCTCGGCCATCGGCTGCGCCCACGCCGGATCGAACACCCCGGTCAACTGCCGCCGCACCCGCGCTGGATTGGCCAGCGGCCCGAGCAGATTGAAGATCGTCCGCGTCCCCAACTCCACCCGCGGCCCCGCCGCATGCCGCATCGACGGATGATGCCGCGGCGCAAACAAGAACACCGCCCCGGCCTCGCGCAAGATCAACCCCAACCGGTCCATCGGCGCATCGACATTCACGCCCAACGCCGCCAACACATCCGCCCCGCCTGTGCGAGACGACAGCGCCCGATTGCCGTGCTTCGCCACCGGCACCCCCGCGCCCGCCAGCACGAACGTCACCGCGGTTGACACGTTCAGCGTCCCGGCATTGTCGCCCCCGGTGCCGCACACATCGATCGCGCCCTCCGGCGCCTCGATCGCCGCCATCCGCGCGCGCATCGCCCGCACCGCGCCGGTCAGTTCGGCCACCGTCTCGCCACGCACCCGCATCGCCATCAGCAGCCCGCCGATCTGCGCCGGCGTCGCCTCGCCCGACATGATAAGGTCGAACGCCGCCTCCGCCTCGGCCTCGCTCAGCGTGGCACCGCCCGCCAGCCGGGCCAGCAGCGGCTTGAGATTATTGGACATCCCCCGCGCGAGGCAGCCCTAAGCCGCCCGAGCAGGCGCGTTCGACCCGCGCGCAATCGCGAGGAAATTCCCCAGCAACGCGTGCCCGTGCTCGGTGACAATGCTCTCCGGATGGAACTGCACGCCGAACACCGGCAGCGCGCGATGACGCATGCCCATGATCAACCCGTCCTCGGTCCACGCCGTTGGAACCAGCACCTCCGGCAGACTATCCCGCTCCACCACCAGGCTGTGATACCGCGTCGCCAGAAATCCCGATGGCAACCCCGCGAACACATCCCCACCGGCATGCGAAATCCGGCTCTGCTTGCCATGCATCGGCACCGGCCCACGCACCACCTTGCCGCCGAACGCCTGCCCGATCGCCTGATGCCCCAGGCAAACCCCCAGGATCGGCACCTGCCCCGCCGCCGCCGCGATCAGCTCGAGGCAAATCCCCGCCTCATTCGGCGTGCACGGCCCCGGCGACAGCACGATCGCCTCCGGCCCGCGCGCCATCGCCTGCTCCACCGTCAGCTTGTCGTTGCGCCAGACCTCGCAGCGGGCGCCGAGATCACCCAGGAAATGCACCAGGTTGAAGGTGAAGCTGTCGTAGTTGTCGATCAGCAGGATCATGGGTCTCACCCGTGGAAGGTGGCGCATCCTCGCGCAGCGCCACCATCCGGGTCAACGGCGCCCCCACCCGACTTGAGCCGCGCGCAATTCGCTTTACTCTCCCGCCCAACCCAACAAACGACGGAGGACGCAGTTGCCCAAGCTCACCATGCCCGTCGAGGCCACGCATATCCTGATGTTCGCGCGCGCCGTCGGCGATCCCAATCCGGTCTACGCCGACGCCGAAGCGGCAAAGGCCGGCGAGACCCACGGCATCATCGCCCCGCCCACCTTCCCGCAGGCCGTCGCGCAGTTCGACCCCGACTACAATTTGCGCCCGAAACCCGGACAACCTTGGTTCGGCTCCGGCATGACCGCCAGCGGCATCGCGGGCAAGCCCCCCTCCGGCGGCGGCGGCCTGCACGCCGAGCAGCATTTCGAATACCACCGCCACCTGCGCCCCGGCGACGTGCTGACGGTGGAAATCAAACCCGGCAAAACCTGGGAGAAGGAAAGCAAGCGCGCCGGCAAGCTGACATTCCGGGAACGTATCGCCGAATACCGCGACCAGAACGGCGACTTGGTCATCACGGCGCGCGGAGTCGGCGTAACGACCGAGCGCCCCGTGGACCAGGGCTGAAGGAGCGCACGCCATGCCACTGCAAGCAGCCAGCCTGAAAGTCGGCGATATGCACAAAGAGCGCGTCGTCGAAAACCTGTCCCGCACCCAGATCGTGCAGTACGCCGGCGCCTCCGGCGACTACAACCCGCTGCACACCGACGACATCTATACGCGTGAGGCCGCCGGCTACCCCAGCGTGTTCGCGCACGGTATGCTGACCATGGGCCTGACCGGCAAGATGCTCACCAACTACGTCGGCGACGGCCGCCTGACGAAGTTCGGCGTCCGCTTCACCAACCAGGTCTGGCCGGGCGACACGCTCGACGTCACTTCGACCGTCGCCGCGATCCGCGAGGATGCGGGAAAACACTATGTCGATCTGACGCTCTCCACCACCAACCAGGACGGCAAGGAGGTCGTCAGCGGCACCGCCACCGCGCGCATCGATCCCTGACCGGGCGACACACGCCAGCCGGTCAGTGCAGCGCCCGCGTTGATTGCGGCACAGGGCGATCGCGGTCGGCGCGCACCGTCAGCCGATAGCTGGCGTTGGCGAGGCGCAGCAGCACCACCGGCACCGCCGGCTGCGCTGGCAGCGCGCCGTCGTCGGCCAGGAAAGCCGCCCACGCCGACCATTCCTGTGGCGACATGAACAGCATCCGGCGCTGGTGCTCCACGCTGAGCCTGACTTCGCGGCCGACCTCGTTGAACGCGTCGAACTGACGCCGCGCAACCGCGGAAGGTTCCGCGCGGCCACCGTGTTCGATCCCACCACCGTCGATCATCTTCGCGTCTCCTCATGCCGATCGCCAGGTGCGACCCTAGGCCGGTGGCACGCTGCGAATATGATCTACGTCACAGTGTCGGGCGATTTGGTTGACGCGGCGATACCCGTCGATATGGTTCCCGGGCGGTTGGTCGAACGCCGGCCGCCCCGTCTCGCGCCCATCTCGCGCAACACAACCCCTTCGTGCCAACCTCCGCCGCAAAGCAAGGAGGATCGCCATGCCATCGCCGAACGCCGCCGCGCCCGACCGCTCCCGGACCCAGATCATCCCCACCGGCGCCGCGCTTGGCGCCGAGGTCCGCGGCATCGACCTGAGCGACATCGACGACCACGACTTCGCCGATATCCATCGCGCCTGGATCGACCATCAGGTGCTGCTGTTTCGCGGCCAGAAGCTCGACGACGACGCGCTGATCGCTTTCAGCCGCCGCTTCGGCGCACTCGATCAGGCACCGATCCAGGAAAACGGCCGCCGCTTTGTCGATGGCTATCCGGAAATCTATGTCGTTTCCAACGTGATCGAGAACGGCGTCGCCATCGGCAGCCTCGGCGCCGGCGAGGCGGTGTGGCACACCGACATGTCCTATCTGCCGGACCCGCCCAAGGCCAGCATGCTCTACGCGTTGGAGGTTCCGCCAAGCGGCGGCAACACCGGCTTCACCAGCATGTACCGCGCCTACGACACGCTGCCCGCCGCGCTGCGCCCGCGCATCACCGGGCTGCGCGTGAAGCACGACGGCACCTACAACAGCGGTGGCTACGTACGCCAGGGCATCACACCGACTGACGACCCGACTTCCGCACTCGGAACGTTCCATCCCCTGGTGTGCACTCACCCTGACAGCGGACGCCGCGGCCTGTATCTCGGGCGCCGTCGCAACGCCTACATCGAGGGGTTCTCGCTAGCGGACTCCGAAGCCCTGCTCGATGAAATCTGGGACTACGCCACACGCGACGAGCTGACCTGGTACAACACCTGGCGGGTCGGCGACCTGGTGCTATGGGACAACCGCTGCACCATGCACCGGCGCGATCCGTTCGATCCAGGATCGCGCCGGATCATGCACCGCACCCAGATCAAGGGTGCTGCGCCGCCGCGCGCATAATCACCCCAAAAAAGAGCGCCGGCCGAAACGCGCCAACGACGCGCAAACGCGTAGGGCGGAAAAGCCATGCCCCCGGACCCTTGATCCGGGGGGTAGCGCCTTCCGCCGCTCGCCGGCGCCATCACCCCAACCCCGCAGTATCGTTTCGCGTCCTGCCCCAACCGCCACTCCACCCCTGCGTCCAAATGAACGCCCGCCTCGCCCGACCAATACACCGCCGCCGCAGACCCGACCCTTGCACGCCCGCGGCGCCCGGCACACACTGCACCTACTGACCAGTAGCCAACGACCACCCGATCCCGGGAGGATACCAATGGACCTAGCATTCACGCCGGAAGAGACTGCCTTCCGCGACGAAGTCCGTACCTTCATCCGCGATAACCTGCCCACCGACATTCGCGACCGGATGCGCCTGGGCCATTCGCCGAGCAAGGAAGACACGGTCCGCTGGCAGCGCATCCTCAACAAGAAGGGGTGGGCGGCGCACTCCTGGCCGCCCGAATATGGCGGCCCCGGCTGGTCGGCGATCCAGCGCATGATCTTCCTGCAGGAGAACCAGTTCACCCCGGCGCCGGAAACCCTGGGTTTCAACATCACCATGATCGGCCCGGTGCTGATCCAGTTCGGCACCGACGCTCAGAAGTCGCGCTTCCTGGCCCGCGCCGCCAACCTGGACGATTGGTGGTGCCAGGGCTTCTCGGAACCCGGCGCCGGATCGGACCTCGCCGCGCTGAAGACCGCGGCCAAGCGCGAGGGCGATCACTACATCGTCAACGGCCAGAAAATCTGGACCTCGACGGCGCACAACGCCGACTGGTGTTTTGTCCTCGTGCGCACCAACCCGAACGCGGCGAAGCGGCAGGAGGGTATTTCGTTCCTGCTGGTCGACATGAAGACACCGGGCATCACGGTGCGGCCGATCATTTCGATCGACGGCGGCCACCATCTGAACGAGGTGTTCTTCGACAACGTGAAAGTCCCCGTCGACATGCGGGTCTACGAGGAAAACCGCGGGTGGGACGTGGCCAAGTACCTGCTCGGCAACGAACGCACCGGCATCGCCCGGCTCGGCAAATCGAAGGAGCGTGTGAAGGCGGCGAAGGAGATGGCACGCGAGGTTCGCTTCAACGGCAAGCCGCTGATCGAAGACGGACCGTTCCGCCAGCGCGTGGCACAGCTCGAGGTCGACATGAAGGCGTTGGAGATCACCCAGTACCGTGTCGTCTCCGCCTACGCCAAGCAGCGCGACGGACGGCCGGATCCGCTGTCGTCGGTGCTGAAGGTAAAGGGCACTGAACTGATGCAGGCGTCGACGGAACTCGCGGTGGATGTCGGCGGGCCGATGGCGATGCCGGTCTGGGCCCAGGAACTCGAAACACTAAACGAGCCGGACGATCTGCTCGAGGCGGCCTCGGCCGCGACCGGCAGCTATCTGTTCCTGCGCGCCGCGTCGATCTACGGTGGCACGAACGAGATCCAGAAGAACATCCTGACGAAAGCGGTGCTGAGGCTCTAATGGATTTCGATCTCTCCGACGACCAGCGGCTGCTGACCGACAGCGTCACCCGCCTGATGGCGGACCAGTACAGCTTTGCCGCCCGCAAGGACTACCTGAAGCAGGACGACGGCTGGAGCCCCGCGCTGTGGTCGCAATTCGCCGAACTCGGCCTGCTGGGCCTGCCGTTCGCCGAGGAATACGGCGGCTTCGGCGGTGGCCCGGTCGACACCATGCTGGTGATGGAACAGTTCGGCCGCGCACTGGTGGTGGAACCCTATATCGCCACCGTGGTGCTGGCCGGCACTGCGATCCGCGTCGCCGGTAGCGCCGACCAGAGGCAGGCACTGCTGCCGCGGATCGCCGAGGGCAACCTGAAGCTCGCCTTCGCCCACGGCGAACGGCAGGCCCGCTACGACCTGACCGATGTGCTGACCACGGCGACGCACGACGGCAAGGGCTGGGTTCTGGACGGCGCGAAATCCGTCGTCACACATGGTGACTGCGCCGACAAACTGGTGGTCAGCGCGCGCACCGCCGGCGAGCGTGATGCCGCCGCCGGCATCACGCTGTTCCTGGTCGATGCCAACGCGCCCGGCGTGGCCCGCCGCGGCTACGCTGTGCGCGACGAGCAGCGCGCCGCCGACATCGCGCTGTCCAACGTCCGCGTCTCCGATGCCGACGTGCTCGGCGAGGTTGGTGACGGCCTTTCGGTGATCGAGCGCGTCGTGGAAACCGGCATCGCCGCCACCGCCGCGGAATCCGTCGGCGCGATGGCGGCGATGAACGATCTGACACTGGAATATTCCCGTACCCGCGAGCAGTTCGGCAAGCCGATTGGCAGCTACCAGGTGGTGCAGCACCGGCTGGCGGACATGTTCATGGCGATGGAGCAGGGCCGCAGCATGGCGATGCTCGCCACGATGTCGGTGAACGAGACTGACCCCATCGAGCGGGCGCGCAACATCGCCATGGCTAAAGTGGGCGTCGGCCAGGCGGGGCGCTATGTCTCGCAGAGCGCGGTGCAGATGCATGGCGGCATCGGCATGACCGAGGAATATGCGGTCGGACACTACTTCCGTCGCTGCATGGTGATCGAGCGGCTGTTCGGCGATCCGGCGTATTACCTGGCGAAGCTGGCTGCCGCCGTCGAGTAATTGTGATGCCCTCTTTACTCTCTCCCCCTTGAGGGGGAGGGTTGGGTTGGAGGGTTCCGGCAAACGCCGAGGCGGAGTGGGATTTTCGCTCAACAGTTCCTCACCGCCCTGAAGCTTTGCGACCCGCTTCTCCAATTCTCGCAACTGGTCCCTGACCTTCTCGGGACCGCATGTCGCATTCTCGATACCCTCGAAAACATTCTCGATACGCCGCGCAGGCTGCCAGAACAGCCCGATGTCCGGAGCGTCATTCGTCAGGCGAATTCGCGCAGGGATTCAGGAGTAGCCTTGTGGGCTACGGGCTCAGCGCCAAGGTCCCTGAGCAGGGTCTCCTGCTGCAGGATTAAATCGGCCATTCGTGCATCGAACCTCTCCAGCCATGCCAGGATAGCATTGATGTCGACGATCATGGTCGGCTTCGCGCGTGTGGGTCGCTTCCCCGTTTCCGGGGGCCGGTGTTTAGCGGGCGGAGCGCTTCTTGTCGTCATGACTGATACCCGTGGGGCACGGGAACGTATAGCGCTCGACTGGAGTCATCATAAGGCGGAGCAGCAAGTGCCATTTACTGTGCCAACGTAATACCAGCGGCCCGAGTGATCGACTCTTCGGTGCTGCCCCCCGTCATGCCGGCGCCGGCTGGCGTCCAGGACTTGCTTTTGTTGCGGCAAAGAAAGTCGCGGCGGCCTTCGCCGGCATGACGGGGGTAGCGGCCCGTGCGTCAATGTTTAGGGCGGTTAGTGTAATACATCGGTGAAGCCTGGGTAAGGCGTTAGTGGGCAGGCAAGCCACGGCTTGCGCGCATTGCTCTCGGCACCCACTTCCTTGGCTTGGAGGATACAGTTATGGGTGAATTCAGCATTTGGCACTGGATGATCGTCTTGGCGATCATCCTGCTGCTCTTTGGCGGCGGAAAAGTCAGCGGACTGATGGGCGAGTTGGCCAAGGGCGTCAAGGCGTTTAAACAGACCATGGCAGAGGACAAGCTGCCCGTCGCGACTCAAGCCGATCGTCCCGAAGAACAGGCGCGTCAAGGCTGAACCAGTCAGTGCCTGGTCGCGCCAACGCTTGATCGTGGTCCTCGTTGCATCGCGGGAGCGATGTCGTGATCCGGCGGGCGCCGCCGATTTCACCCCGCCCGCAATCGCGCTAGGCTTCCCCAACACCGCACGACGCCGACCAGGAGGCGACCCGCATGGCGAACCGCATCAACCGCGCGATCCAACTTCTGCTGCAGGACCAGGCCATCTACTACACCGGCCCGCACAGCGGCCACGTGCTCACCTACGCGCAGGGCCGCGACGACGCCGGCACCTGGGCCGACTACATCAATGTGGGCATGGAGCATGGCTCATTCGACATGGCCGGCCTCGCCGAGTACATGCGCGGCCTGGTCGACGGCGGCCCGACGCGCTCCGGCCATCGCACGCCAACGGTAATCGTCGAGGTGCCGGTGAACGGCACCGACGAGGCCAACGTTCGTTTCAATTCATGGCAATTTCGGCAAATCCTCTCGCGTGGCGTGCACGGCATCCTGCTGTGTCAGGCGGAAACGCCCGACGCGGTGCGCGCCTTCATCGAGGCCTGCCGCTATCCGCACAATCTGCAAGCCGTCGACCCGGCCATCCCCGCCCCGCTCGCCCGCATGAGCGGTGCCACGGGCATTCGCGGCGGGCGCGGTTCCGGCGGCAAGCGGTTGCTGGGCATCGGCATGCGCGGCCGTGGCTCGGAGGGCACCGCCGCGCCGGTCTGGGGCATCCCGGGCCGCGAGTACATGGACCGCTGCGATCCCTGGCCGCTCAACCCGAACGGCGAACTGATGCTGGGCGTCAAGCTGGAAAGCCCGGAAGGCATCGCCCAGGCCGACGAGATCTGCGCCGTGCCCGGCCTGGCTTTCGCCGAGATGGGACCCGGCGATCTCAGCCTGTCGCTCGGCCACACCACGCTGCTACGCGACCCCTATCCGCCCGAGATGCAGGAAGCGCGCGACAAGGTGTTTGCCGCGTGCCGGCGCAATGGCATCGCCTTCCTGGAAGGCTGCAACCCGTCCAACATCGCCGCCCGGCTGGACGAAGGCGTGCGGGTGATCTCCGGCGGGACCGAGGAAACCTCGTTGGTCGGCCGGCGCCATTCGCGCCGGACGATGCCCGTCTGATCGCCACGACGCAGCGCCGATTGTAGATGCTATGGGGCGGGCGACGAGGAGATGGCACCATCGTCGCGTTGTGACAGCATCCGATGGAGTGCCCCATGGCAAAGTTCAACGACCTTAGCCGGTCGCTCGTCGCCCTGGCCGAGGATAGCACGTTAATCGCAGC
>DASRQX010000458.1:0-3795 GCA_035696165.1 Acetobacteraceae bacterium | reverse complement strand
TTGAGGGTGGAGACGATGCGCGGCGCCTCCTGGCTGATCTGCGGGCTGAACCCGGCGGCATGGCAGGCGGCGATGATCGCGTCATATAAGCCGGGACCGGAATGACGGCGGTAGACGACGAAGGTTTCGGCAGCCAGCGCGGCAAGCGGTACGCCGTCTGCGCCGCCCGCGGCAAGGGCGTGCGTAGCGGGCAACGCCAGCAACATCGCCTCTTCCAAGAGCGGGTTGACGGTCAGTCCAACCGGATCGGTGACGTGAGTTCGGATAAAGGCGGAATCGACGCGCTCGTGGCGCAGATCGTCGATCAGTTCGATGGTGCCGCCTTCCTCCAGCGTCAGCGCAATGTCGGGCGCGCCATCGCGGAAGGCACGGATCACCCGCGGCACGAAGGGATGGAATGGCGCCGAGCTAGTGAAACCCACCACCAGCCGCCCCAACTCGCCACGCGCGGTGCGCCGCGTGGTCGTGAACGCATGGTCGATATGGGCGAGGATCGCGCGGGCATCGGCCAGCAAGGCGCGCCCGGCCTCGGTCAACTCTACGCCGCGCGGCAGGCGGCGCAGCAACTGCACGTCCAACTCGCGCTCCAGCGCGCGGATCTGCTGACTAAGCGGCGGCTGCTGCATGCCCAGGCGCTCGGCAGCGCGGGTGATGTGGCCTTCCTCGGCGACGGCGACGAAGTGGCGGAGGTGACGGAGTTCCATCTGCCATATCCATTCGATATGGATTTTGTGCCTGCGATATTATGGATCGATAGTTGGGGCCTGACTAGGTTCCTGCCCGAATTGCATGGACCGAGGACCGAACGATGGTCGAAATCGCGGTGACGCCGGAAATGGCAGCGAAGATCTACGCGCAAATGGCAAGCAACCTGGAGGTTGTACGGCGGCGGCTCGGTGCGCCCCTGACATTGGCTGACAAGGTGCTGCTGGGGCATCTGGACGTACCCGAGACGCAGGAACTGGCGCGCGGCCATAGCCAGCTCGCGCTGCGGCCCGACCATGTGGTGTTTCAGGACGTGCTGGGCCAGAGCGCGCTGCTGCAGTTCATGCAGACTCGGCGCGACTGCGTTGCGGTGCCCACCACCATCCACTGTGACCACCTGATCCAGGCCCGCACCGAGGGAGAGGCCGACCTGCGCGCCTCACTCGACGAAAACCAGGAGGTTTACGCCTTCCTGCGCAGCGCCGCGGCGAAATACGGCTGCGGCTTCTGGCCGCCGGGCGCCGGCATCATCCACCAGGTGGTGCTGGAGAATTACGCATTTCCCGGCGCGCTGATCATTGGCACGGACTCGCACACACCAAACGGCGGCGGGCTGGGCGCCTGTGCGGTGGGCGTGGGCGGGGCCGAGGCAGTGGACGCCATCGCCGGCCTGCCGTGGGAGCTGCTGTATCCGAAGCGCATCGCGGTGGTGCTGACCGGCAAGCTGGGCGGCTGGACCGCGCCGAAGGACGTCATCCTGTATGTCGCGGGCCAGTTGACCGTGTCCGGCGGCACCAACGCGATCGTCGAATATATCGGCCCCGGTGCGCGCACGATCAGCGCCACTGGCAAGGCCACCATCGCCAACATGGGGGCAGAGCTCGGGGCGACGACATCGATGTTCCCGGCCGACGCGCATATGCTGACCTATCTGCGCGCCACCGGGCGCGCCGCCCTGGTGCCGCTGGTAGAGCAATATCAGGCGCTGCTGGAACCCGACCCCGAGGTGGGGGCGCACCCCGAGCGCTCCTACGACCGGGTGATCGCGCTTGACCTGTCGACGCTGGAGCCGCATGTGGTGGGCCCGCACAGCCCGGATCGCGCCCGCCCAATCTCTCGCCTCGCGGCCGAGATCGCTGATCCCGCCAACGGGTTCGTCGACACGATATCCACCGCGCTGGTCGGTAGCTGCACCAATTCCTCCTACGAGGACATGAGCCGCGCCGCCGATGTCGCGGCGCAGGTGAAGCGGCACGGGTTGTCTGTCGCCGCGCCGCTGTTGGTCACCCCGGGGTCAGAGCAAATCCGCGCGACGATCGAACGCGATGGGCAGATGCAGGCGCTGGAGGGGATCGGCGCGTCGGTGCTGGCGAACGCCTGCGGCCCGTGCATTGGCCAGTGGCGTCGCGCCACGCCGGAC
The DNA here is from genome assembly GCA_035696165.1 of Acetobacteraceae bacterium. Lineage (GTDB taxonomy): Bacteria > Pseudomonadota > Alphaproteobacteria > Acetobacterales > Acetobacteraceae > Palsa-883. The sequence goes on along the minus strand of DASRQX010000458.1, from coordinate 1,670 downwards.
GTGCCGAACACGATCGTGACCTCCTACAACCGGAACTTCCCAAGGCGGAACGACGGACAGCCGACGACGATGAACTTCATTGCCAGCCCCGAGCTGGTGACCGTCTTCGCGGCGGTGGGGCGGTTGTCGTTCAACCCGCTGACCGACACGCTGACGGCGGCGGATGGGACGGTATTCAAGCTGGAGCCGCCGCGGGCCGCGCCCGAGGTACCGGCGTCCGGCTTCGACCGTGGACGTGCGACCTGCGTGATGCCGCCGGAGGATGGGCGCGCGATCGAGCTGGCGATCGATCCGAACAGCGAACGCTTGCAACGCCTGGAGCCATGGCCGGCGTGGGATGGCGAGGATTTCCTCGACATGCCGGTGCTGCTGAAGACCAAGGGGAAGACGACGACCGACCACATCTCACCGGCCGGGCCGTGGCTGCGCTATCGCGGCCACCTGGAGCGGTTCAGCGACAACATGTTCATGGGCGCAGTCAATGCGTTCACCGGCGCGGCGGGCAAGGGACAGAATGTGTTGAGCAGGGCGACCGATCAGTCGTTCTCGGCCACGGCCCGGGATTACCGGGCGCGCGGGGTGAAGTGGCTGGTGGTCGGCGACGCGAATTACGGCGAAGGCAGCTCCCGCGAGCATGCCGCTCTGTCACCCCGGTTGCTGGGCGGCGTGGCGGTGATCGCGCGCAGCTTCGCGCGGATCCATGAGTCGAACCTGAAGAAACAGGGGCTGCTGGCGCTGACGTTCCAAGACCCTGACGATTACGAGCGGATCTGCGAGGATGACCGGATCAACCTGCTGGGTCTTGGGGCACTGGCGCCGGGTCAGCCGGTGATATGCCGGGTGCGGCACGCGGACGGCGCGGCGGAGACGCTGACCCTGCAGCACTCCTACACGACAGCGCAGGTGCTGTGGTTTCGGGCCGGAAGCGCACTGAATCTGCTGCGGGGCGACCAACAGAGCGTTGAACGGCTGCTGCGTCACCGAACGCGCGACCCGAGGGCAGTGGTGCCAAAATGATGGAAGAAGCAACAAGAGGTGAGATCGCATTGCCCTCGATTGTCGGCCTGTTCAGCGGCTTTTTCGTCGTCGGCGTCTGCGGCTTCGGCGGCGTCCTGCCATGGGCCAAGCGAATGATCGTAGAGCAACGCAAATGGCTGACACCGGTCGAGTTCACAGAGATGCTCGGTCTGTGCAGTTTTCTGCCCGGCGGCAACATCATGAACGTCACCATCGCGCTAGGTGCGCGGTTCCGCGGCATACCGGGGGCGGCGGCGTGCTTCCTGGGATTGATGACGGCGCCGGTGGCGATCGTCATCGCGCTCGGCGTGGTGTATGACCGGTACGCCTATCTCCCGTCTATCCGGCAGGCCTTTGTTGCTTTGTCCGCCGCTGCGTCAGCTTTCGTGCTGGCGACTGCTTGGAAGATTGCCTTGCCGCTGCGTAGGAAACCGCTGGCGATCGGCGTTGCGGCCTGCACCTTCGTCGCAATTGCCGTTCTGCGGCTGCCGTTGATGGCCGCCATGCCGGTGTTGACGATCGGTTCCACCCTTCTGCTGTGGCGCTTCCGGAAATGAGCACATTGTCCCAACTGGCGGCGGTTTATGCGCAGCTCTCACTGATGGCGTTCGGAGGCGCCAACGCGCTGATCCCGGAGATGCAGCGCCAGGTCG
>DASRQX010000457.1:0-9663 GCA_035696165.1 Acetobacteraceae bacterium | reverse complement strand
CCTTCCTCCAGCTGGCGCTGATGCGCCAGGAACGACGGGCTTTGCATGAAGAACACCGAGAAGGCCGCCATGCCGATGTCGCCGATGCGGTAGGTCGCGTTCATGCCGCGGCGCTTGTCCGGGAACCGGTCCAGGCACCCTGGCAATGATCCGAGCAGCGAATCGAGCGCAGGTATGGGCGCCAGGAATCCCATTCCGGCGCTTGTGCGAATCCATTTTTTGCGGCCGCCAATCGGTTCACTGCCGACTGTTGCATTCCGGACTCACCCCCGTCGCCACGACTGCGACTCAATCGAATTGAGAACTGCTGGTGATGCAGCGCCGCGCTTGACTCTCATGACCTTGCCTGAGACGCTGGCGTCCTACCGGGGTGCCCTGGCGAAAGGGCTGAGATCATACCCGTTGAACCTGCTCTGGGTCATGCCAGCGAAGGGAGGCGTCATGGGTTCCCGCACCGCGTACATCCAAGACATCACGCATCGCGCTCGGCGTGCGCGCGTCAGGCCGGGTCAGCACGGCGGCCAGGCGGTCACGGGGCCGGCCTGATGCGCGCCGTGGTCATTGGCGCCGGCGTGCTCGGCGCCAGCACCGCCTATCACCTGGCCCGGACCGGCGCGCAGGTCACCGTCCTCGACCAGCAACTCGATGGGCGCGCCACCGCGGCGGGCGCCGGGATCATCTGCCCCTGGGTCTCCGGCGTGGACGATCCGGTGTTCTACCGGCTGTATACCGAAAGCGCCCGCTACTATGCCGACCTCGTGCCCGCGCTGGCGGAGATCGGCGAACACGATCTCGGCTTCCGTCGCGTGGGCGGCATGGTGGTGTCGGCCAGCGGTGTCGACCTGCTCCACATCGAGCGGGTGGTGCGCGGACGGCAGGCGGCGGCGCCGGAGATGGGCGCGGTCAGCCGTCTCACGGCGCGCGAGGCCCGGGCACTGTTTCCGCCGCTGCACGCGGACCTCGGCGCAGTGCATGTGGCGGGCGGCGCGCGCGTGGATGGTCGGCGCCTGGGTGCTGCGCTGCTGCGGGCGGCGCGGCACCATGGCGCGGTCGTGCGGGACGGCGAGGCGGCGCTGATCGCGGCGGATGGCCGCGTCGACGGCGTGCGGCTGGACGGGGAGCGGCTGGCGGCCGATCAGGTCGTCGTCACCGCGGGGGCCTGGGCGCCGGCGCTGCTGCGCGAACTGGGGATCGATCTGCCGATCCGGCCGCAGCGCGGGCAGATCGTGCATCTGCGGCTGGCCGGGCAGGCGACGCAGGACTGGCCGGTAATCCTGCCGCTGGGCGCCAGCCACTACCTGCTGGCATTCGATGACCAGCGCGTGGTGGCGGGTGCGACGCGAGAGGCGGATGCCGGTTTCGGCTATCGGGTGACAGCGGCGGGACTGGCCGAGGTGCTGGCGAACGCGCTGGCGGTGGCTCCGGGGTTGGCCGAGGCGGAGGTGATCGCGACCAGGGTCGGCTTTCGCCCGATGGGGGTGGAGGTCAGGCCGTTGTTGGGTGCGGTGCGCGGGGTGGCGGGGCTGGTGATCGGCAACGGGTTGGGGGCGGCCGGGTTGACGATCGGCCCGTTCGCGGGGCGGTTGCTGGCGGATGTGGCGCTGGGGCGCTCGCCGGTGTTGGACCTGGCGCCGTTCGATCCGCTGCGGGTGGAGATGTCGGGTTGGGATACGCCCCCGGCGCTGCGGTAGCGCGGGATTGTGCGGTTGCTTTCCCTCACCCCAACCCTCTCCCACAAGGGGAGAGGGAGAAGTGGGCCGCGGCTGCGATAGCGCGGGATTGTGCGGTTGCGCCCCCGCACCCCAACCCTCTCCCGCAAGGGGAGAGGGAGAAAAGTGGGTTTGACAGCTTGTGGCGTGGCGCCTATGAGCCGCGTCCTTGGGGACCGATCGCCTGCTGGCGGTCGGGCCTCGGTATTGCCGGGAACGTGGACGGGTCCCCAGGGAAGCTGGCGTGATCCGCGCCCGCCGCGTGCGTCCATCTGCATGGCCGCGTGGCCTACCGGTGCAACAACGGGCCGGAAAGGGCAACGCGCCAATGACCAAGCGCGCCGAGAGTAAGTATAAGATCAACCGCCGCCTGGGGGTGAACCTCTGGGGCCGGCCAAAATCGCCCATCAACAAGCGCGAATACGGCCCCGGCCAGCACGGCCAGCGGCGCAAGAAGCCGACCGACTTCGGCACCCAGCTGATGGCCAAGCAGAAGCTGAAGGGCTACTACGGCAACATCGGCGAGAAGCAGTTCCGCAAGTATTACGAGGAAGCCGTCCGGCGGAAGGGCGATACCTCGGAAAAGCTGATCGAGTTGCTGGAGCGGCGGTTGGACGCGGTGGTGTATCGGCTGAAATTCGCCATCACCCCGTTTGCCGCGCGGCAGTTCGTTTCGCATGGGCATGTGCTGGTGAACGGCAAGCGGGTAAACATCTCCTCGTTCCAGGTGCGCGACAACGACACCATCGAGGTGAAGGAGAAGTCGAAGCAGCTCGCCGTCGTGCTGGACGCGACGCAAAGCCCCGAGCGCGACGTCCCCGAGTATCTGGAAGTCGATCACCGCGCGATGAAGGGCCGCTTCGCGCGGTCGCCGAAGCTGTCCGATGTGCCCTATCCCGTGCAGATGGAGCCGCATCTGGTGGTCGAGTTCTACTCGCGTTGATCGCTGCCGCCGAACTGCAACCGTGCGTTCATCGGATTGTCGTAGTGCGGGTCTAATCCGGGTATCTTGCTACCTGGAGGAGACCTGATATGCAACATGGAACGCTCCAAATCGGCCGCCGCGACGCCATGGCTCGGGCGGGCGCTTTTGCCGTGGCCGCGACACCGCTGGGACGGGCGCTGGACCACGCGGTGTCGGGCACTGCCGCGCCAGCCGAGACCGCGCACGGCGCGGTCTACGATGTCGGCAGCAAACCGTGGCGCGGCATCCCGGATGTCATGGTCTCCAACGGCCAAGACGTGGTGAAGACGGCCGCCGACGGCACCTGGTCGTTGCCGGTGCGCCCGGGGGACTCGGTGTTCGTGATCAAGCCGGCGGGCTGGGCGTTGCCGCTGGACGCAACGACCAATCTGCCGCACTTCGCCTATGTCCATGCGCCGGACGGGTCGCCCGATCTTGGCTTCCGGTTCGCCGGGCTGGCGCCGACCGGCAAGCTGCCGGACGGGATCGACTTCGTGCTGCACCAACAGTCCGAGCCGCCCCAGTTCAACGCGATCCTGTTCACCGATCCGCAGCCGGAAAGTCTGGTGGAGCTGGGCTATGTCCGCGACGACGTGGTGGCGATCGTCGAGCAGGGCGGCGCGGCCTTTGGCATCACGCATGGCGACCTGATGTTCGACGACCTGTCGTATTATCCGCGTTACAACCGTATTGTCGGCAGCATCGGCCTGCCCTGGTACAATTGCTGCGGCAACCACGACATGAACCTGGAGGCGCCGGACAACACGCACTCGCGCGAGACGTTCAAGCGTGTCTACGGTGCCCGCTGGCACGCGTTCCAATATGCCCAGACGACGGTCTTCCTGCTGGACAACGTCGACTACCTTGGCACCGATCCGGCCAAGCCGAACGGCTCTGGCAAGTATCGCGGCTTCTTCGGCGAGCGGCAGCTTGGTTTCATCCGCAACGTCCTGGCCAGCGTGCCGCGCGAGCAGTTGGTGGTGTTCAGCTTCCACATTCCGCTGCGCACACTGTTCGGTACCGATCCGGCGATCGCGACGGTGGATGCCAAGGACTTCCTCGCCGCGATCGGCACGCACCCGAACAGCGTGAGCTTCTGCGGCCACACGCACACCAACGAGCATTTGTATTTCGGCGCGGCCGAGGGCTTCGCCGGCGGCACGCATCACCACCATGTGCTGGCCGCTGTCTCCGGAAGCTGGTGGAGCGGGCCGTTCGATGCACGCGGTATCCCGATGGCGCTGCAAAGTGATGGCACGCCGAACGGGTTCCACCTGCTGTCGGTCGACGGCGCGCGCTACACGACCACGCTGATCCCCGCGCACGATCCGGCGCGCGGGCAGATGCGCCTGGTGCTGGACAGCCACCTGCACGGCAACGGGCGTGAGGTGATGCGCGACTACCACGCCGGCGCGCTGCTGACCGGGCCGGTGGCCGCGGATCGGTTGGCGTCGACGCGGTTGGTGGTGAATTTGTTCGACGGCGGGCCGCGCTCGAAGGTCGAGCTGTCGGTGGCGGGCGGGCCGACGCAGCCGATGCGCAAGACCGAGCGGCTCGATCCGTTCGTGGTCGAGGTGTATGCGCGGAATGCGGATACGAAGAAGCCTTGGGTTGAGGCTGGCGTGTCGAGCCATATCTGGCAGGCCACGCTGCCGGGGAATTTGGAACCGGGTACGCATCGGTTGGATGTGCGTGCGACTGATGAGCATGGGCGGGAGCATGCGGCGTCGATAGTGCTGGAGGTAACTGCGTAGCGGGGCTTACGTACACCTCGCCCGCTCTTCTCGGGGGGTCGAGGCGCGAAGCGACCAGGGTGAGGGTGGTGCGCGCGCCAAAACCCTCACCCGCGACGCAAGTGCTCCGCGACCTCTCCCGCGGAAGAGCGGGAGAGGTGTACTTGTTAGTAAAACACCTCCGGAACGATCCCCAGCATGATCCTGCCCACGGCCTCGAAATGCGCCCCGCGGGCCTGGATCTGTTGCGAGGCGGTGTGGATGTCGCGGAACCGCCGCTCGAACACGGTGTCGAGGAAGATCGCGCTCGTCCCCGCCTCTTTGTAGGCGAAGTCGGCGACCTCGGCGGCGGTATGGATCGCGTGCGTGCAGGCCAGCCGGACGCGGGCGCGGGCGGGGATGTCGATTGCCGGGATGCCTTCCGCGGTGGCCCAGATGTCCTGCAGCGTCTCGATCAGGTAGGCGCGCGCGGCGCCCAGCTTCGCCTCGATCTGTGCGACGTTGGATTGCACCACCGCGCTGTCGGCCAGGCGTCCGAGATTGCGCGGTGTCTTCCTGGTAGCGAGCGCAACGAATGCGTCCAGCATCGCCCGCGCGGTGCCGAGCATCACGCCGGTGTGGCCGACGGCGTACATGCCTTGCGTGGTGAAGGCGTAGAGCCGGCCGGGCTCGCGGCGTGACTCGGGCTCCTCGCGGGTGGCGCTGAAGGCCTCCGGCACGAACAGATCGCTGACAGAATAAGCGTCCGAGGCGGTGCCGCGCAGGCCGATAACGTTCCACCGGTGGATCAGGCGCGCCTGCGCGACGGGGAACAGCAGGGTGCGCGTCAGCGGCGTGCCGCGAGCGTTCAAGCGCAGCGATCCGTCGGGTTCTTGCACCTGCGCGTGCGCGCCCATCCAGGTGGCTTGGCGGCAGCCGCTGGCGAACTCCCACTCGCCGCTGATGCGGTAGCCGCCCGGGACCGCGCTGGCGCGCGCGGCGTTCGGCGGCCCCCACGAGATCAGCGCGCGCGGATCGTCGTAGATCGCGCGCGCCGACGCCGGCTCCATGAACGGTGCGATCAGCGCGGAGCTGTTGGCGACGAACAGGTTCCAGCCGACCGAGGCGTCGTGGCGGCTGACCTCCTCGACCGTGCGCAGGTAGACCCAGGGTTCGATTTCTCCGCCGCCGAAGCTGCGCGGCAGCAGCAGGCGCAGCAGGCGGGAGTCGTGCAACTGCGTCAGCAACGGTTCGCCGATGCGCTGGGTTTGCTCGATTGTTGCGGCGGTGGCCTCGATCACCGGGCCGAGGTCGCGGGCGCGGGTGATCGGGTCGGTGGCGGTGACATGGTCCATGCTGCGGCTCACGGCGGGCAGTGAAGGGGGGGATTACCGGCTGACCGGGGCTGAGTGTCAACGCGGCGTGCCCCTGGGGCCGATACTTGTGGGGCGAGATGCTTGTGGGGGTGCCGGCGTGCGGCACATAGTCGGGGCGACCAGCAGGGGAGAGTGGCGCGGTGATTAAGATGGAACCGATCCAACTGGGCGGGGGCGTGGCGATTGGCGTGATGGTGGAACTGCCGCAGACGCGCCAACTAACGATCAGCACTGCCAAGGGCTACATCGCGGCGGGATATATGGACCTGCCGTTCCTGCAGCAGCGCCGGCCGGAGCGGCACATCATCGCCGCGCGCGTGCTGGACGTGCGGGAGATCACCGATCTGCTGGCGGCGCGGGTGTATGACTGCACGCCGGCGGCGGCGGAGTTGGGGGTGGTCGCTGGGATGACAGGGCGGGAGGCGTTGGAGCGGATGTTCTAGGCCGTCGTCAAATGAGTTGGGCAAAGTCCCTGGCAGTAACGATCCGCGTGCTGCGATGTGTCCGGAGAGCCAACAACCCGGCCTTGTCGCCGGTGACGAGGTAATCCGCGTTGCCAACCTCGGCCAGTGCCAGAAGGAAATCGTCGTCGGGGTCCGGCGATCGCGCGACCGGCGGAAGCGGGCCGACGAACGTCGCGAAGCGCCGCAAGGCGTTGATGAGCCGTCCGGCCTCGTGGCGTCGAATGCGCGCGGACACCAGCCACGGTCTGGTGAAACAGTCGCGCAACTCCTCGATCTGTTCATCACAGGTGAGAAGAACATACGACCGGTCCCGCCATTCCTGAACGATCTTGTCGGGTGTTCCGCCGGGTGCCATCAGAGCCAAGATCAGGATATTGGTGTCCAGGATGACCCGCGCGGGTCAGGGCTTCGCACCGACGGCCCTGCGCTTCTTCGCCCGCTCGCGGCGCACGTCGCGCACCGTCGTGTCGATCATCTCCGCAAGGGCGTCCGGATCGGTGTCCGCATTGCGGGCCTTGATCGCGGTGACGGTCTGATCGAACAGGCGACAGCGCACGGCGTCCTCGACGAACTTGGAAAGGGCGCCCTTCTTCATGCCCTGGCTGCCCAGGTAGGACCGCAGTTCCCGGTCGGTTTCCTTGGTCCAGGATATGGTCAGGCGGGTCAGATCGGAACTGGGCATGGCGGGGCCTGTGAGCGGATAGTCGTACAAGCGGATATATGCTGGTGGTGGTCCAGCGCGTCAACCGGCTTGGCGCATTGGTTGCCTAATGTGTCAAGGAAGTTCACTTTGCAACTCCTTCGCAAGGTAGGCGGAGCGCGTTGTTCGATACATCTGCCTCCGCGGCGTGCTGCACCCGATAGCGGAAAGCCCCCTCACCTCGGCGTTCCAAGTATCGCCCGCACGTCGCCAAGCGTAACCATCAGCATCATAGGATCGAGCGGTGACGGCTCGAAGCCGATTGCCAGATAGAAGCCTTTGGCCTGCTCGGAAATCGCGTGCACGACGATGCCTCGGATGCCGATTGTATCGGCTGCGTGCGTAATGCGCGCGGCGCAGTCGCGGAACATGGCACGGCCCAATCCGCGTCCCTGCCAGGCGCGATCTATCGCGAGGCGGGCGAGCAAAGCGACCGGTATGGGGTCCGGCATGTTGCGCCGGAATCGGCCCACCGCTGCTCCGGGACTGATCCCGCCGGAGGCAACAGCGTAATAGGCGACGACGCGGCGGCCGTCAGTGACAACGAACGTGCGGGTCGCACCGCTGGCCTGGTTGCCACGCGCGCGGCGCTTCAGCCAGTCGTCGAGCGAAGCAACGCCGGAGTCGACTTCCGCCAGTTCGTGTGCATCGGCAGGCGGCTCCGGCGCGCGGAGCGGCACGCCTAATCCCAGGGCGGCGGCGTCTGAAGTGCGCGTCGCAGCTTGTCATTCGGATATGGCAGTTCATCGAGCCGCTTGCGGAACGCCTCGAAGGCATCGGGACCAACGACTAACATCGTGCGATCAAGCAGCGCGTCCTCGACCGCGCGACGGGCGGCTTCGAGCACGAAGTCGGTCTTGGTCTTCCCGGTCAGCCGCGCGGCGCGGTCGATCAGACCACGGTCATCCGGCTTGATGCGGAGATTGAGGGCGATGCGGCGGACAGTCGGCATTACTCCGAGCATGGGAACCTTCCATCGCGAACACGCTAGCACAGCGTAACGCTCATGTCTTTACAATTCGGCAGCTGCCACCTGCCGCCAGGACGCCCTGGTTTTCCCCACCCCCGCCCTATATGACACACACGCGGCGCCGGGCGGTTCCCACCCCCCGGCGCCTTCGCATGAGGCGCCAATGTCCGACCCAGCCACCGAGATCGCCCGCCGCCGGACGTTCGCGATCATCTCGCACCCCGACGCCGGCAAGACCACCCTGACCGAGCACATCCTGCGTGCCGGCGGCGCGATCCAGCTTGCCGGCAACGTCCGCGCCAAGGGTGAGCGCCGCCGCACCCGGTCCGACTGGATGGGCATCGAGCGTGAACGCGGCATCTCCGTCGTCACCTCGGTGATGACGTTCGAGCACGCGGGCTGCGTGTTCAACCTGCTGGATACGCCAGGCCACGAGGATTTTTCCGAAGACACCTACCGCACGCTGACGGCGGTCGATTCCGCGGTGATGGTGATCGACGCGGCGAAGGGGATCGAGGCGCGCACTCGCAAATTGTTCGAGATCTGCCGGCTACGTGACATCCCGATCATCACGTTCATCAACAAGATGGACCGTGAGAGCCGCGACCCGCTGGAGCTGCTGGACGAGATTGCATCCACACTGGCGCTCGACACCGCGCCGGTGGTGTGGCCGGTCGGGCGTGCGGCGAGCTTCGTCGGCACCTACGATTTGCGTGGCCGGGTGCTGCGCGTGACGCCGACTCTTGAGCAGGCCGATCCGCGGTTGCAGGCGCTCGGCGACGAGGTCGATCTGGTGCGTACGGCGCTGCCGGAATTCGACCGCGCCGCGTTCAACGCCGGCCATCTGACGCCGGTTTATTTCGGTGCCGCGATCAAGGGGATCGGCGTCAACGACCTGTTGGATGGGCTCGCGGGATACGGTCCGCCGCCGCGGGCGCAAACCGCGGACACGCGGGTGGTCGAGGCGGCTGAGCCGACCCTGACCGCGCTGGTGTTCAAGATCCAGGCGAACATGGACCCAAACCATCGCGACCGCATCGCCTTCGCCCGCGTCTGCTCCGGCCGGCTGACGCGCGGCATGCGGCTGAAGCAGGTGCGCACCGGAAAACTGATCCCGCTGCACGCGCCGCAGTTCTTCTTCGCCCGCGAGCGCGAGCTGGCCGAGGAGGCGTTCGCCGGCGACGTCGTCGGCATCCCCAACCATGGCACGCTGCGCATCGGCGACACGCTGACTGACGGCGAGGATTTGAATTTTATCGGTGTGCCCTATTTCGCTCCCGAAATCCTGCGCCGCGTGCGGCTGAACGATGCGATGAAGGCGAAGAAGCTGCGCCAGGCGCTGGGCGAACTGGCCGAGGAAGGCGTCGTCCAGTTGTTCCGTCCGCAAGACGGGTCGGCGCCGCTGGTCGGCGTGGTCGGCACCTTGCAGCTTGACGTTCTGCAGGCACGGCTGGCGGGCGAGTACGGCATCGCGATCGGTTTCGAGACGCCGCCGTATGCGCTGGCGCGCTGGATCGGCGCGGACGACAAGGCGGCGCTGGCGCGATTCGTTGCGGCCAATCGCGGCTCGATGGCCGATGATGTCGATGGCGATCCGGTGTTCCTGGCGAGCTCGGCGTTCATGATGCGCCGGGCGGAGGAGCACGCGCCGGAGGTGAGGTTCCGCGACATCAAGGATGTGCGTGCGGCGGCACTGGCGGCGTGATCCGGCTGGACAGCGGCGGCTGTTCATCGCTTGACTGGCGACGCAGCGGGGGAGACGTCGCAT
>DASRQX010000456.1:0-20144 GCA_035696165.1 Acetobacteraceae bacterium | reverse complement strand
AACAATGCCGCCAGCAGCGCCACCGCCGCGCCGACATAGGTGGCGAGCTTCAACGGCAGCACGCTGAAGCTGGTGAACCCCTCGATCGCCAGGTTCCACAGCTTCCAGTAATTCCATTTCGTTTCGCCGTACGCGCGCGGTGCGCGATCGTACAGTACCGCCTTGGATGGGAAGCCCACCCAGGCGAACAACCCCTTCATGAAACGATGCTGCTCGCGCAGCTTCAGCAGCGCATCCACGGCGCGCCGGCTCATGAGCCGGAAGTCGCCGGTGTCGGGCGGCAGCTCGACCTGACCCCAGTTGTGCATCAGCCGATAGAACAGCCCTGCCGTGCGGGTTTTCAGCCAGGTCTCGCCCTCGCGCACCCGGCGGCGTGCATAGACCATGTCGAACCCCTCGCGCCAGGCGGCGACAAGCCGCGGGATCACCTCGGGCGGGTCCTGCAGGTCGGCATCGATCACGATCACCGCTGTGCCGCGCGCGTGGTCCAGGCCGGCGGTGGTGGCGATCTCCTTGCCGAAATTGCGTGACAGGTTGATCACCGCGACGTGGGGGTCGCGATCGCGCAGCGCCTCGATCACGTGCAAGGTCGTGTCGCGGCTGCCGTCGTTGACGTAAACCACCTCCCAGGCCTCGGCGAGGCTATCCATCACCGCGGTCAGGCGGGCGTGCAGCAGCAGGATGCCGGCCGCTTCATTGAACATCGGCACGACGACCGAGAAGATCGGACCTGTCGATACGTCGGTGGTCGGCGATGCTTGGGCGGTTGCTTGGTCGTCACCTTCGGGGGCAGTCACCATGGCCGGAGTCACCTTGGGGCGGCGATTCGCGGGACAGTATCGGGCTTCGCGCGGTTGCGGGGTAGCTCGGTTGTGGCGGCTGCCCGGGCGGGCTGCTAAGTGAGTGGCATGGCCATGTCACGCTTGCGCATTGGCGTAGTTGGGGTCGGGCATTTCGGCCGCTACCACGCGCTGAAGGTGGCCGCGTCGGAGCGCGCGGCGCTGGTCGGCGTGCATGATCCCAACGAGGAACGGGCCAAGACGATCGGCTGGGAAGTCGGCGCGCCCGACCTGGGGTTTGCCGCGCTGCTGGATGCCGCCGATGCGCTGATCATCGCAGCACCTGCCGAGGCGCACCATGCGCTCGCTGCCGCTGCCCTGCGCGCCGGCAAGCATGTGCTGGTAGAAAAGCCAATCGCGGCGACGCTCGCCGAGGCTGACGATCTTGCGGCACTCGCCACCGCGCATAAGCTCGTGCTGCAGGTTGGCCATCTTGAGCGCTTCTCCGCCGCCCACGCCGCCCTGGCCGGCCGGCTGGGCGCGCCGCTGTATATCGAGGCGGCGCGCATCGCCCCGTTCAAGCCGCGCGGCACCGATGTATCGGTGATCCTCGATCTGATGATCCATGATCTCGACCTGATCCTGGCCCTGGTGGCAAGCCCGATCGAGAGCGTGGACGCGGTCGGCGCGGCGGTCGCCAGCCCCCATGAAGACATCGCCAACGCGCGCATCCGCTTCGTCAACGGCGCGGTGGCGACGATCACCGCCAGCCGCGTGTCTCCGCGGACCGAGCGGCGGATGCGCATCTTCGCGCGCGATGGCACCATGGCGATCGACTTCGCCAACCGGCATCTGACGGTGGTGGCGCGGGACCGCGGCCAGCCGATGCCGGGCGTCGCCGGGTTCGGCATCGAGGAAACCTCGTGGGAGGACCACGATTCCCTGGCCGCCGAACACGCCGCGTTCATCGCGTCGGTGCTCGACGGCGCACCCGTGGTGGTGGACGCCGCCGCGGGACGCCGCGCACTGGACGCCGCACTGCAAGTGATGGCCAGCATGGCCAACAGCCGCGCACGCATGGCTGCGTCCGGCCTGTTGGATCTCACCGCTGGACACTGATCCGCACCCCGCTCGCCGGGACTGAAGGAAAGTCAGGGCGCTGCCCTGAAACCCGCGAGGGGGCAGCGCCCTCTGGCGGGGTCCAGGGGCAGACCCCCTGGCTTTCTCTCGGTATCGGCGAGCGGGGTGCGGATCAGTGTCCCGAGGTGAGATCCAGCAGCGCCAACACCTCGGATGCCGCCGCGGCTGAGGGCGTGCCTTCCGGCGGTGCAAGCTGTGCCAGCACCTCATGGCATGCCATGCGCTGGGCCGCGGCGGCCGCAGGATCGGTCAGCAACGGCATCAGGGTCGCCGCCAATCGTTCGGGCGTGCACGCATCCTGTATCAGCTCGGGCACGATCTCGCGTTCGGCGATCAGGTTCAGGATCGAGGCGTAGCGCACCGTGACCAATCGCCGTGCGATCGCCGCCGACACTGGGTTGACGCGGTAGCTGACCAGCATCGGCACACCGGCCATCGCCAGCTCCAGGGTCGAGGTGCCGGACTTGGTCAGCGCCGCGGCCGAGGCGGCGAAGGCATCGTGCTTGTCCGCAAGGTCGTCGAGCAGGATCGGCGGCGTCGGCCAATTCGCTGCGCCGGCCGCGACCGCCTCGGCGACCGGTCCGGCCAGCGGCACCACCGGCACAAGGCCCGGCACGCGCGCCGCGACCAGGCGCAGCGCGGCGCCGAACACCGGCAGCAGCCGCGTAACCTCGGTGCGGCGGCTGCCGGGCATCACAGTCAGAACTGGTGTAGCCGCGGTGAGACCGTGACGGGCGCGGAAGCGGCAGGCATCCCCGGTGTTGGCCCCACTTTCCAACACTGGGTGGCCGACGAAGGTCGCCGGCAGGTTGTGGCGCGCGAAGAATGCAGGCTCGAACGGAAGCAGGCAGAGCAGCCGATCCCATAGCCCGCCGTAGTGGCGCACCCGGTCCGGGCGCCAGGCCCAGACCTGCGGCGCCACATAATGCGCCCGCGGCAGGCCAAGGGGCGCGATCGCGCGCAGCACGCGGAACGTGAAGCCGGGGCTGTCGATGGTGATCACGACGTCGGGCCGGCGCGCGGTGATGTCGGCGACGGTCTCGCGCAGGCGGCGGCGGAGGGCGATGAGCTTGGGCAACACCTCCAGCAGCCCCATCAGCGCCAGGTCGCGCATCGGGAACAGCGTGGTCAGGCCGTGTCGGGTCATCTGTTCGCCGCCGATTCCGGAAAAGCGGAGGTTGGGGCGGTGCGCCAGTAGCGCGGCCATCAAACGGGCGCCGAGCACGTCGCCGCTGGCCTCCCCGGCGATCAGGTAGATCAAGGGTTGATCCATCGGGCGGTTGCATAGGGGGGGCGTTCGGTGGGCGCAACGGCGCGCGGGCGAGCGATGAAGATGTCATCGTGGGCAGCGCTGTCGGCGGGCCGGCGACCGACAAGGTCGTTGTCAGAAGGTTCCGGCGAGGTCCACGATCCGTGCCGCAATGACGATACCGTCGGCCATTGCCAGGCAGGCAATCGTGCCTCACCCCGATCCTTGGTTCGCGCCGCGGCCCAAGCCCTCAAAAGGAGAAAGGGGCAACCAGGCAGGTCAGAACTGCTGCAGCAGACGGCCGATGTAGTCCAGCTCGTACTGGGGCCGGGTGCGGTCGGCGCCGCGCCGGCGCAACTCCTGCTCGATCGCCTGGGTGCGCTGCTGCTCGCGCTGCTCGGGCACCGCGGTTGTCTCGCTCTCGTCGGCGCCGGAGCTCCCCTGGCCGTAGCGCCGGCCGAACGGATCGCGGTGCGAATCGGGGCGGTAGGGCGAGCCCGGCAAGGTTCCGCGTCCGTTGGCATCGCCCTGTCCATCCTGCAGGCTGAGGCCGAGCGAGCCGTCGTCGCCGTCGCCTTCACCGTCCTGCGGGCTGCCATCCTGGCCGCCCTGACCGCGGCCGAACTGCTGCGCCATTGTCTGGCCCATTTCGCGGCCACCCTTCTGCAGCGCCTCGATGGCCTTCTGCTCGTTTTCACCGGCAGCCTTGTCCTGCCCCTCGGCCAGCGCCTGCCCTGCCCCGCGCATCGCGTTGTCCGCGTCGCTCAGGCTCGGCGGCACCTTCCCGGTCAGGTCGCCGAACCGCTGCATCAGTTCGCCCAGCGCGCGGCGCAGCGCCTGCTGCACCAGGCGATCCGCCTGTTGTCCGGCCGCCGGATCGGCCGGCTGGATGGGCGGCTGGCCAGCATCCCCGAGGCGCGGCACGTCATTCGAGCGCTGCTGCTCGTGGTCCAGCAGCCCGCCCTGCCGGGCGATCATGTCCTGCAGCACACTCATCTGCTGGCGGCCGCGTTGACGGCGCTCGGTGTTGCGCGCGCTGTCGGAGTTTTGCCGGGTGCGGGCATTGCGCAGATTCTCGAGCATCTGGTCCAGTTGGGCCATGCGCTGGCGGGCATCGTCCATCTTGCCCTGCTGCGCGTCCTTGCGCGCCTCTTCGGCCAGGCGTTCCATCTGGCGGCCGTCCAGCTTGGTAGCGTTAGGATCGAACGGCATCTCATCCGGGCTGCGGCGCAACTCATCGAGCAGCGCCTGCAGGTGGTGCTGGATCGCGTTCTCCAGCTCCGAGAGGCGCTTCTGCAATTCGTCGCGATTGATCTGCGACGGGTCCTTCTGCGCCCGATCCAGCGCGTCATTTGCCGCCTGGCGCGCCTCCTCCAGCTCGCGCGCGGTCTGGTCGGTCAGGCCTTCCTCCATGTGCAGCGCGAGCTGCCACATGCGCTGCTGTGCCTGATCGATCGCGCCGGCGGACTGGTCGAATTCCAGCAGGTAGTAGATCCCGCTGAGATTGGCGAAGGCACCGAAATCGGTCCCGAACGCCTGCGGGGTCAGCAGCAGCGCGTCGAGCATGCCCACGGCGGTGTCCCGATCCTCCGGATGCACACTCAGCCCGCGCCGCGCGGCGATCAGCGCGCGAGCAACCGGGTTGGTGAACACGCGCTCAGCCAGCACGAACTCGGCCGGGCCGCTGTCACCGGTCTGCCCGGGCGAATCGCGGGCGATCAGGTGGCCTATCACCGGCAGCCCGGCCCAGGGATGCGCCGTCAGGTCCTGCTGGTTGATGCCGTGCGCTGATTTCGGCTCACCGCCCGGCAATGGAACGGTAATGATCAGGGGCGGCGCGCTCGGCCGGTCGCGCAGGCGCAGCTCCGCCTGCAGACCGACCACCCCGTAATCATCGGTGACCGTCCAGGGCAGCCGCGTGTGCTGGCCGTCGCTCGCGCCACCGGGCGGCTCGGTCCAGGCGGCGGTCGGCGGCTGATCGGCGACCACGGTCAGATCCCAGCCCGCCATCTCGCCGGCACCCCGACGCACCACAAGGCGCCCGCCGGCAGCCAGGTCCAGATCGGCCTGGAAGCTCGACGCGTCCAGCGCGCGGAACACCGAGGCGTGGCCGTTCAGCGCCAGGCTCGGTGCGCCGGCGCTGCCGGTGACATTGATCGTCAGGTGCGACCCGGCGGGCGCCGTGACGGCACTGGCATCGGGGTGCAGGAAGATCGGTGCGAGGCGGGTATAGGCGGGCGGTGTTATCCACGCCTGCAGCTCGGTCCCCGGTATGGCGGGCGCGCGCGGCAGGCTGGGGGACAGCGCCTCGGCGATCCGGTCCGGTGCGTCCGGTCCGGCGATCACCAAGGCGGCGACCAGCCCGACCAGCAGCGCACCGCGCAGCGCGCGGGGATCGCGCCGTGCCAGGCCCGGCCGCGGCAGGCCGACGCGCAGGCGCCGAAGCTGGCGGATCGCGCGTTCCACATGCGCTCGCCACAGCGGATCGGCGGCCGGATCGTGCCCAGCGGAATCGAACCCGGGGAGACGACCCGCCGGTCGGTCGGTCAGCACGGACAACGGGCGGTGGCGCAATCCGGAGGCGATCTCCAGGCGGCGGTCGGCGGCGGCGGCGTCGGGTGCTGCAATGCCCTTCAAGCCGCGCACCAGCAGCACCGCAACAGCAACGAATGTGCCGGCAAGCAGCGCCAGATGCAAAGAGGTGGGCAGCAGGCGCGGCAGGTCGAGCAGGGCGGCGCAGAGGAACACGCCGACAACCCCGAGCGGCGGCCACAGCGCCGGCCAGACAAGCTCGAACAGCAGCGCGAGGCGGGCGAGGGTGCGCCGCTCCGCAAGGCGCCGCAGCAGATGCTCAGCCCCGTCCCGCCGATCGGGCCTGCCCTGCCGATCGGATCCGTCCGGCCGATCGAGGTCGTGCCGTTCCTGGCTCATCCCAGGGATTTCGGGATGCGTTCGCCCGCCCACAAGGCTTCGACCGGCTGACGCGCGCGGATCAGTGCGATATCGCCGCGGTCGATCATCACCTCGGCCGCCAGCGGGCGTGTGTTGTAAACCGAGCTCATGACCGAACCATAAGCACCCGCGTCGAGGATCGCCACGCGAGAATTTGCCGCCACGGCGGGCAGCATGCGGCCGCGGGCGAAGGTGTCGCCGCTCTCGCAGACCGGGCCGACGACATCGGCGGGCGACACGGCGCCGACTGCTTCGACGGCGGACACCGGAACGATGCCATGCCACGCATCGTACATCGCCGGGCGGACCAGGTCGTTCATCGCAGCGTCCAGCACAACGAAGCGTGATCCGCCGGACTGCTTCACAATGATGCCGGACTGCTTCACCGGAATGCCAGTCTGCTTCACCAGGATAACGGAGGCGAGCAGCACTCCCGCCGGGCCGACCAGCCAGCGGCCGGGCTCGACCGTCAGGTGAAGGCCCAGGTTGCGCAAGGCGCCGGCGATGGCACCAGCCAGCGCGGTGGGACTCGGGGCCGGCTCGTCGCGATAGGGGATGCCGAGGCCGCCGCCGCAATCCACCGTCTCGACCGTGAGCCCGCCGACCCGCAGGGCGCGCACCAACTCGGCGATACGGGCATAGGCGGCGCGGTAGGGGGCCAATGACAGGATCTGGCTGCCGATATGCACCGCCAAGCCGATCGGACGGATGCCGGACAGCGTGGCGGCGTGTGCGTACAGCGCGACGGCTTCGGCATAGGGGATGCCGAATTTGTCCTGCGCGCGGCCAGTGGAGATCTTCGCGTGGGTGCCCGCGTCTACATCCGGATTGACCCGCAGCGCCACGCGCGCGGTGCGTCCCATCTCCACCGCGACAGCGGAGAGCATTGCCAGCTCCTCCGCGCTTTCCACGTTGATCTGGGCGATGTCCTCGCTCAGCGCCAGGCGCAGCTCACGCGGCGACTTGCCGACGCCGGAGAACACCACCTGATCGCCCGCAATGCCGGCGGCGCGTGCGCGCAACAGTTCACCCGCACTTACCACGTCGACGCCGGCGCCCTCGCGTGCGAACAGCCGCAGGATTGCAAGATGGTCGTTCGCCTTCATCGCGTAGTGCACATGTGCGTTCAGCCCGGCGGCACCGAGCGCGCCGGCCAGCGCCCGGTAGCGCGCCCGCATCGTGGCCGCCGAGTAAACCCATGTCGGCGTGCCGCACTCGTCGGCGACGCGATTGAGCGGCACATCGTCCAGCAACAGCCCGTCCATGGCGTGCATGGACAGGAAGGGCCGCGCGGCGATCAACTCGGCGAGGGTGGGATCGGGTGCGTCGAAAGTCGGGGCGGCGTGGGCTGCCATGATGTGGTTCACACTCCAGCGCGGCACCCGCGGCGCGTGCCGCGATGCCAAGGACGAGGGCGGGACGCCAGACGGTTGACGCCAAACGGTGAAGACGGTCGGCGAAGCCTAGCATCGGTGCACGGCACAGGCGAGACGAGCAGCGACTGAGCAGCGCGTCTCGATGCGCGCGATATTGATGCCCGGCGTCACCGCAGCTGGCGTCGCGGCTGCCGGGGCCTCGGCTGCCGGGGTCTCGGCCGATCACATTGCTATTGCTATCGAGAATACGCCGCCGTGTGGCCCGCGGATTTGCCGAGCGTTAACAAACAGTAATATGACCGTTCATCCTATCGGGGATACTGGGGTCCAACGGTTCGCCACCCGGGACACCGTGGGACGGCCTTCCGATACCAACAGAGCCAGCCCAGAAAGCTCGCCACCCGCAGGAGACTCCGCCCATGACGCCAACAGGTTGGCGCGCTTTGCCGTACGCCGCCGTGCTCACCAGTTCACTCGCGCTGTTCGCCGGCCCTCCGCAGGCGCGTGCAGCCGACCAGGAACCGATCAAGATCGGTGTGATCAGCGAGCAATCCGCCATCGTCGGCCAGGCCATCCTACAAGGCGCGCAGATCGCCGCCGACGAGATCAACGCCAAGGGTGGCGTCGACGGTCGCAAGATCGAGATCATCTCCTACGATGACCATTCCTCGGCCTCCGACGCCGTGCGAGCTTTCCAGCGGGCAGCGCAGCAGGATCACGTCTCCGCTGTGGTCGCCACCTTCATCAGCGAAGTGGCGCTGGCGATCGAGCCATGGGCAGCGCGCCTGCACGTACCCACCATGACGCCGGCGGCGGCGAGCAACCTGATCAGCAAGCAGGTGCACGACAAATACGCGCAGTACAAATACATGTTCGAGGACTGGCTTCCCTCGCCGATCCTCGCCACCGCGGTGTGCGACGCCTCGCACGACATCTTCGCCGTCGGGCTGCACATGAAGACCGCGGCGATCATGAGCGAGGATGCCGACTGGACCACGCCGCTCGACGAGGGGCAGTTGAACTGCCTGCCCAAGATCGGGCTCAACGTGGTGGACCATGTCAGGTTCAATCCCGACACCACCGACTTCACGCCGATCTTCAACGGGATCGAGGCGAAGCACCCAGACGTCATCCTGACCGGCATTGCCCATGTCGGCGTGCAGCCGACGGTGCAGTGGCATGACCAGCAGGTGCCGATCGCGCTCGGCGGCATCAGCGCCCAGGCGACCAACCTGACGTTCTGGAAGGACACCAACGGCGCGGTGAACGGCGTTGTGACGCAAACCGGAACGGTACCGGGCCTGGCGATCACGTCGAAGACGATACCCGTGGCGGATGTATTCGAGAAGCGCTTCGGCCACTTCCCCGCCTTCGACGGCTTCACCTCCTATGACGCGGTGCAGATCATCGCCGGCGCGATCGGCCGCGCCAAATCGACCGATCCGGACAAAATGGTTGCCGAGATCGAGAAGACCGACATGGAGGGCACGCTCGGCCACATTGCCTTCTACGGCCAGCAGGACGAGTTTACCCACGCGCTGAAATACGGCCCCGGCTTCACCACGGGCGTGTTCATGCAGTGGCAGGACGGCAAGCAGGTTTGCATCTGGCCGGCCAGCAAGTGCCCGAACAAGCTGATCTTCCCGTCATTCGTGAAGTTGCCGCAGCAAGCCGCCGCAAACTAGCCACCCGCGTCGTCATGGCCGGAGCCGACCCCGCCTGCCATTTCGGAACCAACGCGAAATGGCCGGCCGGGTCGAGCCCGGCCGCGACGCGAGCGGTCGCCGCCGCCGCGCAACAGCACCAACGACCCGAGAAGCGGACTGCCTTTTGCTTGCCCTGCAAATCCTGATCGACGGTTTCGCCGTCAGCGCCCTGTATGGCCTCGGCGCCATCGGGTTCACGCTGATGTTCGGCGTCAGCGGCGTGCTCAATCTCGCGCATGGCGGCATCATGCTGACCGCCGCCCTGTTCGGCTGGTTTGTCGCCGCGAATTACGGTGCCGGCCCCTATGGCGGCGCGGCGGTCGGCATCGTTGTCGGACTGATCGCCTCCTACGTCACCTATTTCGTCGTTGTGCGGCCGATCCAGCGTTCGCAGGCGATTCCGAAGGTGGAGGAAGAAATCTTCATCCTCACCGGCACGCTGCTCTGGGGCATCATGATCCAGGTCGGGATGGACTATCTGTTCAGCAACAACCCGGTGAGCATGCAGCCGCTCATCCCCGGCGTGGTGAACATCCTGGGCGTGCGCACGCCGTGGAACGAGGTGATGATCGCCGCGGTCTGCTGGACCACGATCGGGCTGCTGTGGCTGCTGGTCAACCGCACACGCATCGGCAAGCAGCTTCTCGCGGCTTCGATCAATCCACGCGCGCTGACCCTGCTGGGCTTCGAGATGTCGCGCATCTACCTGATCGTCTGGACCATCTACGGGCTGCTGGCGGGCCTGGCGGGCGTGCTGCTGGCCTCGTTCTTCGGCATCAGCTCGGACAATGCTGGCAACCTGACCGCCAGCGCCTTCACCATCGTCATCCTGGGTGGGCTGGGCAGCGTGCCCGGCTCGCTGATCGCCGCCTACGTGGTGGGCTACGCGGAGACCATCACCGCCTATCTCATCGCGCCGACGCTGCGGCCGATCCCGGCGCTGCTGATCCTGATCCTGGTGCTGTACATGCGGCCGCAGGGCCTGCTTGGGCGGCGGTAAGGATGCGCGCGATGCAGATGCTGCGCCGCCCGGGCCCCTGGATCGCCCTGCTGCTGGTGGCACTTGCCGCCTCGGCGCCCGGATGGATGGGCGCTTATTTCCTCGGGATTTTCACTACGGCCTACTATTTCGGCGTCTTCGCCATGTCGTGGGACCTGCTGTTCGGGTTCGCCGGAGAGGTGAATTTCGGCCCAACCTTCCTGATCGGAATCGGTGCCTACGGCGCCGGGCTGCTGAACAATGCCGGGTTTGCCATCCCGCTGTGCCTGGCCGGCGGGGCCATCGCGGCCGTGGTGGGCGGCGTATTGTTGGCGCTGCCGGCGCTGCGCCTGCGCGGCCCGTATTTCGGCCTGGTCACGCTGGTCGCCGTATTGCTGCTGCTGGATTGCATCGTGATCTTCGCCAACGTCACGGGCGGCGAGATCGGCATGATGGTGCCGGATGTGCTGTCGATCGATGTTTCGGTCAACTACTGGTACGCGCTCGGCTTTTTGGTCGTTTCGGCACTGATCCTGTTCGGCCTGTCGCGCTCCTCGCTCGGGTTGATCCTGCAGGCCACCGGCCAGGACCGGGTAGAGGCCGCGGCACTCGGCTTCAACGTCACCAAGCACAAGCTGGCTGCGTTCTGCATCAGCGCGCTGTTCTCCGGCCTCGCCGGCGGCATGCTGACGTTCTATGAGGGCGCCGCCTCGGTCGACACCGTGGTCAGTCTGGCGATCACCGTGCAGATCGTCATCGCCGTGGTGTTCGGTGGGCGGCGCACCATCCTGGGCGCGATCCTCGGTTCGATCTTCCTGATCCTGTTCGACGAACTGCTGCGCCCGCTCGGTCAGCTCAACACCTTCGTGGTGTCGGGGATCGCGCTGGCGGTGATCATCTTCTTCCCCGATGGCGTGCTGGGCTGGGTGCTGCGCCCGCGGGAGCCGCGCTGATGCACGACCTTGCCACCGCGCGGGTGCAGGGGACCGTGCCACTGCTCGAGGTGAGCGGCCTGACCAAGCGCTTCGGCGGCCTGGTGGCAGTGCGCGACATCGGCTTCAGCATCCGCCCCGGCGAGATTCTCGGCCTGATCGGCCCGAACGGCTCCGGCAAGTCCACCGTGATGCGGCTGGTAATGGGCATCGAGCGGCCGAACGCCGGCAGCATCAAGCTGGCAGGAACCGAGATCGCCGGCTGGCCGACCCACCGGATCGCCCGCAGCGGCATCGGCATCGTGTTCCAGCACTCTCGCCCGCTGCGCCGCCAGACGGTGCTGGAGAACATCAAGCTGGCGCTGCTGCCGGATTCGCTGTGGCGCCTCGCCGCCGAGCCGCATGTGGAACAACGCGCGCGCGAGATCGCCGAGCGGGTCGGCCTGGGTGCGGTGATCGGCCGCCGGCCGCCGACGCTGCCGTTCGCCGACCTGCGCCGGCTGGAGATGGCCAAGGCCCTGGCGCGCGACCCCAGGGTGGTGCTGATCGACGAACCTTTTGCCGGGCTGACCCTGGCCGAGGTCGCCACCTTCTCCGAGCTGATCGACGGCTTCCGTCGCGACGGCCACGCGGTACTGCTGGTGGACCACAACGTGAAGAGCGTCGCGGCGCTGGTCGACCGCGTGCTGGCGATGTACCTGGGCGAGCGCATCGCCGAGGGCACCGCAGACGAGGTGATGCGCGACGAGACCGTGCGCCGCGTCTACATCGGCGGCAAGATCGAGGCGCACCCGCGCAAGGAGCTCGACGCCAAGGGCGGCAAGGCGCTGCTGGAGGTGCGCGGCGTCGATGTGCTGTACGGCAAGGCGCAGGCGTTGCAGCAGGTCTCGATCCATGTGAACGCCAGTGAGTTCGTGTCCGTCGTCGGGCTCAACGGGGCGGGCAAGACGACGCTGTTCAACGCAATCTCCGGCCTGGTGCCGTTCGCCGGCGACATCCATTTCGCGGGCGCAAGCCTGCGTGGGCGGACCCCGGCGCAGGTTGCGCGCGGCGGCGTAGTGCAATGCCCGGAGACGCGTGAGCTGTTCGTCGACCTGACGGTGCGGGAGAACCTCGATCTCGGCGGCCAGCACCTCGCGTCCGCGGCGGCGCGCAAGACGCAGCTCGAATGGCTGTTCGAATTGTTCCCGATTCTAAACGAGCGACAGCGGCAGAAGGCCGGCACGCTGTCGGGCGGCGAGCAGCAAATGCTGGCGATCGCGCGGGCGCTGATGATGCAGCCGAAGCTGCTGATCCTGGACGAGCCGACGCTGGGGCTGGCGCCGGTGATCCTGGAGCAATTGTCCAAGGCGCTGACCCAGCTGCGCGAGACGACCCCTATCACGGTGCTGTTGGGCGAACAGAACGTTACGTTTGCGCTGCCGCATGCCGATCGGGTGTACGTGCTGGAACATGCGCGGATCGTTTGGGAAGGCGATCCGGGCCGGTTCGCCGAGGAGATGGGCACCGGGTACCTGTAGGGTTGGCGCAGGCGACGACGGCTCCGCGCGCCAGCGACACTCGAGGTGGTGGTTTCCGAACGACCCGTTAGCCGTTTCTTCAGCCCGCGTCCTATGCAGGTCCGCCGCCCGCCCCCGCGCCAGGCATCCGTACCAAACCACTTGCCCATCCGCACCATTTTCGGTACACACCCCATGACACCGCCCCACCCGCGCCCGCAAAGAATCGTCACGGCCGAATTCTACCGGACGACAACCGGCAACGAGCCGGTGCGGGCGTGGCTGCAGACGCTGTCCCTGGCCGATCGCCAGGCAATCGGAACCGCCGTGCGAAAGGTTGAATACGGATGGCCGCTAGGAATGCCGACATGCGCCGCGTTGGGCGACGGGTTGCGGGAGATCCGGATCACGTTACAGAACCGCATCGCGCGGATCCTGGTCTGCGCCGCCGGGCCGCAGGTGATCCTGCTGCACGGGTTCATCAAGAAATCGCAGACCACGCCAAAAACCGAGCTGAGCACGGCAAGGATGCGACAAGCCGATCTGCTGGCGCGGCTGCGGGCCGTCGCGGCGGCATCGCCCGCATGAACCCCAAGCCGCCCATCCACCCGATCGGTTCCAGCTTCGAAAGCTTCCTGG
Source organism: Acetobacteraceae bacterium (assembly GCA_035696165.1). Classification (GTDB taxonomy): domain Bacteria; phylum Pseudomonadota; class Alphaproteobacteria; order Acetobacterales; family Acetobacteraceae; genus Palsa-883. Next base: position 6,893 of record DASRQX010000456.1, on the reverse strand, counting down.
TCGAGGAAGGGCTGCTCGAGGCCGTCGATGAGGCAGCAGTGAAGCAGGTCATCGCCTGGCAGATCGCACGGGCCATGCAACAGCAGGCGCTCAGCAAGGCGGCGATGGCCGAGGCAATGCGGACCAGCCGGTCGCAACTCGACCGGCTGCTCGATCCCGCCAACACCGGCGTGGCGCTGCACACACTGTTCCGCGCCGCCGCCGTGCTGGGCAAGCGGCTGAAGGTCGAGCTGGTGGATCACGCCGCGCGGCGCTGACCTTAGCGCGTCGGATAGGTCTTCGGCCAGATGATCTCGCTCGGCGGCCCCGGTGAATCGGGCGGCCCCTTCTTGCCGCAGGCGGCCAGCAGCAACCCGGCCAGCAGCAGGAGCATCGCCGTCTTCATGCCAACGCCTTCATGCCCCAACGCCTTCATGCCAACGCCTCCAGCCAGCGCGCCGCCTGTGCCGCCACGTTCGCCGGCGCCGTCCCGCCATAGCTGGTGCGCGAGGCGACCGACGCTTCCACCGTCAGCACCGAGAACACGCCCTGGGTGATCCCCGGCTCGACCGACTGCATCTCGGCCAAGGTCAGGTCGGACAGATCAACGCCCTTCGCCTCGGCCAGCGCCACCAGCCGCCCGGTCGCATGGTGCGCGCCGCGGAACGGCAGCTTCAGCACCCGCACCAGCCAGTCGGCCAGGTCGGTCGCAGTGGCGAAACCGGACCCGGCGAACTCGCGCATCCGCGCGGTGTCGGGCGTCATGTCACGCACCATCCCGGCGGTCGCGGCGAGGGACAGTGCCCAGGCCTCGGCGGCATCGAACACACCTTCCTTGTCCTCCTGCATGTCCTTGGCATAGGCCAACGGCAATCCCTTCATCACCGTCAGCAGGCCCACCAGCGCACCGGTCACCCGCCCGGTCTTCGCCCGCACCAGTTCGGCCGCGTCGGGGTTGCGCTTCTGCGGCATGATCGAGCTGCCGGTGGTGAATGCGTCGGAGAGCCGGATAAAGCGGTATGGCGCGCTGCACCAGATTACGATTTCCTCGGCCAGGCGCGACAAATGCACCGCGCTGATCGCGGCAGCGGCCAGGAATTCCAGCGCGAAATCACGATCCGACACCGCGTCCAGCGAATTGGCGGTCGGCCGGTCGAAGCCCAGCGCCCGGGCGGTCGCCTGGCGGTCCAGCGGGAAGGACGTGCCGGCCAGCGCCGCCGACCCCAACGGACACTCATTGCCCCGCCGCCGGCAATCGGCCAGCCGCCCGCGATCCCGCTCCAGCATCTCCACATAGGCCAGCATGTGGTGCCCAAAGGTCACCGGCTGGGCAGTCTGCAAATGCGTAAATCCGGGCATCGGATCGGCCGCGTGCCGTGCCGCGCGCTCGGCGAGCGCACACATCACGTCGGTGACCTGCGCGCCAAGGCCGTCGATCGCCTCGCGCACCCACAGGCGGAAATCGGTCGCCACCTGGTCGTTGCGGCTGCGCCCGGTGTGCAGGCGCTTGCCGGCCTCGCCGATCCGCTCGGCCAGCCGCGCCTCGATGTTCATGTGGATGTCCTCCAGCGCCTCGGAGAACGGAAACACACCGGTCGCGATCTCGTGCGCGATCGCCTCTAGACCACCGCGGATCGCCCGCTCATCCTCGGCGCCGATGACGCCCACCTTCGCCAGCATCGCCGCGTGCGCCAGGGAGCCTTGGATGTCCTGGCGCCACAGCTTCCTGTCGAAGCCGACCGAGGCGTTGATCTCCTGCATCACCACCGACGGACCAGCGGCGAAGCGGCCACCCCATTGCTGGTTGGCCTCGGCGTTGCGGCGCGCGTTGTGGGGGGCCGGCGGCTGGCTCACAAAAGGGGTTCCGACATGCAGTCCATGAGACGCCGAACCCTGCTGACAACGGGGCTGGCGGCGGGCGGAACCCTAGCCGCCGGGGTGGTCTCGCGCAAACCGCTTGCGGGGGAGTTGGAGCCATTGGCCGAGGGCCTGAAGCTCGTCCAGCCGCCAGTGAAGCCTGAACCGATCGTCTTCCTTGCCGCCGATGGCACGCCGCACCGGCTGGACGAGTTCCTCGGCCACGGCATGGTGGTCAACCTCTGGGCGACCTGGTGCGCGCCTTGCGTGGCCGAGTTGCCGGCACTGTCGGCGCTGTCGCACGCCCTGGCGCCGCACGACATCGCCGTGCTGCCGCTATCCTCCGACCGCGGCGGGGCCAAGGCGGTACGCGCGTTCTTCGACGCGCACAATATCACCGGGTTGCCGATCCTGCTCGACCCGAAAGGCGCGGCCGCGGATGCCTGGGACGCGCGCGGCATCCCGACCTCGGTGATCATCGACCGCAAGGGAATGGAGCGCGCACGGCTTGTGGGCGCGGCCGACTGGTCCACGCCGGAGGCGGCGGCGCTGATCCGCCGGCTGGTATCGTAGCCGCTCCAGTGGGGCGGAAAGGCCATGCCCCCGGTAGACCGAAGCCACCGGGCTTGACCCGGTGGTTGATCCGGGGGGCGGCGCCGTCGCCTCTGCCCGTCACGCTGCGGAGACCAAGGGACCTGGCATCCCGCACAACACACAATGAACTTTCTCCGCACGCGCCACGCGCGGCGCAGTTATTCTTACTGCCGCGACGACGCTGCACGGCCGCACGCGCTCGGCCTATAGGCGGCGGATGCGACACTTCCCCCTGTTCATGGACCTGTCCGGCCGCCCGGTCCTGGTGCTGGGCGCCGGCGAGATCGCCGAGCGCAAGGCGGACCTGCTGCGCCAGGCTGGCGCCATCCCCCGTCTGCGTCCCACCTTCGACCGCACCGACCTCGACGGCTGCGCGCTGGCGATCGGTGCCGACGCGCCCGCAGCCGACCTGCTCGCCCTGTCGGCCGCGGCGCAAGCGTGCGGCATCCCTGTGAACATCGTCGACCGGCCAGAGCTGTGCAGCGTCATCATGCCGGCGATCGTCGATCGCGACCCGGTGACCATCGCCATCTCCACCGCCGGCACCGCCCCGGTGCTGGCGCGGCTGCTGCGCGCGCGAATCGAGGCCGCCGTGCCGCCGGCGTTCGGCCGGCTCGCGACCCTTGCGAGCCGCTTCTCGGGCGAGATCCGCCGCCGCTTCCAGGACCTTGGCGCCCGCCGCCGCGTGCTGGAGCGGATCCTGACGGGACGCGTCGCCGCACTGGTATTCGCCGGCGATGAGGCCGCCGCGGAAGCCGCGCTGGCCGACGAACTGGCCGGCGCCGCCCACCCATCCGGGATGGTATCCCTGGTCGGCGCCGGCCCCGGCGCGGCCGATCTGCTGACGCTGCGGGCGCACCGCCTGCTGGGTGAGGCCGATGTGATCGTGCACGACCGGCTGGTCAGCGATGAGGTGCTGGACATGGCACGGCGCGACGCCGAGCGCATCTTCGTCGGCAAGGCGCGCGCCAACCACTGCATGAAGCAGGCGGACATCAACGCGCTGCTGATCCGCCTGGCCCGTGCCGGCAGCCGTGTTGTGCGCCTCAAAGGCGGCGATCCGCTGGTATTCGGCCGCGGTGGCGAGGAAGCCGAGGCGCTCGCCGCCGCCGGTGTGACATACGACATCGTCCCTGGCATCACCGCCGCGCTGGCCTGCGCCGCCGACGCCGGCATTTCCCTGACGCATCGCGACGCCAGCCGGGCGGTGACCCTGGTGACCGGGCACACGAAGGACGGCCGGCTTGACCTCGACTTCGCGGCACTGGCACGACCCGGCGCGACTCTGGCCGTCTACATGGGCATCCACACCCTGGCGCAGCTCACCGAGGGCCTGGCCCATAACGGCTTCGATCCGACCACCCCGGCAGCGCTGATCGAGCGCGGCGGCACACGGCGGCACCGCGTGCTGGCCGGCACATTGCCGGAACTGGCAGCGCAGGCTCCAGGCTGGAGCAGCGGCGGCCCAACGCTGGTGCTGATCGGCGAGGTGGTCTCCCGGCGCCGCAATGATGCGCTAACGTTAAGATCGTCTGTTGCAACGACACGCCGATCCCCCTCTCCCGCGTAACGCAGCAGAGGGACGCACGCGGCGACGAACCCCGTAACGACGTGTCATACCAGCCGACATAAAGATTGACCCACCGGCGCTGCCTTCACGTCATGCCGGCGCAGGCCGGGCATCCACGACTTTATTTGCTGCACCAAAAGCAAATCGTGGATGGCCGACCTTCGCCGGCCATGACGACTTGGGTGTCGCCGGAGAGTCGATCATTCGGACGCCTGGTGTCAGCCCGCCGGACCGGCGATCTCTCGCTGCACCGGCATCAGCTTGACGCCGCTGATCGGACAGGTCGCGCTGGCCATGCTCAGCACCATGACGGAACCCTGCATGGTGCCGTCGATGGCGCCGGCCGGGCCTTTGCCCCCCATCGCTGTCAGCATCAGGTGCACCGTGCCGTCGCCACCGACCTCGCCGGCGACGCTGCTCATTTGCCCGCTCATTGTCGGATCGAACACCAGGCCGGTGATTTTCTTGTTGGCGGCCTCGGTCAGGTGGAAATCCAGCGATGGACAGGCGGCGGTCTTCGATATGAATCGGCCGACGAACGTCTCCACCGGAGGCACGAAGCCTTCGCCTTCCCCGGCAAACGCTGGGACGACGCCGAGCACTGCGCCGGCGATGGCGACTATGGCAAGGAATTTGTTGCGCTGCATGATCGTTTCCCTGTTGCGATGTCCAGGCGGAATTGCACTGGCAATCACTGCAAAGGACTGGGCGCGATCGGCAGAATTACACGACGAACAAAACAACCGGGGCAAATTCACATAATAAATAGATGTAACGTTTCGGTCGCTGCCAAGACAGCCGGCAGCCGCGGCCGGACCGTAGGGCGGATAAGCGCAGCGTCATCCACCGCGCCGCGCTCCCGCCCAGACCCTGCGGGGGTGGCGGATGACGCTGCGCTTATCCGCCCTATGCGGGTTACGCGGGCCTCCGGGTCCAATCACCCAGCTCAGACCCTGACCAGCCGCGCGGCGAAGAAACCGTCCATTCCGCCGCGCTCCGCCCACAGGCCCGGGTGGGTACGCAGATAGCCCTCCGGGGTCAGCCCCTCGGGCAGCCCCGGTAGCTCCACTGGCAGGAACGGCGCGCGGCGCAGGCCCCCGCGTGCCAGCGCAGCCTCGATCCGCGGCGTGGCTTCCTCCGGCTGCAGCGAGCACACCGCGTAGATCAGCCGCCCGCCCGGCCGCAACATCGCACCCGCCGCAGCCAGCAGCCGGTCCTGGATCTCAGTCAAATCGCGGATGTCGCGTGGGCGCTTGAGTCGCGGCACGTCGGGGTGACGCCGGATCGTTCCGGTGGCGCTGCAAGGCGCATCCAGCAGCACGGCGTCGAACAGGGTCGGCGGGCGCCACTCGGTGGCATCGGCGGCAATCGTCTCCGCGGTCAGCCGCCAGTGCCGCAGGTTGTCTTGCAGCCGCGCCAGCCGGCCCGCGTCGCGGTCCAATGCCGTGACCTGGGCTCCGGCCGCGGCGAGTTGCGCGGTCTTGCCGCCGGGCGCGGCGCACAGGTCGCCGACGCGCTCGCCAGGTAGCGGGGCGAGCAGCCAGGCCGGCAGCGCGGCGGCGGCATCCTGCACCCGGAAGGCGCCCTGTTCGAACCCCGGCAGCGGGGTGACCGCAGTGCCGGCGGGAAATCGGACAGAGCCGGTCGGCAGCAATTCGCTGCCCTCCGGCGGCAGGGCACCAGGACGCATTGTAAGATCCAGCGGGGCCTCATGCTGGTGCGCCAGGGCAATGGAGCGCGCCTCGGCACCCCAGGAGGTCCACAGCCAGGCCGGCGTGTCCAACCGCGGGCTGTCGAGGTCCGCAAGCGCCGCCTGACCGGCCTCCGCAACGCGGCGCAGCACCGCATTCACCAGGCCGGCGAAAGCGTGCAGCCGGCGCCCCCGCGCCAGGGCGACCGCGGTCGCAACCGCGGCATGCGGTGGGGTGTCGAGCAGCAGCAGCCCCGCCGCGCCGAGCCGCAGCACATGGCGAACCGGGTCGGGGGGCGACTTCTTGAGGAAGGGTTCCAGCACGGCGTCCAGCGTACCAAGCCGGCGCAGCGTCGCCGCCACCAGCCGATGTGCCGCCGAGCGGTCGCGCACGGCACTCGGCGGCAATGCGTCGAGTGCCTCCTCCAGCGGGCGGCGGCGATCGAGCACCGCGGTCAGCAGATCGAACGCGGCATCGCGGGTGGGGTCGGGCATGGCGGCTTGGAGCGTTCGCACGGTCAGATGGACTGTTGCGGAGATGGTGGTGGAGCTGAGGGGAATCGAACCCCTGACCTCCTCATTGCGAACGAGGCGCTCTCCCAACTGAGCTACAGCCCCATCCCGCGCATCGGCAGCCGATCCCCCGGCCGCCGCAGGGCGCGGACAATGCTTATCAGGGTGGATGAAGTCAACCGCGAGCAATGCCGCTCCACGGGGCAATCACTCGCACCAACGCGGCTCCGGGACCGCCTTGCGGCATCCCGCGCCGCAGGCCGCCTGGTCAGGTTGCGTACCGATAGGACCGTCGCTAGCGTCCGCCCGTCGCTTGGAGTTGCCCAATGATCAGCGCCCTGTTCGAGCTGCTGTACTATGTTATCAACCTGTTCAAATGGGCGGTCATCCTGGCCGCCCTCTTCAGCATGCTCGCGGCCTTCGGGGTGCTCGACACCCGCAACCGCATGGTCTGGACGATCGGCGACTTCCTGTATCGCCTCACCGACCCGATACTGCGCCCGGTGCGCAACATCCTGCCGAATTTCGGCGGGATCGACCTCAGCCCCTGGGTGGTGGTCGTGCTAATCCAGATCGTCATCCTGCCGATGCTGGGCAGGCTGTTCACCGCGATAACCTACGGCAACTGGCAGCCGCTGGTCTTCTGACAATGTTCTGGCGGATCGTCGGAGACGCCGTCGCGGTGGCGGT
>DASRQX010000455.1:0-12772 GCA_035696165.1 Acetobacteraceae bacterium | reverse complement strand
ACTGCGGCCCGCACCTCGGGCAGCATCAGGCTGCCGCTGTGCAGGGTGCGCACGCTGGCGCAGTTGATGAACGGGCGGACGCCCAGCGCCAGGTAGGGGTTGGTGTTGCGGGTCTCCGCCGGCACGTCATTCATAGGTCAGGTTCCTTCCCAGGCACTGCATCATAGGCACTGCGTCATTCAGGCGCCGCCGGGGCACGACCTGCCAAGACGGGTCGCGCCGCGGTGGCCAGGGTTCAAACCGTGTCTTGCGGTGCGGCACCAATATACTTGTACTGATGCACGATGTCGTCGTTCGGGTACTTCGAGTCGTATTGCACCTGGAAGATGCTGACGATCCGGTTGGTCAGATCGCCGTTGTCATCAAACGAGACGGTCCCTTGCAGCGTCTTCACCTTGCTCGCCTGGATCGCGTCGCGCACGGCGGCGCGGGTGACCGGCTTGCCGGTCTTCGCCACCCGTTCGATCGAGTCCAGCACCACCAGCGCGGCGTCATAGGCGGTGATGGAGTAATCCGACGGCTGCGAGTTGAACTTTGCCACAAAGCGCTTCACCCAGGGCTCCAGTTCCTTGGCGTCCATCATGTGCGGGCTGGCCACGGTGGCATACCAGCCGTTCGACGACGGGAAGCCGGCTCCGGACAGGATCGAGGGGCCATACATGCCGTCGCCACCGGCCTTCAGCACGTTCGGGATGATGTCGTACGACTGCTTGGCGACCTTCACCCCGGCCTGGGCGTCACCCCCGTAATACAGCAGTTGCACGTTGAGTGATTTGATCTTGGTGAGCGCCGTCGTGTAGTCCGCCGCCTTCGGGTCCAACCGGTCATGGCCGAGGACAGTGATACCCTTTTTCGCAGCCTGCTTCTCGAAGGCGGTGGAAATCCCGATGCCGTAGGCGCCGCTGTCGTCCAGACCGTACATCGTCTTCACTTTGTGCACGTCAGCGAAATAATTCGCCAGGTTCGGCCCCTGATAGGCGTCGGTGGTGACGGTGCGGAAGTAGACCGCCTTGCCCGCCGGCCGGTACAGCCCGGCGAATTTCGGATCGGTGATGTCCGGGTTGGTCGATGTCGGCGTGATGGTGGCGAGACCACCCTGGCTGAGGATCGGCGACATCGCTTTGCCGGGCGTGCTGCTCATTGGTCCCAGCGCCGCGACGCACGTGGCATCGGCGACCATTTTGCGGACGTTCACCGCGGCCTGTGCCGGATCGTACTGACCGGCGGTCGCGGTGCCATCATCCAGCAGCAGCACGTTGATATGGTAGCCGGACGGTCCACCCTTGGCGTTCGCCTCGTCAATCGCCATGATGAAGCCGTTCTTGATCAACACAGCTGTTTCCGCGTCCGCACCGGTCAAGGACAGGTCGATGCCGACGGTGACCGATTTCTCAGCCGCCCGCGCGGCATGCGGGCCGGCGATCCCAGCCAGGGCTGACCCAGCGAGGGCCGACCCAGCCAGCAGGCGAAATGTTGAGCGACGACCAATAGAGTCCATTGCGTTTCCTCCCAGAGTTTTTGTTGGTGCAAGGGCCCGATTAAGACAGGGCCCCTTCGCGGCGTAGCGCCCTCAGCGTGGTGCGGAAGGCATCGACCGTCACGTTCATCTCGTCATCGCCGTGGGTGGCCGAGATGGTGCCCGAGGGGCCGGAATTCACATCCACCCCGTTGACCAGCATGCCCATGCGCAACGCGGACGCGATCCCCTCGCCGCGCTTGTTGCCGATCATGGTCGGGATGAACGCAACCGCATCGAACGTGCTGGGCGTGATGTCGGCGTTGTCCGGGTTGGTGAAGACGTGAAAACCGGAATAGGAGCCGTGCACGGCCCATTTCAGTTTTTCCTCCTCCAACACCTCGTTCATCCGCTTGCGGATCGTTTCGCCATAGGCGTTGGCCTTCGCGTTGGCATCGGTGCTGGACAGGATCTCCAGCGTGGCGATCCCAGCGGCAGCGGAGACGGGGTTGGCGTTGAACGTGCCGGGATGCGCGATCTTCTCGATCCCCTTCGCCTTGGTACGCTTGAAGTCGAGCAGGTCGAGGATGTCGCGGCGGCCGCACACCGCGCCCCCCGGCAGGCCACCAGCAAGAATCTTCGCCAGCGTGGTCATGTCCGGCGTGATGCCCAGCGCCTGCTGCGCGCCACCCGGGGAGCAGCGGAAGCCGGTGACGACCTCGTCAAAGATCAGGATGGTGCCGGCGTCCTTGGTCAGTGTGCGCAGGGTCCGCAGGAACTCCGGCAGCATCGGCATACGGCCGAAATGCGCGCCGGTCGGTTCCAGGATCACCGCGGCGATGTCGCGGTGCTGCCCGAATAGCTTGGTCAGCTCTTCGGTGTCGTTCGGGTCGCACAGCAGAACGTTGTCCGCGATGCCACCCAACACGCCGATCGAGGCGGCGCCGTCGAAATGATTGTGGTGGCCGCTGGTCATATGGTCGTGCCAGCCGTGGAAGTGGCCGCGGAAGCGCAGCAGCTTGCTGCGTCCGGTATAGGCGCGGGCCAGGCGCAGCGCCATCAGCGTGGCTTCGGTGCCGGAGGAGGTGAAGCGCACACATTCGGCGGACGGCACCATCTGGCAGACCAGCTCAGCCCAGCGGACCTCCAGCTCGTGGCAGGCGCCGAAATGGGTGCCGCGGTCGAGCGCGGCGTGCACCGCCTCCATCACCTTGGGGTGGTTGTGGCCGAGGATCAGCGCGCCGTGGCCGCCGAAGTAGTCGACGTAGCGGTTGCCGTCGACATCCCATTTCAGCGGGCCGGCGGCGCGGGAGACGTAGATCGGGTAAGGGTCGAAGTTGCGGCTGTCATGCGCGAGGCCGCTGGGCATTACGGTGCGCGCGGTTTCCGCGAGTCTGGCGGACCCTGGGGTCATAGCTTCATAGGTGGACAGGATCGTGGCGTTCGGCAGCGTGGTCGTGGACATCGGTCAGGGTCCCCCAGGGTCGGTTTTGGTGGTCAGAAGCGGTGAGTATAGCGGTGGTTGTACCTTACGTCCTCCCCCTCCCCTGGTGGGAGGGGGGTTGGGGGGAGGGGTCGGTGCGCGCGAGAAGCTTAGGTGCGACGCTGACACCAACCCCTCCCCCCAGCTCCCTCCCTCAAGGGGAGGGGGAGAGTCATGCTCCACCATCAGATACGATACCGGTCATTGTAGCGTTTCAGGAATTGCCGCACCCGTTCGGTCCGAGGTGCTGCAAACATCTGGTCTGGCTTGCCTTCCTCGACGATCACGCCGCCTTCCATGAACAGAATCCGGTCCGCGACATCGCGGGCGAAACTCATTTCATGCGTTACCACAACCATCGTCATTCCGTCGCGGGCCAGTTGCTGCATGGCAGCCAACACCTCGCCTACCAGCTCGGGATCCAGGGCCGAGGTCACCTCATCGAACAGCATCAGCTTCGGGTCCATCGCCAGCGCCCGCGCGATGGCCACACGCTGCTGCTGGCCGCCGGACAGCCGCACCGGGTATTCCTGCGCCTTGTCCGACAACCCGACCAGGGCCAGCAGGTCGCGCGCCCGCGCCTCGGCCTTGGCGCGTGGCACGCCCTTCACCCGCACCGGCGCGGCGACGATGTTCTGCAGCGCGGTCATGTGCGGGAACAGGTTGTAGCTCTGGAACACGATGCCGATCATCTCACGCGATGCGGCGATCTCGCGTTCCGACATGCGCAGGCGCTGGCCGGCGCGAGGATCGATGCGATAGCCGATCGGCAACCCATCCACCGTGACGGTGCCTTCCTCGTAGTCCTCCAGCAGGTTGATGCAGCGCAGCAGGGTGGTTTTGCCGGAGCCGCTGGGACCGATCACCACCACCGCCTCGCCGGCGGCGACCGACAGCGACACGCCGCGCAGCACCCGGTTGGCGCCGAAGCTCTTGACGATGCCGGTCATCGCCAGCATCGGCTGCGCCGTGTCGTCGTTCACCTTGGCGTCAATGGCCAACGAGGGAGCGTCGCTCAAGGTATCGTCCATACCGGGCCATTGCGTAGCAGATGCAGAAATAGATCAGCGCGGCGCCGATGAAAATCTGGAACGGCGCCAGCGTGCGCTCCACCACCTCGCGGCTGGCCATTGTCAGTTCCCACAGCCCGACGATGGACACCAGCGAGGTCGCCTTCACCAGGTTGGCGCATAGGTTGACGAAGGGTGGCGCGGCCAGGCGCAACGCCTGCGGGAAGATGATGATGCGCAGCAGCAGATGGCGCGTCATACCCAGGCTGCGCGCGGCGTCCCATTGCGCCTGTGGCAGGGATTCGATGCCGGCACGGAACACTTCGCTCATGAACGCAGCGTAGTACAGCGACATCACCACCACGACGCCCCAGAACGGCGGCAGGTCGATGCCGGTCAGCGGCAGCAGGTAGTAGACGAAGGTCAGCAGTACCAGCAGCGGGATGCCGCGCACGATGAACAGATAGACCTGCAGCGCCGAGCGCGCGACGCGCTTGCCGAATACGTGCACCAGGGCTAGCACGATGCCGAGCAGGGTGGCCGGAACCACCGACGCGCCGGCCATCAGCAATGTCATTCCGGCGCCGCGAAACAGGTACCAGTAGCTGTGCAGGATGGGCGCGAACATCTTCATTGCACGAAGGCCAGGCGGTGTTCAGTGAATTTGCCAAGCAGCCCGGCGACCGAGGTCAGCACCAGGTAGATCAGCGCCACGCCGAGGAAAACATCATAGGTATTGGCTGAGGATTCCACCCAGACCTCGGCCACCTTCATCATCTCCATCACCGCGATGGCGGCCACCTGGGAGGTGTCCTTGATGATCGAGATTGCCTGGTTGGTCATCGGCGGAATCACCCGCGCCATGACTTGCGGCATGATCACGGTGGTGTATAGCGTCCAGCGGCGCATCCCGAGCGCGCGCCCGGCCTCGTACTGACGCTGGCTGACCGATTGCAGTCCGCCGCGATAGATCTCGGCGACGTAGCCGCCATTCTGGATGCACAGCGCCAGCAGGCCGGACATGAAGCCAGACAACGCGAACCCCGCCATCGCGAAGCCGAAATAGATGATGTAGAGCTGGATCAGCAGCGGGGTGTTGCGCACGGTCTGGATATAGCCGCCGGCGATCCAGGCCAGCGGCCCGCGCGTGGACTGCGCCAGCGCGACCAGCAGGCCCCAGACCAGGCAGATCGCGAAGGTCAGGATCGCCAGCTCGACCGTGATCACGGCGCCGTCGAGTAACGCCGGGATGAGGCGGACGAGGAAATGGAAATCAAATGGCACGCCAAGCCTTCGTTTCAGTATTTGTTGTAATCATAGAAGCGCTGCGGTGGCGGATCCTTCTTCAGCCACTTCCTGTACCAGACCACATACTGGTCGTAGCGGGAGCCGCCGCGCAGCTCACCCACCCAGGTATCCAGGAACAGCCACCACTTGAAGTCGCCGGGCTTCAGGAAGATCGAATCCTGGCTGACATAGGCGAAGGGTGTGCCGGTGGTGTCCAGCCGCATCAGGTCCTGGTTCTCCGCCTCGTAGTAATCGGCGATCGGCTTGTCGATCGCGAAGGCGGTGGCACGGCCGGTCTTCACAGCCAGGAATAGCGCAGACGGGCTGTCCAACAGCAGTTGCGTCACGTTCGGCAGCACCTCCTTGGCACGCGCGATGGCCGGCGGCACGTTCAGGATGGCGTAGGTGAACTTCGAGTTGTTCAGTTCCTGCACCGTCTTGATGTTGGCATCCTTGCGCGCGATGATGCTTCCGCCGGTGTCCAGGTATGGCCGGGTGAACGCGATGCGCACCGCGCGGTCGCCGGTGATGGTGGTGGAGCACAGGCCGAAGTCGATCTTGCCCGACAGCGCGGCGGGAAAGCGGCCGTCCGACTGCAACACGACGAACTCGACCTTGTTGGGGTCGCCCAGAAGGTCCTTGGCAATGGCGTGCGCCATGTCGATCTCGAGCCCGACCAGGTTACCGCTGTCATCGACAAAGGCGAGCGGCGGGGACGTGCTGTAGGTCCCGACGATCAGTTTGTCGCGCTTCAACACGACGTCCAGTTGGGATTCCTGCGCCGATGCCGGCGGTGCGGTGGATGCTGCTGCGAGAAAGAAGACGAGTGCCCCGATCAGGATCATCAAACGCTTCATGTCAGCCCCCGGTTGGCGATTTCGTGCGCGGTGCCCCCCGCACACGATTGTCTGCATCATAGATATTCGATGCACGGATGGCAGCAAGATTAATCTCACGACGTCGGCATTCGCGTCCATCTTACACGGCTCGCATCCGCACTCATCTTACAATGCTCGCATCCGCTCGGAGCGCTGCCGTGCCAGATGGACCGCGGCCAGCAGCGATGCGGTCAGCACGATGGTCAGCGTGGACACGGCGGCGATGGTCGGATCGATCGCGAAGCGCAGGTCGTCCCACATGCGCCGTGGCAGGGTTACCGCGCCGGAGCCTGACAGGAACAACGCGACCACCAGTTCATCGAACGACGTGATGAATGCGAACAGTGCGCCGGTCAGCACGCCGGGGCGGATCAGCGGCAAGGTCACCTGGCGGAATGTGCCCCACGGGGTGGCGCCGAGCGACAGCGCCGCCTGCTCCAGTCGCCGGTCGAAGCCGGCAAGGCTAGCGCTGACGCTGGTGACGACGAATGGCACGGCCAGGCAGGTGTGCGCCAGCACGAGGCCGATCGGCGTGCCGACCAGGCCGTAGCGCGAATAAGCATAATATATCCCGATTGCCACCACGATCACCGGCACGATCAGCGGGGACAGGATCAGCGCCGCGGCGATCGTGCGCAGCAGGGGCGGCAGCTTGGCCAGGCCGAGCGCGGCGAGCGTGCCGAGGAAGGTGGCCAGCACGACGACCGATGCGGCTATCGACAGGCTGAGTCCGGTCGCCGCCAGCCATTCCGCGCTGCCGAGATACGCGCGGTACCAGCGCACGCCGAACGCCGGCGGCGGGAATGTGAGGTAGCTGGCGGACGAGAATGACAGCACGACGATGATCAGGATCGGCAGTGCCATGAACAGCAGCACCGCGGTTACCACCGCACCGCCAGCGACTGGTCCGACGCTTATCTTTCGGCGGTTCATCATCCGATTCTCGTTGTGCGGAGGCTCATCGGGTTGCCGACCGCAGCACGTTGTGTACCCCTGGGCGCATGCCCGGCAGGCGCTGGAACGCGGCAAGCATGGCCAATGTCGCCGCCAGCAGCGTGGCCGACAGGCACGCGGCGTAAGGCCAGTTGATCAAATCAACTTGTTGCGCGATCAGCATGGATAGCAGCATGTCGCGCGGCCCCCCGACCAGCGCCGGCGTGATGTAGAAGCCCAGCGACAGCACGAACACCAGCAGCACGCCAGCAGCGACGCCCGGCATCGACAGCGGCAGCACCACCTGTTGGAACACGCGCCACGGCGCCGCTCCCAGCCCGGCGGCGGCGCGCGGCAGTGCCGGATCGATTTGCCGTAGCACGCTGGCGATCGGCAGGATCATGTACGGCAGCAGAATGTGGATCATCGCGACGTTTACCGCGATGGACGTGTTGAGCAGTTTGAGTGGCGCATCGATCAGGCCCGCCGCGGCCAGCGCCTCATTGATCAGCCCGTGCCGGCCGAGCAGTACCATCCAGGCGTAGCTGCGCACCAGCACGCTGGTCCAGAACGGAAGAAGCACAAGGGCCAGCACCAGGGCGGCCGGCCCGCGGCGCAGTTGAACGAGCGCGAGGGCAACCGGGTAGCCGAGCAGCAGGGTGCCGATGGTGACGACGAAGGCAATGCGGAGCGTGATCCAGAAGACCTGGAGGAAGACTGGGTCGTGAGCAAGCTGCCGGAAGTTGTCGAACGACCAATGTGGCGAGTCGACGCTGCGTAGGAGCATTGCGGCGACAGGGAGTGCGTAGAAGACGAGCATGTAGAGGATCAGCGGCGCGGTCAGTAGGATGGGGACAAGGTCGCGGCGCTTAAGGGCGTGGGTTGTGGTCAGCGGGATTGTTGCGGTTGATACTGCCGCGCTCATGGGGGAGATGTTGAAGATGAACGCTCTCCCCCTCCCCTTGTGGGCTTGGGCCGCGAAGCGGACCAAGGTTGGGGGGAGGGGTCCGCGCACGAGAAGCTTCGGTGCCACCCTGGCACCAACCCCTCCCCGCGTCCCCCGCCCTCAAGGGGAGGGGGAGAATTTTCCTTGTTGATCGTCACACAATCACCGTATCGGCGATCGACCAGACGATCTCTATCGTTTCGCCCACGGTGCGGCGCAGCGTCCCGGCACCGGAGGGTTCCTTCAGTACGATCGGCAGGCCGCCGTCCCCGTGGCACAGATAGCGGCAGCGTTCGCCGGCGAACACCGCCTCGGTCACCGTGGCGCGCACGCGATTATGGCACGCCGTGTCGGGCGCCGCATCGCGCGTCAACGAGTCGGCGAAGCGGATACGCTCCGGTCGCGTTGATAGCGTGACCTCGGCGCCTGCGATCAGCTCGGCGGCCGCGTAGCCGCGCAGCGTCCCGCCGGCGCAATCGATGACCACCACGCCATCCTCGAACCCGCGCACGACACCGGGCAGGAAATTCGATTCGCCAATGAATGATGCAACGAAGCGGTCGCACGGCCGATCGTAGATGTCCCGCGGCGAGCCGACCTGGGCGATCAGCCCCTCGTTCATCACCGCGATGCGGTCGGACATTATCAGCGCTTCTTCCTGATCGTGCGTGACGTAGATGAAGGTGATGCCGAGATCAGCGTGCAACCGTCGCATCTCCAGTTGCAGGCTCTCACGCAATTGCTTGTCCAGCGCGCCCAACGGTTCGTCCATCAGCAGCAGGCGCGGACGGAACACGATCGAACGGGCCAGCGCCACACGCTGCTGCTGGCCGCCCGAGAGTTGCTTCGGGTAACGCGCCTGGTAGCCGGGCAGCCGCACCAGGTTCAGGCTGTCATCCACCAGCCGCGCCCGCGTGGCTCGATCGACGCCGCGCTGCTTCAGCGGGAAGCCGATATTTTCCGCCACCGTCAGATGCGGGAACAGCGCGTAGTTCTGGAACACCATGCCGATGTTGCGCTTGTGCGGTGGGAGAGTAACGATTGAGCGTCCGTCGATCGCGATGTCGCCGGCGGTTGGCACCTCGAAGCCGGCGATCATCATCAGCGTGGTAGTCTTGCCCGACCCGCTGGGACCGAGCAGTGTCAGGAACTCCCCGGAACGAATGTCCAGCGAGACGCCGCGCACCGCGCCGACCGTGTCGTAACGTTTCTCCAGCCCGGACAGGAAGACCGCGGCGCCCGCGGTCACCATGCCGGTTCCGTCCATCGGCTGGTACGCCGGCGCCTAGCTCAGCACCCATTTGTTCCACTTGGCGACGACCGCGTCGCGGTTATCGATCCACCACCCGTAGTCATACGGAATAAGCTGCGACCGGATCGCCGGGGCGCTGGGCAGCACCGCAAGTTGCGCTGGCAGAATATACTGATCGGACTGGTTGTTGACTGAGCCATACGGGATCAGCGACGACAGCCTGGCCTGCGAGATCGCCATTGTGCCGAACCCGAGGAACTTCATCGCATTCACCTTGTTGGGTGTGCCCTTCGGTACCGCCCAACAGTCGCGCTTCAGCAATCCCTGCGGCCAGCTCACTGCGGCGGGCACCCCGGCGTCCTGCAACGCCGCCATTCGACCGTTCCACACGGAGGCCAGCACCACCTCCTTGTCGGTCAGCATCTGTACCGGTACCGCACCGGTTTCCCACCACTTCACCACGCTGGGTTTGATCTTGTCGAAGCTCGCGAATGCCTTGTCGATGTCGATCGGATAGATCTCCTCGCCGGGCACGCCGGCGGCCAGCAGCGCGAATTCCAGCTCCGGGGACAGCGGGCCGGCGCCGATCAGCGTGCGGTCGCCGGGGAACTTCTTGGTATCCCAGAAATCCACCCAGCCCTTCGGCACGGCGCCCTTGAACGCATCGGTGCGGTAGGCCATGACCTCGGCCCAGACCAGCATGTCCAGCGCGTACGGGTCACGATACACCGCGTCGATGTTCGCCGTGTCCACAAGGTCGTAGTCGATCTTCTCGAAGTAGTCGCCGTGCTTCATCAGGCTGTGCACCACGCCGCGGCTGAGCTGGACGACGTCCCACTCGTAGCTGCCGGTGTCCACCATTGCCTTCACTTTGTTGATGTCGGCGCCTGCGAAGTCTTTGGTGGTGATGCCGGACAGCCGGCCGAATGGCTCGTAATAGGCCTTGCGCGAGGCGTCCTGGCCGGTGCCGCCATAGCCGGCGATTCGCACCTCGCCGGTGCCTTTGAGTTTCTCGGGGATCGAGGTGTATTCGGGCAGCTTCGGCTCGGGCGCCGCCGCGGCGCGCTGGGCGTGCGCGCCCCGCATCCCGGCGAGGCCGGCGGCGGTTCCCAACGCCAGAAAGGCACGGCGATCGAGCTCGGTCAGGACGGGGCGGCGGGGCATGGCGATGCTCCAGCGATGGTTGGATCAGAACTCCAACAGATTGTCGCGAAATTGCGCGTGCGTATAGGCGCTTCGCGTCAGGCCGCGGTCCTGAAGGGCGGGCACCAGGCCGTCCTCGACCTCGGCGAGGGTGCGACGGTTGACGTTGGGCATCGAGAACAGGAAGCCGTCGCCGCCGGCTTCCTCCATTACCTCGCCCATGCGGGCGGCGACGGAATCCGGGGTGCCGACCAGTTCGACGGACAGTTCGGTGGCGTTGTGATCGGCCATTGTCTGGCGCAGCGTCCGGCCGGCGGCCTTGGCACGGAACTCGTCAAGCGTCTGCTGGTGGCCGTTGGTGGTGACGTCCGCCGGCAATGGTTGGTCGAGGTCGAACCTGCCGAAGTCGATATTCGTTACCTTACCGAGATGGGCGAGGCGTTGCGCGATGGTTGCTTGCGCGCGGGCGGCACGGGCGTGCTTCTTCTGCTGCGCTTCGTCCTCGGTCTCGCCGATGATCGGGGCGACCAGGAACAGCACCTTGCAGCGGTCGGGATCGCGCCCGCAGGCGGCCATGCGGGCTCGCACGTCGTCTCGGTATGACTTCATCGCGGCGATGCCCTTGGTGTGGGCGACGATGGTGTCGGCGTGCTGCGCGGCGAACTGCCGTCCGCGCGGTGATCCGCCGGCCTGCGCGATCACCGGCCGGCCCTGCGGCGCCGGGCCGGAGTTGAGCGGGCCCCGGGTCTTGAAGAAGCGGCCTTCATGGTTCGCCGCGTGCACCTTGGTGGGGTCGACCAGGACGCCGCTGCGGCGGTCGGCGATGATGGCGCCGGGTTCCCACGAGTCCCACAGCGCATTAACCGCCTGCATGTATTCGTCGGCCATGTCGTAGCGCAGGTCGTGCTCCGGCATGCCGGGCAGGCCGAAATTCATTGCGGCGACGTCGGAGCTGCCGGTGACGGCGTTCCAGCCGATGCGCCCGGAGGAGACCTGATCCAGCGAGGCGACCAGGCGGGCCAGCAGGTAGGGCGGGTAGGCGTAGGTGCCGAAAGTCGGAACGATGCCGATGCGCGAGGTGACGGCGGTCATCAGCGAGGCGACCACCGAAGGGTCCTGGCGCGGGACGGCGATGGCGTTTTTCAGGTAGATTTCGGTGGAGCCGCCGAAGCTTTCGCCGACGTAGGAGGAATCCTCGATCAGCAGATAGTCGAAGCAGGCGCGTTCAAGGCAGCGCGCCATATCGGTGAAGAGCTCCGGCACCATCCAGTTGCGGCCGATATGGCCGGTCCAGGGCTCACCCCAGGCCTGGACGCTCGAGCCTTGCAGGAACCAGCCGAGGTGGAAGGGTTTGGCGGCCATCGGCGCGCTCCTGTTGCTTGCGCGTGTGCGGACGCGTTCCCCGGGTGACGAATTTTAGATGCAATCGATGTGCCGGGGTAGCGCGATTTTTGGCACCGTCTCGTTGCGGCCGCAATGCGCCGCCCGCCGCTTTGGTGGGCAAAGTGCCGCGGATCAGTGCATCAACGCCATGGCCGGGATGTTCTCGGACGCCGTCCAGAAGCGGCCGATGGAATCGGCGTGGGCACGCAACGCAGCTTCGTCCTCATCCGCAAGCGGCGTCGGTTCGTGGTCGAAGTGCCCATAGGTATCTGTGCCGCGGACCAGGGTGGCCGATAGCCGCGTGGTACCGACATGGCGTACGCGGGTCGGGATGTAACTGACGCCGATGCCGATCCGGCGCTCGGCGGTGCGGTTCACCCCGGAGCGATGGTAGGCCAGCGTGTGGTGGAACGAGACCTCGCCGGCGGCGAGTTCCAGTGCCACGGCGCGGGTTTCGTCGATCGGCTCGGCCAGTGTTTGGCCACGCGACAGCATGGCTTTGGGGTCCGGCTGGTCGAAATGCGGGCGTTGGCCGGTGGTGTGGGAGTGGGGGATGATCTGGACGCAGCCGTTCTCCGGGGTGGAATCGGTCAGCGCAACCCAGGCGGTGACGTGCTCGAACGGGGCGAGGCCGAAATAAGTGCCGTCCTGATGCCAGGGGACAAAGGTGTCGCTGTGGGGCTCCTTCAGCCAGACAGTGGTGTGGAAGACCATGATGTCGGGGCCGATCAGTGATTCGACGCAATCGAGGATGTGCTGGTGGCGTACCAGGGCGGCAGCCCAGGGGAACAACAGGTAGGGCTTTACCCGGTTGCTGGATTGGCGACGGCCGAGGGTTTTCACCATGGGGCCGCAACCGCGTTCACAGCCGGCGCGGTAGTAGGCGGTTTCCTCTTGGGTGAGCAGCGGACGGCCGGGCAGGTAGCCGTCGGTGGCGTAGCGGGCGATCTCGGCGGTGTTCAGCATTGGTGAACCCCTTGTGTCTGGTGTCGCGCGTGCGG
>DASRQX010000454.1:0-2839 GCA_035696165.1 Acetobacteraceae bacterium | reverse complement strand
GATCCAGAGTATGCCGTCCAGCCTGTGCCGATGGTTCAAGGGTGGGCGCCCGCCACGCGACGAGGCGGTAATCAGGAACGGCGCGAAGATCGCCCACTCTTCGTCCGTCATCAGTCCGCGGATCATCGTCGGCCTCAAGTTTCCCAAAAGGCCAGTCAAGATTGACCGCAAGTCGGTCAATTGAATCCCCCGACGTGAAAAAGCAACGAAACGAATCCTAAGATGGGGCCTCTGATTCTTTTCGGAATCCGCGGCGGCGCCCTTTGATTCTTTACTTTCCAGTCCGGTCAGCCGATCAGCGCGTCACCCCCGTGGCCACGTCAGTGTTGCACCGCCCAAGCCGCTCGGGCTGCGCCGGCGGCAGGACCGGTTTGTCCACAGGGCCTAGCCATAGGCCGATACTTTCAGTAATCGATGTGAAGCTGCACCTTCCTGCGGAGAGGACAATCGCACCTCGTCACACGTGCTGTCCGAGCCGCTGCTCGAGATGCGCCCCCAGGCGCGACAGCCCGAAGCAGATGCAGAAATACAGCATCGCGGCCACCACGATCGGGCTGAGATCGAAGATAGTGTTGCGCACGTTGATCGCCGTCTGCATCAGCTCGATGAAGCCGATGATGCTGGCGACCGACGAGCCCTTGATCAGGTCGATGAACACGCCGATCCCCGCCGGCACCGTCACCCGTATCATCTGCGGGAAAACGATCAGCGCCATGGCGTGCCAGTAGCGCAGGCCGAGCGCCCGCGCCGCATCCCACTGGTTAGGGCCGACCGACTGTATCCCCGATCGCACCACCTCCGACATGTAGGCGCCGCCGTAGATCGCCAGCGCGCCGGTGGTTGCCACATAGGGCGAGATGTTGACGTCGGACACCACAGGGATCGCGTAATAGGCGAAGAAGATCAGTACCAGCAGCGGGATCGAGCGGATCAGCTCGACATAGAGCCGCGTCAGCACGAAGCCGAAGCGGGGCGCCGCGGTTGCGAGCAGCCCGACAGCGGTGCCGATGACGACGGAGAACACCAGCGCGAGGGCTGATATTTCGATGGTGACGCCGGCGCCCTTGAGCAGCACAAACAGATAGGGCGTCACCGCCGGCATGTCAGCGCCCGCTCCGCCACTTGCCGAACCAGCGGCGGTCGGCTGCCTGGAAACTCTGATTCAGGATCTGGACGAGAATCAGATAGGCGATCGCGTCCATGCTGAACACGCTAAAATACTGGTAGGTCGAATCACCGATGATCTGCAGCTGGTAGGTCAGCTCGGGCACGGCGATGACGCTGGCGAGCGCGGTGCCCAGCACGGTCGAGATCACCTGGTTGCCGAGCGCGGGAAAGGCCACGCAAAACATCTGCGGCAGTTCCACCAGCGCCAGCGACTGCCAGTGCCGCAGCCCGAGCGCGCGGGCCGCCAACCGCTGGTCTTCGCCAACCGCCGCGTACGCGCCGCGGATGATCTCGCTCACGTAGGCGCCGCCCTGGATGCCTATCGCCAGCATGGCATAGACGAAGGCGCCCAGACGCACGCCGATCATCGGCAGGCCGAAATAGAACAGGTAGAGATAGACCAGTGTCGGCGTGTTGCGGAACAGCTCGACATAGCCGAAGCCGAGCCAGGCCAGTGGCCGTCGCCGCGACGCCTTGCACAGCCATCCCGCGAGGCCGAAGACGAAGCTCAGCGCCAGCGCCGCGCCGCCGAGCGCCAACGTCTCGACCGCCCCCCAGGCCAGCGCCGTGCCGTTGTTGAGGAGCAGCGCCAGGTTGAAGAACTGAGGCACGCTGCCGAGTATCCTCCTCGCACGCGTCGGCCTGTCTGGCCCGGGGAAGCCGCGTGGTTGCTGTGCCATCGATACCGCCCTAGCATCGACAACACCAGGGGGGAGAAAATCTCATGAAAACACGGGCGTGGCGTCGCGAAATGCTGGCTTGCACCGCGGCTGCCGCCGCCATCCTGCTGCTGGCATCGCCGGCGATAGCGCAGACGGAGAGTATCCTGCAAAAAGTGCTGCGCACCCACGTGCTGACCGTCGGCACGATCAGCGGCAATCCGCCGTGGGAGTTCACCACGCCCGACGGCCAACTCGACGGCTACGACATCGGGATTGCCAAGGCGATCGCCGAGGATCTTGGGGCGAAGGTCGAATTCGTGCAGACCTCGGGTGCCGGCCGCATCCCTGCGCTGCAGACGCACAAGGTGGACCTAGTGCTGGCGGAGCTCGACTACACGCCGCTGCGGGCGCAGACCGTCGCCTATACCCGGGCCTATTCGAACCCGGCCAGCCAGTTCATCGTCAGGGCCGACTCACCGTACAAGACCATCGAGAGCCTGAACGATCCGAACGTGACCTTGGGCTACGCGCTCGGCGGCGACGAAGCGAATATCTATCCAAAGCTGCTGCCGAAGGCGAAGCTGAAGGCATTCACCACGGTTGCCGATGACGAGCAGGCGCTGGTCTCCGGCGAGGTCACCGCGACCGGCGAGCCGACCGTGCTGAACATCCAGATGATGAAGGCACATCCCGGCTTGTTGCGGGTGATCGATCCGCCGTACGACACGGCGATCACTGGGATTGGTCTGCCGCAGGGCGATTTCGTGTGGTGGCTGTGGCTCGACCGGTGGGTGGACAACTTCACGTTCACCGGGGCCAACCAGGCGATGTGGGTCAAATACGTGGGCGGCGGATCGCCGCTGGTGGAACCGCAGCACTAGGTCCGGCGCGCGCCGGCATTGCGAGGTGCGATACCGGCGCGTTTGATCCCGAGGCTCGGGACCTTGCCCGCCGCATAATCCGGCTTGAGCCGCCAGCAGAGTTGCGTCGGCAGCGACGATCACAAAGTT
>DASRQX010000453.1:0-4515 GCA_035696165.1 Acetobacteraceae bacterium | reverse complement strand
GGCTCCCGCCGTTGTCGTTCTACAGGAGCTGTTCGGGGTCAACGCCGACATCCGCAAGACTTGCGACGAACTGGCCGAACAAGGCTTCATTGCGGTCGCGCCCGATCTATTCTGGCGTCAGGAACCGGGCGTCGACCTCAGTGTCATCTCCGAGCCTGACTGGCAACACGGCCTTCGCCTTTATCAGGCCTATGACCGCGACGCCGGTGCCAGGGACGTCAAGGACACCGCCGATGTTGTGGCCAAGCTGGCCGAGTGCACCGGCAAGGTTGCCGTCCTCGGCTATTGCCTCGGCGGGCTGATGACGTTCCTGACGGCCGCGCGCTACGGCGTCGACGCTGCGGTCGCCTATCACGGCGGCGACACCGAAAAATACCTGGGCGAGGTCAAGCGGCTTGATGCGCCGCTGCTGATGCATCTGGCCGAGGAGGACGAGTTCATTTCCAAGTCTGCGCAAGCTGAGATCAAGACGGCGCTTGCCGGCAAGCCAAACGCCACCGTCTACAGCTATCCGGGTCAGCGTCACGCCTTCGCTCGGCATAATGGGACGCACTACAATGCCGCGGCCGCAGCCTTCGCCAACGGGCGGACAAGCGAATTTCTACATCAACAACTGCGGTGACCTTCGGTCCTCCAGCCGTTTCGGGGCAACGGCAACCTCGTTGACGGCTTAAGACTTAACGCACGAGCCACCCAAGCCAAAGCGATCGGTCGCGTAGCTGATGCAGAAGTCCGGCGTCTGCGCCGGAATTTGATGGGCTAATCGCACTTTGGGAGGAATGTCCGATCTCATCCCTCGCGGGCTGAAAGCAGTCAGGCCGCTCCCCACCCAATCCGGTCCACCGAGGCGCGTAGGGGACCGTCTGCTTCGAGGGTGCAGGCCAGTTTCCACGTTTTGTCGTGCAGTATCAGTCTGCGTTAGAGATGATGATGTCGTGTCGGCGCCGAATGAGGCGCAGTATGGAAAGTGCCGACCGCGTTCGACCAAGGGTAATGCGACCCTCCAAAACCTGGGGGGTCTGTAGGGCGGTGGTCCGGGAGGCAGATTGGGCGGCGCGAACCGAGAGCGGGAAAATTAGGGGCGCGACGACTTGCCGGCTTTGTTTTCCCCCCAGGTTTTGGACGGTGTCGTCTGCAATGGGTGGGGCGCTTTCGCTCCCGATCTACCGCGTGAGTGGCACCTGCGCGCCAGCAGCCGTGATTTGGTTGCATATAGCGCCCGAGCGTCGCGAAATTTCTGTTGCGTGGCCACTGAAGACCGATCACGGTTGAGGTTGATCGGTGGCCCAACCCCCCAACAGGGGAATGGCGGGAGATGATCGGCGCTACCCTGGCATCGGCCGCGGACCCAGGCGCCGGCCTTCGCCCGCGGCTTCTGGCGCGCATACGGAGAAGTCGATGGACAAAGTTGTCTCGCCAGAACGGCGCCGATTCCTCGCGGCGACCGCCGCCTCGCTGCTCCCGCTGCGCGCGGCCGCGGCACAGAGCAGCCCGGCGGCCATTGTACGCGCCGGCAACATCGCGGTCATCGGCGAACCCGGCTCGATCGACCCGATGCTGACGCTGGCCGATCTGGTCAACCAGATCGACCAACACTTCTTCGAAACCCTGTACTACATGGATCCGCTGTTCCATATCGGCCCGGTACTGGCCGTGGCGATGCCCGACATCTCATCCGACGGCATGCGCTACACCATCCCGTTGCGCGAGAACGTGCCGTTTCACGACGGCACGGTCATGGTTGCCGACGATGTGGTTGCCACTCTGCAACGCTGGCTCAAGCTGTCGGCGCGCGCCAAGGCGGCCGCGCCGTCCGTTGACAGCATCACCGCGCCGGATGCGAAGACCGTGGTCATCACGTTGAAGCAGCCCTATTCCCCGCTGCTGACGCTGCTGTCGCTGTTCAATGGGGCGGCTGCGGTGATGCCAAAGCGTATCGTATCTTCGTTGGATCCGATCAAGGAGTTTGTCGGCACCGGCCCCTACCGGTTAGTAGAGCACATGCCGGACCGCTATATCCGCGTTGTCCCTTTCGACAAATACGCCTCCCCCCTGGGCAAGCCGAACGGCTTCCTCGGCGAGCGGAGGGCGCTCATCGACGAGCTGCGCTTCATTCCGGTCCCGAATACCGCGACGCGGGTAGACGGGCTGCTCACGGGGCAGTACCATTTCGCCGACGGACTGACGATCGAGAGCTATCAGAAGCTCGCGAGCAAACCCAACGTCAAGCAGGGCACGATGATCGTCCCGGGCTGGGCGATCATCGTGATGAACACGAAAGGGGCGCTTACCGCCGACGTGCGCATACGCCAGGCCGCGCTGGCGGCGATCTCACCGTCCGACATGCTGGCCGCGGCCTTCGGTCCGCCATCGGTGTGGACGCTGGAAGGATCAATCTATCCTAAAGGCACCGAACTGTACATTGCGGATACGCCGGGCTACAACGCGCACGATCCCGCAAAGGCAGCGACGCTGCTGAAGGAGGCGGGTTATAGGGGCCAGCCGTTCCGCATCTTCACCACCACGCAGTACGACTACATGTTCAAGATCGCGCAGGTTGTCGAGGCCAATCTGACCGAGGCCGGGTTCAAGGTGGACCTGCAGGTGATGGACTGGGCGACGCTGCTGCAGCGGCGCAATGACGCCAGCATCTGGGAAGCGTTCGTGACCTCCAGCCCGATTTTTCCGGACCCAACACTGTTCAGCCCGTTCAACCGCAACTATGCGGGCTGGTGGGATACGCCTGGGATCCACGCAGCCGTGGAAGCTTTCACCTCCGCCCCCGACAACACGGCGCGGCTGGCGGCATGGACGAAGATGCACGAGTTGTTCTACCGCGAGGTGCCTAGCCTGATGGTCGGGTATTATCAGCTACTGTACGGCATCAGCACGCATCTGGAGAACTTCACGCCAGCGCAGCCGCCCGCCTTCTGGAACGTCAAGCTGACCGGGTAGCATTGCATTCAGGCGACCTCGCGCAAGCCGGTGACTCCGATGCTGGACGATCCGTGCGCCCGCGTTGACTCAGATCCTGCCAACCGCAACGCTCGG
Source organism: Acetobacteraceae bacterium (assembly GCA_035696165.1). Lineage (GTDB taxonomy): Bacteria > Pseudomonadota > Alphaproteobacteria > Acetobacterales > Acetobacteraceae > Palsa-883. The sequence continues at coordinate 1,464 of DASRQX010000453.1, read as the reverse complement.
ACCAACCAGCCCGCCGCCGGGGGAGACCGAAACCCATGCGTATCGCCGTCGGCTCCCTCATGCAGGAAGCCAACACCTTCGTCCCCTTCCGCACGGACCTCGACACATTTCGCTCGGTCTACCTGCACCGTGGGGCGGAGATGCTCACCGGCTATGGCGCCGCACGCGTCGAGGTTCCCGCATTCTTCGACGTGCTCAGCGAAGCCGGCGTCGAGGCGGTTCCACTACTCGCTGCGCATGCTGGGTCCAGCGGTCCGGTCATGCGCGCCGCGTTCGATACGCTGATGGGTGAAATGGAACAGCGCCTGCGCGACGCCGGGCGATTGGACGGGCTTCTGCTGGCGCTGCACGGCGCCATGCTCGTCGATGACAATCCCGATGCCGAGGGCGAGATCGTCGAGCGGCTGCGCGCCATCCTTCCCGCCAGCCGGCCGATCGGCGTGTCGCTCGATCTGCATGGCCACATCACGCCGCGCATGCTGCAGCCCGGCACGTTCCTCATCGGCTACCGCGAATATCCGCACATCGACATGTACGAAACCGGCGAACGTGTCGCCCGGCTGATGCTGGATACGCTCGCTGGTCGCCGGTCGCCGGCGATGGCGCTGGCCAAGCGGCACATGCTCGTCAGCCCGGTCAACGCCCGCACCGCCGAGCCGCCGCTGTCGGGCATCGTCGCCGCCGCCCGCGCCATGGAGGATGCCGGGCGCGTGCTGCACGCCTCGCTGTTCCCGGTCCAGCCCTGGATCGATGTGCCCGACCTCGGTTTCGCCACGCTGGTCTGCACCGATGGCGATACCGAGGCTGCACTTGCCGCAGCGGAGGACCTCGCGGCCATGGCCTGGGACGTGCGCCAGGCATTCGTCCCCGACCTCACGCCACTCGACGAAGCCGTGCGCATCGGTCTCACCAGTGAGGGCACCACCATCGTCGGGGACACCGGCGACGGGCCGTCCGGCGGTGCGGCCGGCGACAACACCGCGGTGCTGCGCGCACTCCTCTCCGCCGGCGCCGATCGGGCGGGGCGGCTTTCGTACCTCGCGCTGGTCGATGCCGAAGCCGTCGCGCAGGCGGTCGCGGCGGGGCCCGGCGCCACCGTCACGCTCCGTGTCGGTCACAAGCTCAGCGGCGACGGGCAGTCCGTCAGCATCAGCGGCCGGGTCCGCACGCTGACCGACGGCGTGTTCACCCAGCATGATGCCGGTGCGCAGGGGCTCGAGGTGAATTTCGGGCCGACGGCGGTCATCGCCATCGGCGACCTTCGCCTCGCGCTGCGCAGCCTGCCGAGCTTCGAATGGGACACCGGCATGTACACCTCGGTCGGCCTGCCACTGCGCCAGGCGGCGCTGGTGTTCGTGAAATCCTCGTCCCATTTCCGCGTCGCCTTCGCCCCGCACGCCGATCGCATTCTGGCTGCCGACACGCCGGGCGCCACGGCGGGCAACATGCGAAGGCTGCGGTTTC
>DASRQX010000452.1:0-17235 GCA_035696165.1 Acetobacteraceae bacterium | reverse complement strand
GTCGCCTCGACGAAAGTGACTATGCGAAAGGCATCAAGGTCACCGACGCCGAGATGGCCGCTCTCAACATCCAACCCGCCGATTTCCACGGCGAATGGAACTATACCATCGCCCCGAGGCGGCCGGACGGATGACGCGATTGTTCGGGCTTGGACCCTTAGGGGGCAAAGCGGACCTATGCGGGGAGGGGAGCGATGCCGGGTGAGGGTGATACGTGCGGCGCGACCCTCACGCTCGTCGCTTCGCGCCTCGACCTCTCCCGCAAAAGCGCGGGAGAGGTGTAGTTTTGGCGTGCCGATGTTGGATGCGACGACCTGCGCTACCTCGCCATCCACCCGCCGTCGATCGGTAGCGCGGCGCCGGTGATGTCACGCCCCGCCGGGCCGCACAGGAACAAGATTAGATCAGCGATGTTCGCGGGCTCGATGAAGCGCCCGGTCGGCTGACGTGCCGCTACGAACTGTTTGATCGCAGCCTCGCGGTCCAACCCGTCCGCCGCCATCAACTCCAGGATCCGTCGTTCCGAGGCCGGCGTATGTACCGCACCCGGACAGATCGCGTTGCAGGTGATGTTGTCCGCCAGCGTTTCCAATGCCACCGCGCGGGTCAGCCCCAGCAGCGCCGTCTTCGTCGTCACGTAGTCGATCCGGTCGGCGATGGCGAAATCGCCATAGACCGATGACATGTTGACGATGCGCCCGAAGCCGCGCGCCCGCATGCCCGACACCGCCAGCCGGATCGTGTGGAACGCCGCCGAGAGATTGACCGCCAATGCGCGATCCCAATCCGCGACCGCGAAGCACTCCACCGGCGCGAACGACCTGACCACCGCGTTGTTGACCAGGACATCGACGCCGCCGAAGCGCGCGGCGATCTCGGTCATCAGGAATTCGATCTCTTCCACTACGGTCAGGTCGGCGCGCAGGTAGATTACCCGGCCGCCGTGAGCGTCCGCAAGTTTCTTGGCGACCTCGATGCCGTCGTGGATTTTCTCGATGCCGTGCAACACGACGGTGCAGCCCGCCGCGACGAGTTTGCCCGCGGTGGCGTGGCCGATTCCGCCGAAAGACCCGGTGATCAGCGCGGTCTTGCCTTTGAGTGTCATCTGTCCCCTCCCGTGCGGATTGCCCTATCATCGGCTCGCTGGCGCGCCCGACGCAACGGCGTGCCGCGGATGGCGCGCTGCGGACGGCGCGCTGTGAACGACCTGCTGTGAAGGCAACGTCAGCTCTTGGAAACGTTCCAGAATGTTGGGTAGGGGCTGCGCAGGATGCCCGTCACGGCGGCGCGATAGGCGATCGGCAGCGACCATTGGCCGACCGGAATATACGGCACTTCGTCCCACACGACGCGTTGGATGTCCTCGACGATCTTACGTTGTGCCGGTAGAACCGAGGCATTTAGCCATGCCTCGCGTAGCGCGACCAGGCGCGGGCTGGTGGGCCAGCCGAACCAACCGTTCAGCCCGGCGCCGCGCAGCATGTTGTTGCCGATTGGATTGGTCAGGCCTTGTCCGTCTGCGGTGGTAACGAAAGTGCTCCAGCCGCCCTTGTCCACGGGCTCCTTGCTGGCGCGGCGGGAGATCACGGTGCCCCAATCGGTGCTGGCATACTCGACGTTCAGCCCGACGCGCTGATACACCGCGTGGGTCACCTGGGCGACCGCTTGCAGGGACGGATAATCCGATGGCGACAGCAGCACGGCGCGTTCGTTGTTGTAGCCGGAATCTTTCACCAGTTGGCGCGCGCGCGCAATATCGCGCGGACCGGTCAACGTATCGAGACCGGCCGCGTTGGCCAGCGGCGACCCGGCGGTGAACACGCCGACCCCGGTCTTTGCCGTGCTGCTCTCGTTGCCCATCACCGCTGCCACAAACTCCGATTGATCGACCGCGGGCAAAAGCGCGCGGCGCAGCTTTACGTTGTCGAACGGCGGTTGCAGGTGGTTGAACACGACCACGCCGATGACGCCGAAATCGTCGTTCGTTGCCACGCGCAGCGCCTTGTTGCTCCGCATCAGCGGCAGCAGGTCGATCAGCGGCTGTTCGATCCAATCGACCTCGCCGGCCTGCAATGCGGCGCCGGCGGTGGCGGGATCGGGCATCACCTGCCACTCGACCCGATCGAAGTGGACGATCTTGCCGCCGGCGGTGAAGCTGGGCGGCTCGGCGCGCGGGCGATAGCCTTCGAAGCGGGTGTAGACTGCGCGTGCCCCGGCGACCCATTCGTTTCGGATGAAACGATATGGCCCGCTGCCGACGATCTCGTCGATCTGCTTGAAAGCGTCGGTCTTTGCCAGACGTTCCGGCATGATGAAGCAGTTGTTGTTGGCGATCGCCATGGGCAGCAGCGGGAATGGCCTGGTCAGGCGCAGCTCGAATCGCTGATCGTCGAGCGCGTGCATTTCGGCGAGCCGCACGGCGATTAGCTGGCCGAACGCGTCGCGCTTGCTCCAGCGCGTGATCGAGGCGATGCAGTCGACGGCGCGCACCGGCGTGCCGTCATGGAACACCAGGCCCTCGCGCAACGTGAAGCGCCAGGTGAGCTGATCGTCCGACAATTCGTGCCCGGCGCACATCTGCGGCTGTGGTTTCAGGGCGGCGTCCAGGCCGTAGAGTGTATCCCAGACCATGTAGGCGTGGTTGCGCGTGACGTTGGCCGTGGTCCAGATCGGGTCCGGACTGGTAAGGTTCGCCTGCGGTACGAATCGCAGGGTCCGCGCGGCGGCGCCTTGCGCGATTGCGGGGCGGGCCAGCGCGATGGCGGCAGGCAAGGCCCCGAGCATGGTACGGCGTCGCATGTGGCTGACCCTTTGCTGATCCCTTGCGCGGCGCGGCTTGGGCGACGCAAGGGAGGGTAGAGCGATGCGAGCGCCGAAATCCAGCACGATCGGCATGGACCCTCCCCACGCGGTGCCGAAAGGAACGCCGCGCGGCTGCCTTCACACGATCGTTCCGCCACCTATGGCTTGGGTGTTTTCCGCCGCCAGACCATACTCGACGCGACGAGAAGGGCAGGGGGGCCATCGATGGACTACACCACGCTTGGACGAACGGGGTTGACGGTCAGCGTCGCGGGGCTTGGCTGCGGCGGCAACAGCCGGCTGGGCCTGTCCACCGGCAAGACCGAGGCGGACGCCGCCGCGTTGATCCGCGCGGCACTCGATCTTGGCGTGAATGTCATCGACACCGCGGCGGCGTACGGCACCGAGGGCGTCGTCGGTCAGGCACTGCGCGGTGTGGCGCGCGACAAGGTCGTGGTTTGCACAAAGGTCTCGCGCCAATCGGGGGAAAAGCAGTTCACGCCTGAATGGGTGGTGCGGAGTTTGGACAATTCGTTGCGCACGCTTGGGCTTGATTGCGTCGACGTGTTCCAGCTTCATGCCGTGCCGCCCGCCATCTATGAGCACTCGCGCGACGTGATCGTTCCAGTGCTGCTGAGGGAGCGGGAAAAAGGTAAGTTCCGCCACTTGGGCATCACCGAGACGGCACCGAATGACATCAACCAGGACATGCTGTATCGCGCCGCGCGTGATCCGCAGTGGGACACGGCGATGATCGCGTTCCACATGATGCATCAGATGTCGCGCGAGCGTGTGTTCCCCGCCACCCGCGCCAACGGTGTCGGCACGCTGATGATGTTCGCGGTGCGCAGCATCTTCGCGCGCTCCGGGCACCTGGCCGGAACGATGCGCGAGTTGGCGGCTGCCGGGCAGGTGCCGGCGGAATTAGGCGAGGGCGACGATCCGCTCGGGTTCCTGGTCCATGAGGGGGGCGCCAGTTCCGTCACCGATGCGGCGTATCGCTATGTGCGGCATGAGCCGGGCGTCGATGTCGTGCTGTTCGGCACCGGCGATCAAGCGCATCTGCGCACCAACATCGATTCCATTCTGGCGCCGCCACTGCCGGCGGCGGATCGAGCTCGGCTCGCCGCGCTGTTTGGGCATCTGCGCGGGATCGGGCTTGATCTGCCGAACCGGCCGCGCGCCGGTGGTGCGCCGTGAAGTTCGGGCTGCGCTACTGCAACACTGGCCGCTACACAGATCCGGCGCGCGCGGTCGAGTTGGTGCAGGCCGGCGAGGCGGCCGGGTTCGAAAGCGCCTGGACGGTGGAACACACGGTCATTCCGCGTGGCTATCAGTCGCCTTATCCGTACACAGCGGACGGCAAGTTGCCGGGCGGGGAGGGCGATTTCATGCTGCCCGATCCGCTGATCTGGATGGCGTATGTCGCCGCTGCGACAACGCGCATCAACCTCGCTACCGGCATCCTGATCCTGCCGCAGCACAATCCGGTGGTGTGCGCCAAGCAGGTCGCCACGCTCGATGCGATGTCGGGTGGGCGCGTGCTGCTGGGTATCGGCGTCGGCTGGCTGAAGGAGGAGTTCGACGCGATCGGGGTGCCGTTCGAGGATCGCGGCCGCCGCACCGATGAGTACATCGCCGCGATGCGCGAGCTGTGGTCGGCGGACGTGCCGAGTTATCACGGCGAGTTTGTGAATTTCACTGATGCCTTCATGCGGCCCAAGCCGGTGCGCGGGCCGGTGCCGATCATCATCGGCGGGCAAACCCCGCCCGCCGCGCGTCGTGCGGGGCGGCTGGCGCAGGGATTCTTCCCCGGCCGCGGCGTGCCGTTGGATCTGATCGATCTGGTTCGTCAGACCGCGATAAAGCACGGCCGCGACCCGGGGGAGGTCGAGACTACCGTTTCTGTCCCGGACGATCTTGCCGAGATGCCGCGCCTGGGCGGGTTGGGAGTGACGCGCGTGCTGGTACCGGTGACCGGCGTCGCCGGCTTGCGTGGCGCGGTCCGCGGGGCGGAAGACGTGCTGGCCTGGCGCGAAACGATCGAACGCTACGCGGGCGCCTAACGCTCCGAGGCTGACAGAATGTCGCACTCCATCCCAGACCCGGAACGCGGAAGCCCCACTAGCTCCTCTGGAGCCTTGTCATATCCTGCATCTGCTATTCAGCGGCTTCGTACGAGGTCACAGCAAATAAGTGTCCGGAGGTTATTGTGGCCCCACAACAGCTGATACGTGCGAACCTCCCAGGTGAGGGACAGATCATAGGGGCGTTGTTCTTTGGAGCATTCTTCGTGAGCCTGATGATATACGATGTCATATCCGGCGTCCTGTTTGTGTCTGGATTTGACAGCCAACTGAGCGACATTAAGGTGCGGCCTGGCCGTGGAGGTTCTTGGAAGGACCCTCCGGTTCCGGTGCGCATCAAGGCCAAAGTCTTCATCTACCTTCTTATGCTGATTTTTGCGATTTTTTTGGCCTGCCACGAATTGCCGCCGCTGATTTGCGGTGCTTCGTCTTCGGTGGTGGTAACGAACTAGCAAAACGCGGACAAAGATTTCAATAATAACCAACAGGAGGAGCGCATGGATTTCGGCATCGGCATCGCAACATCCGGTGATTCCTGGAAGCTCGCGCAGCGGGCCGAGGAACTCGGCTTCACCCATGCCTGGTTCTACGACACGCAGATGCTGACGGCGGATTGTTTCGTCGCCATGGGCGCTGCCGCGGTGAAGACCTCGCGCATTCGGTTGGGTACCGGGGTGCTGGTGCCGTCGAATCGCATTGCCGCGGTGACGGCGAACGCCTTCGCCACGTTAAACCAGTTGGCGCCCGGTCGGATCGATTTCGGTGTCGGTACGGGGTTTTCCGCACGCCGCGCGATGGGGCTGGGCGCGATGAAGCTTGCCGACATGGATGAGTATATCCGTGTTGTGTATGGATTGTTGCGTGAAGAGACCGTGGAAACCGAGATCGAGGGCAGACCTCGAAAGATCCGATTCCTGAACCCGGAGAAAGGTTTGATCAACACGAAGGATCCGATCCGCCTGCATGTCTCCGCCTATGGACCGAAGGCACGCGCGCTGACCGCGCGGCATGGGGCAGAATGGATGTGCTTCGTCGATACCGTCGATCGTGGCAAGGCCTGGCTGGACGAGATGCGGGCAAGCTGGGCGGCGGAGGGCCACGCGGTGGACGCGCTGTATTCCACCGCCTGGGCGCCGGGTTGCGTGCTGGCGCCGGGCGAGCCAGCCGATAGCCCGCGAGCCATTGCGCAGGCCGGCCCGCGCGCCGCGGTGCTGCTGCATCGCGCGGCGGATATGGCGATGAGCGGCTGGCAGAATACCTCGGATGTGCCGGACGCGGTTGCCGCGCAGGTGGCCGGCTATATCGAGGTCGCGAAACGTTTCGAACCGGCGGATGCGCGTTATCTGATGAACCATCGCGGTCACTTCGTTTTCGTGAAGGAGGAAGAACGCCCGTTCATCACCGCCGAGTTGATCCGTCGCACTACGTTCACCGCGACTGAGCAGGAGATCAAGCAGCGGATCGAGGCGCTGCGCGGCGCCGGTTATTCGCAGTTCGTCGTCCCGATTACCCCGGGCACCGAGGACGCAATCGAGGACTGGGGCCGCATCCGCAGGGCCTTCACCTAGACCGACAGGGACAAATCATGCAGTTCGGCTTCAACCTTCCGATCAGCGGTCCGGTGCTCTCGCCCGACCATATCACCCGCCTGGCACAGACCGGCGAGACGATCGGCTACGACTATCTGACGCTGACCGACCATGTGCTGCTGCCGGACATGTCGGCGCCCGGGTATCCGTACACGGAGTCCGGCGAGTTCATGTCCTCGGCGCCGACGCAGCGGCACGAGCAGCTTGCGGCGGCGGCGTTCATTGCGGCAAAGACCTCTCGGATACGGATCGTTCTGGCTGTCATGGTGGTGCCGCACCGGCCGGCGGTGGTGGCGGCGAAGACGTTGGCGACGATTGATTACCTGTCCGCCGGGCGGTTGACCGTGGGCATTGGCGCCGGCTGGCTGGAGGCGGAGTCGAATGCCGTGGTGATGACGCCGTTCAAGGAACGTGGCGCGGTCACCGACGAGTATGTGCAGGCGTTCCGCGCACTTTGGACAGAGCACAAGCCGGTGATCGACGGGAAGTATGTGACGGTGGATGGGACGATGCTGCTGGAGCCGAAGCCGGTGCAGCAACCTATCCCGATCTGGGTGGGCGGTGAGACCGGCCCGTCGCTGCGTCGCGCCGCGCGGCTGGGCGATGCGTGGTATCCGATCGGCAGTAATCGCAATGCGCTGTACGATACACTGCCGCGGTTTGCGGCGGGGATTGCTCGGCTGCGGAAGTTGACGGTGGAGGCTGGGCGGCCGGCGAATGCGGTGGCAGTGACGTATCGAGTGAAGCGCTATGGCCGCGCGGTGGGGGCGGTTGCGACCGATGGCGAGCGTCGGTTGTTCTCGGGGACCGATGACGATATTATTGCGGATCTGCGGGCGTTGAGGGATTTGGGGGTGGTGGCGTTGGATTTTGATTTTGAGACGGATGATTTGGATGAGTCGCTGGCGGAGATGCGGCGGTTCCGGGAGCAGGTGCTGGGGAGGGTTTAGAGGGGACGTCAACCAGCGCGCAGCGCTGGCGTCGGTTCCACGGCCGGCGCCGCAAACGGGCGCACCCATCACCTTGGTCACGCCGCATCGGTCTTGCCGAAGATGAATCGTGACAATCGAGGGTGCTTTGGATTTCGGGTGAGCGGCAAATTGCAACCGGCAAGATCCCGACTTTTGCGCGATTGTTGCTCCGTTCGGGCGTGCTGCCAGGCGGCGGTTGGGGCAAGCCGTACGGGCGTTACGCGACACCGAACGTCCGGCCATTCAAGGGGTTCAGTTGGTCCCGACGGGGCTCACAATTTGCCAGCCGGGCTCACGACTTGCCATCTGGGCTCACCACTTGAATCATGTGCTGGCGACATTTAGTTTGTCAAATCTTCCTTTGACATCGTCTTTGAAGGCGCGGTCGTATTCGGGGAAGAGTTGGTGCAGAAGTTTAGCTTCCTGTGGGCTTTTCTTCTCTACCAGCTCAATAAGTTTTTTGAGCGACGCGCTCATACCGACGATCTGTTCCTGCATCGACTTGTCGGCGGCCTCAAGCTCAGCCATCTTCTTGAGGAGGTCAGTCTGCGCCTTCGCCCATTTCTCCGCGTAGGATATAGGGTCGATCTTGAGGTTCTTTTTTTCGTTCTTGTCCAGGTCTTCATGACGCTCTGCAGAAAGTAGACTGCCTTGTTCATCCGTAGCCTCCCGGGTGCAAAGAGAGTGCCACATAACAACTATACAGGAGTCGGTTGCTTGTTACAACGCCTCGCATGTGGACGCAGAGACGGCGTTATTTGGGACAGATTTTGAAATTTGGGGCAGATTTGGATGACGGCGATGCACACCGCAAACAAACGTTACATATGAAAACAGACGACACATACATGTAATGCCGGGTGTCTGAACGATTGACCCACCGACGCCGCATCACATTGTGACCAGCCCCCGGGTCAAACGCCCGAGGACAGGCCATCCACGACTTCGCTGCTAGCACCAAAGGTGTCGTGCATGGCCGGCCTTCGCCGGCCATGACGGGGGTGGGTATCGTACGTCAGTACTTTGGGCCGTTGGTGTAACATCGCGAGACCAAGCCAACGCCTGTCGTCGGCTGCCTGATGCGACGCGAACCGGGCATCGCGTGTCGGGAGTCCAGTTGGGCCTTGGAGCAGGAGGCCAGGTCGCCTGTCGCGAGGGCCTAATCGCCGCTACCCTACCAGCGCCTGCGCGCACGCATCCAGGATTTCGTCGGTGTCCATCCCGTATTCCCGATACAAATCCGGAATATCTCCGCCCTGGCCGAAATGATCCGGCCCCAGCGGCACCACGCGCTGTCCGCGCACCGCACCAAGCCAAGCGTGCGTCGCCGGGTGACCGTCCAGTACAGTCACGAGCGCCGCGCCGGGCGATAGCGGGGCCAGGATGTGCTCGATGTGCGCCCGTGCGCCTCGGTTACCGGCACGTCGCGCGCGTAACGCCTTGGTCCACCCCGCGTGCAGCCTGTCCGGGCTGGTGATCGCCAGCAGCCCGGCCGCCGGGACCTCTGTTAATAGCTCGGCGAATGCTGTCTCGGCCTCCAGTGCCACCGGCCCCTGGTAGGCGATCGCGATGCGCGCGCCCTCTGCCGGGCGCACCACCCAATGCGCCCCGGCAATCACCGCTTCCTGGTCGATTACCCGATCCGGCTGTGGCAACTGGCGTGTCGACAGCCGTAGCCACACCGCCGACCCGTCCGTTGCCTGCATGTGAACGAACGCATGCCGCAGCAGGATCGCCAGCTCGTCCACATAGGTCGGTTCGAAGCTCGCCAGACGGTCCGCCGCCATGCCGATCAGCGGCGTGTTGATCGATTGGTGCTGGCCGCCCTCGGGCGCCAGGGTCAGCCCGGACGGCGTGGACACCAGCAGGAACCGGGCATCCTGGTAACAGGCATAGATCAGCGCATCCAACCCGCGGTTGACGAACGGGTCATATACCGTACCCACCGGCAGCAGCCGCGCGCCGGTCATCCCCGGCATTAAACCTGCTGCTCCCAGCAGGAGGAAAAGGTTCTGCTCGGCAATCCCCAGCTCCACGTGCTGGCCCTTCGGCGACATCCCCCAGCGCTGCGCGCTCGCCAGCTTCGCGTCACGGAACACGTCGTTGCGCGTGTGGCGATCGAAAATCCCGCGCCGGTTCACCCATGGCCCCAGGCTGGTCGAGACCGTAACGTCCGGACTGGTGGTCATGATGTGCTCGGCCAGCGCCTTCAGCACGCCCTGGCCGCGGCCGATCTCGGCGAGCATGTCGCCGAACCCTTGTTGGGTCGAGGCCTTGCGCCCGGCCACCGGTGGCGCCGGCAGCGTCGGCGGTACCGGAACGACCGGCGCGCTGAGTGTGCGGCCCTCCGGTGTCAGCTTCCGCGCGAATGGACATGCTTGCAGCAGCGCCTTCAGTTCCTCGGGTTTGCAGTCCAGCCCTTCGAACTTGTCCCACTCATGCCTGGGGCGGATCTTCATTTCCCCGCGGAATGCCTCCAACTGCTCCTTCGACATCAGCCCGGCGTGGTTGTCCTTGTGCCCGGCGAAGGGCAGGCCCATGCCCTTGATCGTGTAGGCAATGAAGCAGGTCGGCTGGTCACCCTCGGCCGCCGCCGCGCGGAAGGTTTCGATCAACGTCTCTATGTCGTGGCCGCCCAGGTTGGTCATCAGCGCGCCGAGTTCGTCATCCGACAGCGGATCGATGATCTCTCGCAACGCTTTCGACCGCCCCAGGTCGGCCAGCACTGCCTGCCGCCAGGCCGCGCCGCCCTGGAAGGTCAGCGCTGAATAGAGCGAGTTGGGGCAATCATCGATCCAACTGCGTAACGCCTCGCCGCCGTCGCGGGCGAACGCTGCTTCCAGCTTGCGGCCGTATTTGATGGTGACGACGTTCCAGCCCATGTCTTGGAACAGACCCTCGATGCGGCCGAACAGCCGGTCGGGGAGCACCGAGTCCAGGCTCTGGCGGTTGTAGTCGATCACCCACCAGACATCGCGGACGTCGTGTTTCCAGCCCTCGAGCAGGGCCTCGTAGATGTTGCCTTCGTCCAGTTCGGCGTCGCCGGCGATGGCGATGTGCCGGCCTGGCGGCAGGCCCTCACGCGATAGTCCGTGCAGCCGCGCGTAGTCGGCCATCAGCGCGGCGAAGGTTGTCATCGCCACGCCCAGCCCGACCGATCCGGTGGAGAAATCAACTTCCGGCCCGTCCTTCACCCGGCTGGGATAGGGTTGTACGCCGCCCATCTGGCGCAGACCTGCCATGTTGTCTATCGTTTGGCGACCGAACAGATAGTTCACCGCGTGGAATACCGGGCCGGCGTGCGGCTTCACCGCGATGCGGTCCTGCGGGCGGGCGATCTCGAAATAGAGCGCAGCCATGATGGAGATCACCGAGGCGCAGGACGCCTGGTGGCCGCCCACCTTCAGGCCGTCGCGGTTCGGCCGGATGTGGTTGGCGTTGTGCACCATCCAGGCTGATAGCCACAGCAGTTTTCGCTCAAGCTGATGCAGCAGATGCGTGTGGTGGCCGCTGCTGGCGAGCGGCGTGCTCGCGGGCGGCTTGCTGGTGGGCGGCTTGGCGGTGATGACGCTGCTCGGCGCGTTCATAGCGGTTGGGGCCTCCGGTGGCGGTCAGGTCATGCCTGGCAACGGCAGAGCATACCCCGTCGTGAGGGCATGCGCCCAGTCCGGCCGGCCAAGTTCCGTGGCGCGGGCAGCGGCGGCACGGTGGTCGTATTCGACCGCGATCAACTCGGCGGCGACCATGTCGTTGGACCGGCGCACGACCGCGTAGCGCGCGTGCGGCGATCCCGCCTGCGACACATGCGGGTCGTCGGTGGAGTCCTGATACGCCGGGCAGCCGACGCTGCCGGGATTGAGCACCGTCGGGCCGTCCGGCAGGCTGATCAACCTGGGCTGGTGACTGTGTGCGCACAGCACCAACGCCGGTGCGTCACCCAGTCGGGCGGCGATGGCGTGCGGGGTGTCGGGAACCAGGTGGAACGCGGCGACACGTTCCAGCAGATAGCGGTTGTCGTCGGTGGGACTGCCGTGCACCGCGAGAATCCCCGGCAACGCCTGGACCGGTGGCAACGCGCGCACCCAGTGCATGTGCCGATCCGCTAGCGCGGCGCGGGTGAAGCGGTCGGTGGCGCCCAGGCGGGCCGCTGGAAACTCCGCTGCCCAGCGATCGTGGTTGCCGCGGACGGTGGGAAACCGGAGAGCAATCAGGCGATCGCAGGTCTCCGCCGGCCAGAGCGGACCGGAGAGGCAGTCGCCGAGGTCGATCACCTGGGTGATGCGGCGGGCCGCAATGTCGGTGAGGACGGCGTCCAGTGCCGGGAGGTTGCCGTGGATGTCGGCGATGACTGCAAATGGCTGGTCCATTGCGTACCGGGTATCACAAATCCTGGTGCCGGCAAGGGGGGGGACACGGCGGGAGGGGGGCGGGATAAATCAAACACGTAATCGAGCGCACACAGAGTTGCACGGAGGAATCACAGAGTTTCACAGAGGTAGATTTTATTGGCGCTTCGCGCTGATGGCTGATGCATTAGTCGAAGCGTCTTGTGCGGAGCGGGGTTTTCTTCTTCTGTGGGGACTCTATACAATTCCGTGTCCGCTGGATTATTTTGTTGTTTGGTTGCCGGAGTGCTGCGGCAAGGGTGTGCCGCGATCTGGACCAAATGTGCGATCTGCTCAGCGGGCGCGAGACTGACGCGGGGGCGCCATCGTCCCGCGCTCGGCGCCCCGGGTCGCGTGCAGCGTATCTGACTAACAAGACTGGTCGACATCGGTCACCGCGTGATGCCGTTGGCGGACCGGGGATCGATCCTCGATCCGGACTTGGTCGCAGCCGACGGGTGCGCCGCGGGCGCAAGGTGAAGCTCTGCCGCCGACCGTTGCCATGCCTCGTCGGCACGCCGGCAAAAGTTAGCTGGCATCTGCTCGTCAGTTAATGTATGTAACTATTACAGACAAACATTCCAACCAGGAGACATTCAACGTGAGCATTCCCACCAACGGCATGACCGCGGAAGTCTTCCGCGAGGCGATGTCGCCGTATCAGCTCAGCGCGGACCTGCTGACGGCGATGTTCACCGCGATACCCGCGCCGCCGCCCGACGCCACGGTGGCCTGGCGGCAGACACGCGCCACGCGGCTGGTCCACGAGGTCAGCGGGCTGATGCCGGCCGATGCGCCGCAGGCGCGGATCGGCGCGGAGATCGTCATCTACAAGGAGGCGGCAGAGGATGCCGTCAAGCTGAGTTGCGCGCCAGGAGTGACGGTGGAGCAGGTGTGCCGGCTGCGGCGGACCGCGTCCGCGCTGACGATCTCGACAGCGGCGCTGGAGCGTTCAATGGTGCGCCACCAGCAGAAGCCGGTGCCGTTCTTCGGCACTGTGCTGGCGGATGGGATCGATATTGCCGCGCTGGCCGCGTGGTGGGGTGGCGCGGGTTCGCCAGGGCGTGACGGGGAGGGTTTGGAGGCGGGTGTGGGCGCCGATTTGGGTTTGCCGTCGGATCGGCCGGTGACGGTGGCCGAGACGATCCCCGGGTCCAGCGCCTGGGGCAGGCGCCCAGGTAGGGCGCCCTGGCACACGCAGAAGGGATCGGCGCCGCACCGGCTCAAGATGCCCCACCAGGTCAGGCGCCCCACCGGGTCAAGTGCCCGGTGGCAGGCTCTGGCAAGCACTGGCAGGCACTAGCGGGGCAGGGTCCGCCGGGCGGAACCGGAGATCGGGCCGTGGTGATGGAACCTCGTCCAGCCACAACGGAGACCTCAGATCGGGATGAGGGTGCGGAGGCGCCGGGCCGCGATGGTGGGTTGACGGATGCGCCGGTGCCGCCGGGGGCGGCCGGATCGCCCCTCGGGTCAAGCGCCCGAGCGCAAGACCCCGGATCAAACGCCCTGGGACGGGATCAATCCGCCATGACTAGCGGGCGGGAGCCGGCTTCAGCCACAGAGAGAGACGGGCCGCCGCGTGCCGTGCAAGCCCCCGATGCGACGAGCGGGGTGGTGACGCGGCTGGACCAGGGCCTGGCTGAACGCTCGATGTCGTGCGCCGGCGCGTGGTGGACGACGTCGTGGCGGGCAACGTCGCGGGGGACACCACGGCGATTGCCGCGGCGGCGGACCGGACCGCGTGATGCCCGGCGAGGCGACCCGCGCCTGCATCGCAGCCAGCGCCGGGGCTGGGCCCGGCGAAGCGGCCGGCGCGCCGGAGGGCGGCAAACCTCGGGCCAACCCCAACCTGGCGCCGCGGTGCGGAGCGAAGACGCGGGCGGGCTGCGCCTGCCGGGCGCCGGCGATGGGGAACGGGCGGTACCGGATCCATGGCGGGACCAGCACCGGGCCGCGCACGGGGGCGGGGCTGGCCAATCTGGCCGCCGCCCGCACGACGAGCGGGGACTACTCGGCGGCCAGTTGGGCAGGGGACCGGTACCGTCGCACGTTGGCGGTGCGGTTTCGGCTGCTGGTGCCGCAAGGCAGCTGCAAGCGTTTCTGCCGCCTGATGTGGCGGCGCGGCTGGCGACGGTGCCGGCGGAGCTGAGTGCGCCGATGCTCTACTCGCAGACGGCGAAACCGGAAATCACGACAAAAACCCTAAGGAGCGGGGGACGGGACGCGCGGGGCCGGTTCGCGGCGCGGGCGCGGGCGGTGCCGCGGGGGCGGGCGGCGGAGTTGGCGGCGGCGCGAGCGGACCGAGCCGCGTTGGTGCCATGGCGGGCGGCGATCGCTGGGGCGAGGCTGGCCAGGCGGGAGGCGCTGGCGGCGTGTCGGGCGGCTCGAATCGAAAACCACGACAAAGACCGTATGGAGCGGCTGCCGGGCGCTTGCCTTGGGGGCCCGGCGGGGGGCGGACACGGGATTGGCAAAATCGCGCAACGACCCTCGGGCCAAGCGCCCGAGGGCATGCCTTGTCGGACGGGCTCGTGTGGCGGGATGGGAATTGAAGGGGCTGGTGTGGGCGGCTCGACCCTTGCTCTGGACGCTTCGCGCCTCGACCCCCGGATCGAGCGTCCTATCGGATCAAGCTGCCCCACCGGGTCAAGCGCCCGGTGGCAGGCTCCGGCAGGCTTTGGTGAGGCAAGCCTCGGTGCGCTTCTCACGGCCCAGGCGCGCGAGCGGGAGGGGTGCGTGGCGGAAGGCGTGCCGGCACCGACGAAAACCGAGAATGGCGACAAGGACCCTATAGCGGCGAACGGTGCGGTGGCCTTGGGGTGGGATGAAGGGGTGGCTGTGCGGCACGACCGTCAGCGGCGGCTACAGGTCGGGGGTGGCCGAGCCGGGCACCTGGCAGGCCGCGCTCGCGGCGTCGAACGCAGTGGAGGCGGGAAAGTTGTGGACGCTGCTGGGGAGCCGGACCGGCTTGGCTGAGCGGAACCGCGGCGGATGGTCGGATTGATCCGTTTGCGCGCAACGACCCTCGAGGGCCGGGAGGGAGAGTCTTCACCGATCCAGGCTCTTATCTCAATGCCCATGGGGGGCGAGGGGTGTCGGGCGTGGTCTTCGCGAAATGCGCAACGACCTTCGGGCCATGGCGGTGCGGGCCGGGTTTCGGCGGGTGTGGTTTTCGCGGCATCCGGTGGCCCGGACCTGTCACAAGATCCCCGCTCTTCCTGGCGGCTTGGCGGTTCAGCGTTTCGTTGCGCCGTGAACGGCGGATCATGCGAATGCCAAAGACGATTGCCCTGGGAGACGGGGAAGGACTTTATTGGCTGTCCGACGGATTGGCCGGCGTATTGGAGTTGCCTGTCGCTTCTGGGATATTGCGCGCCGCCGCCGCTTCGGCGACGCGAGGGGGAACGCCGTGCCGGAAGGCAAACCGAACCGCTTGATCATCGGCATTTCCGGTGCCTCCGGCGTCATCTACGGCATCCGCCTGCTGCAGGTCTTGCGCAACACGCCGGTCGAGACGCACCTGGTGATGTCGCGCGCCGCGGAGATCGCGCTGGCACACGAAACCAGCCGCAAGGTCGCGGATGTGAAGGCGATGGCCGACCTTCACTATGCCCCCGGCGACATCGGCGCCGCGATCTCCAGCGGGTCCTACCGGACCGATGGGATGATCGTCGCGCCGTGTTCGATCCGCTCGATGTCGGAGATCGCGACGGGGGTTACCTCCACCTTGTTGACCCGCGCGGCGGACGTGGTGCTGAAGGAGCGGCGCCGGCTGGTGCTGATGGTGCGCGAGACGCCGCTGCACACCGGGCATCTGCGAACCATGCTCGCGCTATCGGAGATGGGCGCGATCATTGCGCCGCCGGTGCCGGCGTTCTACGCCGGTTCGCAGAGCCTGGACGAGATGGTGGACCAGACCATCGGGCGCGTGCTGGACCTGTTCGGTATCGACTCGGGGCTGGTGCGCCGCTGGCGGGAGGAGGACTGATGCGCCGCTACCTCGATACGCTGCTGGCCCAAAACCGCGTGCGGGTGGTGGAGCGCGAGGTGTCCGGCCGGTTCGAGCTCGCCGCCGTCACGCAGCGCTCGCAGCGTGAGAGCGATGCGGCGCTGCTGTTCCGCCGCGTCGCGGGTTCGCGCTATCCGGTGATGACCAACATCTTCGGCAGCCGGCCGCGATTGACCGAACTGCTTGGCGGCGGCACGAGTTTCTGCCGCCGGTGGACCGAACTGATGGCGACGCCGGTCGTGCCGCCGGTGGACGTTGCCGAACCGGACGGGTTGCAGGAGATCCGGTTGTCCGACCTGCCGCCGATCACCTATTTCGAGCTGGATGCCGGCCCGTATCTGACGGCCGGTGTCTATCTTGCCAAAGAGCCTGACAGCGGCGTGCCGAACCTGTCGTTCCATCGCGCACAGATCATCAGTGACAGCGAGCTGCGCATCCGGCTCGGCGGGCCGCACCACCTGACGCAGTATGCGGCGAAGGCGGAGGCGCGCGGGCAGGCGCTGGAATGCGCCATCATGCTTGGGCCGCCGCCCGAGCTGGTGCTGGCTGCCGCGGCACCGATCCCATACGACGAGAGCGAACTGGAGGTCGCCGGCCGGATCGCTGCGCGGCCGCTACCGATGCGCCGGTGCCGCACGATCGGGCTGTCGGTTCCGGCCGAGACCGAGATCGTCATCGAGGGCCGCATCCTGCCGAACGTGCGCCGGCCGGAAGGACCGTTCGGCGAGTTCCTGGGTACCTACGTGCCGGTGGGCGACAACCATGTGTTCGAAGTCACCGCGGTGATCGCGCGGCGCGATGCGATCTACCATGCGTTGGTGTGCGGCTCGCCCGAGGACCTGCGGCTGATCGAGCTGTCGGTGGCGACTCAGGTCTACAAGGCGCTGCTGGCGGCCAACCAACGCGGCATCATCGACGTCGCCTGCGTGCCGATCGTGCTGAGCACGGTGGTGCAGATCGAGCAGATGTACGAAGGCCACGCCAAGCAGGTCATGCTCACCGCGATGGGCGCCGGCCACGACTACAACAAGAGCGTGCTCGTGGTCGACGAGGACGTAGACATCAACGACTTCAACGACGTCTGGTGGGCCTACCTGACGCGCGGCCGAGCCGACGAGCGCGCCCTGGTGATCCCCGGCGTCCCCGGCTTCTACCGTGATCCGCACAAGGATTTCTGGGGCCGGCTCGGCATCGACGCCACCGTGCCGTTCGGCCGCAAGGCGGAATTCCTGCGCAAGCGCATCCCGGGTGCCGACGCGCTCAATCTGGCCGACTACCTGACGCGCTGACGCATGACATGTATGTCTGGCGTGCGAATGATCAACGTATCGGCGCCCCCTCGTCATGCCGCGCCCCCTCGTCATGCCGGCCCCCCTCGTCATGCCGGCGAAG